>JBEIUI010000169.1:0-3933 GCA_040374425.1 Verrucomicrobiia bacterium | reverse complement strand
CGTGCGCCGCTTGAAAAGTATCTGCCCATTTTGCGCGAGGTGCAGAATGCCCGCTGCCTCTATTGCCAGCGCGAAGTGAGCGTGGGCAAAGAACACGTCGATCATTTCATCCCGTGGTCGCGTTATCCCACGGACCTCGCCCACAACTTTGTTCTCGCCCACAACACATGCAACGCGGCCAAGTCCGATCATCTGGCTGCGCAGCAGCATTTGGAGAGTTGGATGGAACGCAACCGTTCCGGCGCAGCGTATCTGACCGAGCAATTCAACCAGAAACAAATCATCCACAGCGCGCACAGCGCTGAGCGGATTGCCCGCTGGGCCTACGTCCAGGCGGCCGCCGCCGGCGCATGGTCCTGGGTGAAAGGCCGCGAATTTCAGCCGTTGGACCCCTCCTTTGTCTGGCTCCAGGGATAACCCGCGTCCTCGCCGAACCCGCCCGCAATGGAGATCAATTCCGGGAGCGACATGCCCGGAGGCGGGATCAATGTGCGAAGCCACGCGCGACCGAGTGCTCAGCGCCTGTCGGAAGGGGGCTCCTATTCTCAGAGGGCGGGGTGTTTTGTAGGCGGGCGCGCACTGATGCCGGAGGCATCCCAGGGGGTAGCCGGTGGTCGAGCGAAGCGATACCACCGGAAACCCGAGCCCCTCCTAGACAGCACCCCGGGAGGGTGTGCCAGAGACAATGTGCTCGGTTGCATCCTCTTTCACCCCTAGGTGGGGTAAAATGTTTCGAGCCCGATGGGTTGTGTGTCGCCGAACGCGCTGCGAGGGATTGCTTGCCCGCTAACACGCTTGCCTATCTCCGCCCCGATCCCCACTGAGACGTCCCATGGGCGGAGCGAGAAAAACTGCAAGACAGCCTTGAGGAAGCTCCATGGGTTACGCACTCTCGGCTTCCATGCGATTTTGGTGGGTCAACCACAAACAGACTTTCCGGCATGAAGTGGGCGGAAAATACCTCTGGTGCCCGAAACGGAGACGGGACGGTGCCCGCCACTACTTTTATGAAACCGCTCGGGAGGTGCAACCTGGAGACTTGGTGTTCTCCTACGCGCACGCAGCCGTGCAGGCCGTGGGTGTTGCCAGAACCTACTGCTACTCCTGCCCGCAACCGGATGAATTCGGTAAAGTCGGAGAAGCATGGGACGGCGTGGGTTGGCGCGTGGACGTGGAGTTTCAAAGGTTACCGCAACCGTTGCGCACCGCGAATGTGATGGATCGTTTGCAGGCGCTCCTTCCGGAAAAATACTCGCCCATCAAACGCGACGGATTTGGAAATCAAGGGGCTTATCTCGCGGAGATCCCGCGTGCCATGGCGACCCAGTTATTGGAATTGGGCGCGCCGCTTCTTCTCGGGCTCATGAGTGAAGTGCGGTTCCGAGAGGATTCGGGAATCGTGGAACGCAGTCTGGATTCATTAGTGGAGTGGGAGGAATTCCAAGAGCGCCGGCTTGTGGAGGAGGTGTCGTCGGAAACGGAGCGTCGCGCGTTAATTAAAGCGCGCGTGGGGCAGGGGGTGTTCCGGCAGAGGGTGGGGCAGTTGGAACGGGCGTGCCGGGTGACCATGGTGGATAATCCGGAGCACTTGATCGCGAGCCACATCAAACCCTGGCGCGAGGCGGACAACGAGGAGCGTCTCCACGAAGCCAACGGGCTGCTTTTGACTCCGAGTATCGATCATCTCTTTGATCGCGGATTCATCTCCTTCAGTGATGAAGGGGAGTTGTTGTTATCCCCGGTGGCGGACCCTGTGTCTCTGCATCGCATGGGAATTCGGAATGACCAACCCGTGCGGGTGGGGCGTTTTCACTCCGACCAGAAACACTTCCTCAATTACCACCGGAACGAGATTTTCCTGAAATCAGCGTCTTAAATCTGGGGCGCAGTCGCCGGGGGCATGGTCGGGGACGGGAGCGCGGCATAAAACCGCCGAGGGGCCAATCAGGACCGTTCGTTGATGTCCGAGTTTGTAACAGTTTGTAGGTCCCCGTGGGCGCTCGCTGTGCGTGCCGGTGACCGTTTTTGCTTTCGTTGCCTAACCGGGGCGAATGACCGCTTGTTTCCACTGTAGCCCTCCGCTGAGTGCTTAAAAGGAAGACGCCTTCTGTTATCCTGGGAAACATCAGGCCTGCTTCGTAACAAGAAATGTGCGTAAAAGGCCTGTTCGCTCCGGTTCCCAAGGGGTTTCGCGCTTCACATGCGCCTCCCTCTCTGCGACCCTGCCACCCCGATAACGGTCTAGCTCGCTTTCCCGAGTCAAACATTTGGGGGCTCGAGAGTAAGCCCCGATAAAGATCCGTCTCAACTTAGCGCCGCTCTTGCCCTCCTGCATTCCCTGATCTGACCTCTGATGCGTCTCTCTATCCTTCTCTGTGGGTTTTTCGTGCTTTGCCTCTCCAAACTGAGTGCGGCAGATGTGAACAACATCTGCACGGTCACGCTCCGGCCAGTGAATCCCGCCATCACCCAGGTCTACGAGTGGCAGACGATCGCCTTTGCGGATTAAGCCGCACGCGGCAAGTGGATGGCGGATCGTGAAAAGAGCCTTTACCAGAGGATGGGTGGGAAGGCGGTGATCGAGGCGGCGACAGAGTCCTTCTACGTCAAAGCGCTCGCTGACGGTCGAATCAAGAGGCACTTTGAGAACGTCAACGTTCAGGAACTGCGCGGTAAACAGGGGGAATTCCTGGCGGCGGCGTTTGGGGGGCCGAACCCTTGGGCGGGCAAGGACATGCGGACGGCGCATGCGGGCCTAAAGTTGAATGAGGAGGCCTTCAAGGCTTTCGCTGAGAATCTGCGGAAGGCATTCGAAGAGTTGAACGTGAGTGGGGAATTGGTGGCGGAGGCTATGGCGATTGTCGGCAGCACCCATGACACGGTTCTCAACAACGGGGTAAATTGGCCTCTGCTTCTCCCGTCGACCTGGAATCCGGCCACCGCCGGGTGGTTTCTCCTGCATGGCACAAGCGGAGAAGCGGCCAAGGCTCTGAGCGACGTGTTCATCACGGTCACGGTATATCTGGGTGCTGTGTTTCTCCTGTGGTCTGTGTGGCTGACTTTGAGGTCGTGGTGGCGTGCGAGCCGTTACCGTATGGCCCTACGCGGGGTGGAGCATTACGCCTTTGCCCGGCAGAAGTTTCAAGTCAACCCACGGTTGCCGCTGTTTCGTGGCCTTCATCACCATCTCGTCGAGGTGCCGTTGCGTGACGGATCGAACAAAACCGAATCGCGACGCACTGTTGAAGCGGCGGAGGTCTTCACGGACGAATTGTTGGCTCCGGGGCTTTCCACCAGCCGCGTGCTCCAAGCGCTCCCGGGCACGTTAACCGGCCTGGGTGTGCTCGGCACTTTCGTCGGGCTTCAGATCGGAATTGGGGGCTTGGAATTGACGGACCTGAAGAAGTTGGAAACCAGCATCGTGCCCCTGATTCAGGGGTGCGCCATCGCGTTTTCCACATCGGTCTGGGGTGTCACGGCAAGCCTTGGATTTAGCCTCATCGAGAAAGCGCTCGAGAGCTTTGCATTGGGTGGCGTGCGCAAGCTCCAAGCTCGGGTGGATTCGCTCATCCCGCGTTACGTGCCGGAGGAGGCCATGGCGGAACTCGAGCGGTCCTCGCGCGGCAGCGAGGAACTACTCAAAGGTCTTGCAGTGGCTATTGGCGACCAAATGCAGATGGCGATTGGCCGGCTCGGCACCGAGATCAAAGACGCGGTGGTCAATGCGACGCGCGAAGGTCAGGGACCGCTCGCCGAGCAATCGGCCCAGTTGCTGTCCACAGCGATCACGGCGGAGCTCGGCAGGTTGAAAGAGACAATCGGCCAGATGAGCGAGCAGTTCAATTCGCGGTTCTCGTCTGCGAGTGACGAGTTGATGCGGAGCGTGCAGAGTTTCCAACCAACGGTCACCACGCTCTCTCAAGCAGTTTCAGG
>JBEIUI010000090.1:0-15091 GCA_040374425.1 Verrucomicrobiia bacterium | reverse complement strand
ATGGACTTTATGGACTTTATGGACTTTATGGACTTTATGGACTTTATGGACTTTATGGACTTTATGGACTTTATGGACGGGAGCGGGCCCGCATTTTGTCTGTGCCTCCCGTCGGGCTTAATGGCTTTGACAATCGCGGGGCTGCTCCCTAGAGACCAGCCGCGCATCACCCTCGCTTTATGTCCCAGCGTCCCGCCATCTCACCCGTGTTTCACCCTGCGTTTTCAACGGTCTGCCTCGCGGCTTGCAGCGTCGTTTGGCTCTCGGGTTGCGCCGGGTTCATGCCAAAAGGCGGCCCGTCGGGCGCAGCTCTTCAGAATAAACACGATCTGAAGGTTGAAAACATCCGGCTCGTGGAGGTCGATGGCCAGGTGGCGCGCAACCTTGCGGCCCAGAGGACACCGAAATTGTTCTCCCAAAAAATGAGCAACGCGCAGCGCTCTACCTCCCGGGTGGAACGCGGCGACTCCGTGGAGGTCGCGGTGGTGGAAGCCCCGCCCGCCGCATTGTTCGGCGGTGGCGCGCTCGACGCAAAAATCGGCAGCGCGGGCTCGCATCTCACCACGTTCCCAGAACAGATGGTCAACACGGCCGGGAACATCACCGTCCCGTTTGCGGGCAGTGTTCCGGCGGCCGGACGCACGGTGCAGGAAATCCAGGACGACGTTTCCGAGCGGCTCAAAGACAAGGCCAACCAGGCCCAGGTGATTGTGCGGCAGACCAAGAACACCAGCGCTTATGTGACCGTGGTGGGGGAGGTCAAAAACAGCATGCGCGTCCCGCTTACCCCGGGTGGCGAACGGGTGCTCGACGCTCTGGCTCTGGCCGGCGGCGCCACCCAGCCCGTCAACAAGATGATGCTCCGGCTCAGCCGCGGTAGCGCCGTTTATTCCCTGCCTCTGGAGACCATCATCGCCGATCCCACACAAAACGTCGTGCTTCGTCCGGGCGACGTCTTGACCGCTGTGGCGCAGCCTCTGAGTTTCACTGCCCTAGGCGCGACCGGCAAAAACGAGGAGATCCAGTTTGAGGCCAAAGGCATCACCCTGGCCCAAGCGCTCGCCCGCTCGGGCGGGTTGACCGATGTGCGCGCCAGCAACCGCGGGGTGTATATCTTCCGCTTCGAGTCCGGCCGGTCCGGCAACGCGCAGGTGCCCGTGATCTATCACGTGGACTTGAGCGAAGCGGCCAGTTTCTTCATCGCCAAGACGTTCCCTGTCAGCGACGGCGACGTGCTCTATGTCTCCAACGCCAAGGGCGCCGAGCTCCAGAAATTCGTCAACATCCTCTCCTCCGTGGCCTATCCCACCCTGAGCGCCGCCGCCACCGCGAGCGCCTTCCGCTAGGCCCGCGCGGCCGGGTTTTGCCTGCCCGATGCGCGAGATCATCCTCGACGTTTCCCGGCTCTTTGGGCGCCTGCTCAAAGGCCGTCTGCCCACCGGAGTCGATCGCGTTACCCAGGCTTACCTCGCTCATTACCGGCCCCGGGCTTTCCTGCGCTGGGGCGGCTGGAGCCGGGTGCTGAGCCGCCCGTTGTCCGAGGAGGCGCTTGAACTGCTGCTCGCGCCGTCTTTTGATCCCGAACTCCGAGATTTCACAGAGAGCTCATTTTCACGCGGAGTCGCGGGGGGCGCGGAGAGTTTTTTGGAAATTACGGAACGCCACGGCGTCGCGCTTCGGGACTCGCAGTCACACCGCGTTACCGCCGGTTTTCAGGTTGATAAGGATGGGTTCCGTTCCAAGGCCCTGCGCCTAGCGGCCAAGGCGATCGCTTCACGAGAACCGGCATCGGCCGAGATCGCCGGCGGCCTTTTCCTCAACACCGGCCATAGCGGGCTCGAACGCCGGGATTATATCCAGGGGCTCCGGGCCCGGGGATTTCGCCCGGTGTTTTTCATCCACGACCTGATCCCTATCACCCACCCCGAATACGGGCGGCCGGGCGAGGCCGATCGGCACCGGGTGCGGATGACCCACGCGCTAGAGGCGGGGGCGGGGTTGATCGCCAATTCCGAGGCGACACTCGTCGATTTGCGGCGATTCGCCGGGGACGCCGGACTCTCTGTTCCTCCCGCCGTCGCGGCCCTGCTTGCACCCGGGACCGCGCCGGTTGCCCCGGGGGCGCGTCCGATCGCCGAGCCGTATTTTGTGATGCTTGGCACGGTGGAACCGCGCAAAAACCACGTGTTCCTGCTTCAGCTCTGGCGGCGTTGGGTGGAACGGCTCGGGGCCGCCACACCCAAGCTGGTGTTGATTGGCCAACGGGGTTGGGAATGCGAGAACGCGGTGGATTTGCTGGAGCGTTGTCCGGCGCTGCGCGGCGCGGTTATCGAGCTGGATCGCTGTTCGGACGCCGCCCTTGGGGGGTATCTCCAGCACGCGCAGGCGCTGCTGTTCCCGTCGTTTGCCGAGGGCTACGGAATGCCGCTCATCGAGGCGCTCGCCCAAGGCACCCCAGTAATCGCCGGTGACCTGACCGTTTACCGCGAGTTCGCCGGGGAGATCCCCGATTATCTCGACCCCCTGGACGGGCCTGGCTGGATGCGGGCACTGGAGGATTACGCCGCGCCTACGGGTGTCCTCCGGGCCGCGCAGCTCGCCCGGATCCACGGCTTCCAGCCGCCAACCTGGGCGGCGCATTTCGCTAAGGTCGATCCTTTCCTCGCGAACCTGCACCCCGAGCGCTTGCCGGCATGATTGGGATTTACGCTTGGCGAATGCCCTTCAGCGGCTTGGACCGGTTCCTGGGCGAGCCCGTGACGTGCCGGCCGTTTTTCGGGAAATCCCTGTCCCAGATCGCCGTCTGGACGGGGCAGGGGAATGCCGTCGTGCGCGCCGCGGAAAAGTGTGCGGCCCGGCGCGGCGTGGAATGTTGGCACCTGAGCCCGGGATTCCTGGGCGGCCCGGAGTCGTTGGTCGTGGACGGACCGGATGCCGCGTATGGCTCGCGTCTGGAGCGTGCGATCGCCGCGGGCTGTTCGGAGGCGGAGCAGCAGCGCGCGTGTGCCCTGATAGAGATTTGGCGGCGGCACCTGGGTTCCTGCGGGAACGGCTTGCCGACCCCAGGCCAACCGGAGCGTGGCATGGGCGAGAGTGGCATGGGCGAGGGGGTGCGCCGGGTTTTGGTGATTGCCGACGACCTGCCCGAAGGGCCTGGGGGAAACGCTGTGCTGGAGCGCATGCTAGCCGCCGCCCACGCGGAAAACCCGGAGAGCGCAGTGTGGCTCTCCTCCTTTAGGGACAGACAAAATGTCTGGCTTGGGGACAGACAACATTGTGGGCCGTCCATCGCGTCCATGAAGTCCATCCCGTCCAGTTTGTCTGTCCCCAAAAATGGACTTCCAAAAAATGGACTTGATGGACCCGATGGACTTCATGGACAGCCAGAGATTTTGTCTGTCCCTCCCGGCGAGCTCCTCCCACACGTCCACACCGTTTACACCCTCCAATCCCCCCTCGGGTTCCACGCCTTGCTCCAGGGAAAAAAAGTCCGCACCTTCGGCCGCCCTTTTTACGCCGGATGGTCCCTCACCCAAGACGACCTCCCCCCCGCCTCAGGCCGATCCCCCGCCTCCCTCGCGGCCCTCGTCCATGCCGCTCTCGTTGCCGTCTCCCGCTACGTCCATCCCCAGACCGGTCAGCCCGATACACCGGAAAACCTCATCCCCTGGGTCGGGCTCCAGCGCGCCATGCGCTCTCGATTCCCTCAGAAATTCGCCGCCCTCGGGTTTTCTCCCTGGAAAAAACCCCTCGTCCGCGACTTCCTCAGGGGCACCGACCTGCAGTTCGTGCGCAGCCTCTCGCAAGCGCCCGCCGAAAAAGGCCTCGTCGTCTGGGGCACCTCCCGCGATACCGAACTCCAAGGCATTCCTCCGCACCGGCCCGTTCTCAGGCTCGAAGACGGATTCCTGCGCTCCGTCGGACTCGGTGCCGGCCTGGTCCGTCCGCTCTCCTGGGTGGCAGATCCGCTCGGCATCTACTACGACGCCACCCGGCCTTCCCTCCTCGAACACCTCCTTCAGACCTTCCCGTTCGATCCCGCCTTGCTCGAACGCGCCGAAAAACTCCGCCAACAAATCGTTGCGCTCGGCCTGACCAAATACAACGTCGGGTCCGCCGGCTGGACCCGTCCAGCCACCACGCGCCGTCTCCTGCTCGTTCCCGGCCAGGTCGAATCCGACGCCTCCATCCGGTTCGGGTCCCCACGGCTCAAAACCAACCTCGAGCTCCTCCAAGCCGTGCGCCAGGCCGAGCCCGACGCCTTTATCGTCTATAAACCCCATCCCGATGTTGTCGCCGGACTCCGCGCCCGGGGCCAAGCCGAGGACCAAGCCTCCCGGTTCTGCGATGCGCAGGTGACCGATACCGGCATGGCCGAGCTCCTTCCCCAAGTGGACGAAATCCATACCCTTACCTCGCTTACCGGCTTTGAAGCCCTGCTCCGGGGCAAACCCGTCACCTGCTACGGCCAGCCTTTTTACGCCGGCTGGGGGCTCACCCGAGACCGCGAACCCTGTGTCCGCCGGACCCGCCGCCGGACGTTAAAGGAACTTGTGGCCGCGACACTTCTTGTTTATCCAACGTACACAAGCGGTAAAACAGGCTTTTTCCTGACGGCTGAAGATGCGTTGGCTGAGCTTTTATTGCTGCGTCAGGAAAATCCTCGGGGAACCTTCTTGACGCGATTGCTCGGTGCGATCATACCCTTGGCGCGCAACGCGATAAACTAATTATGATTCAGGGCGGCCTCGCTTCTTTTAAAAATAAAAGGGTTCTCCTCCTCCAAGGCCCCGTTGGACCCTTCTTTAAACGTTTCGCCGAGGATCTCCTCTGGGAAGGCGCTCAGGTCTGCAAAATCGATTTCAACGGCGGCGACTGGTTCTTTTCCCCGCGCAATTCCCTCCTCTTCCGCGGACGCCCCGAGGAATGGCCCGCTTTCTTCGAACAAATCCTCATCGAACGCAAGATCGACGTCCTCTTTCTCTTCGGTGATTGCCGGCCTATCCACCGCGTCGCCCACGAAATCGCCCACCGGCGCGGAGTCGACATCGGGGTGTTTGAAGAAGGCTATGTGCGCCCCGATTACATCACCCTCGAGCGGTTTGGAGTCAACGGCCACTCCAACCTCCCGCGCGATCCCCTCCATCATCTCAACACTCCCGTCCCGCCGGTGGCCCCCAGTTTGCCGGTCGGCAAAACGTTCGGCGCCGCTGCCGCCTGGGCGATGATCTACTACGCGGCGTCCTCCCTCTTTCATCCGTTCTTCCGGCACTACCGGCACCACCGGCCGCTGCACATCTGGGAGGGCCTGTGCTGGTTGCGCGGGTTTTGGCGCGCCTGGCGATACCGCTCCAAGGAGCGCGGGCTCGACCACAAACTCCAAACCCAGCTCTCCAAGCGTTATTTCCTCGTCCCGCTCCAGGTCCACAACGACGCCCAAATCCATATCCACTCGGATTTTGATTCCGTGGAAGTATTTATCGCCGACGTCATCGCGTCCTTCGCCGCTCATGCTGACCCGGACCATTCCCTGGTCATCAAACATCATCCCCTGGACCGCGGTTACCACGATTACACCCGGTTGATCCGCAGAAAGGCGCAGCAACACGGAGTCTCCGGTCGGGTGTTGTACCTGCACGACCAGCATCTGCCCCCGCTGCTTCAGCACGCCCGCGGCGTCATTGTCATCAACAGCACGGTCGGGTTCTCCGCCATTCACCACGGCACCCCGGTCAAAGTTTGCGGGGACGCCATTTACGACATGCAAGGCCTCACGTTCCAGGGCCCACTCGATGATTTCTGGACCGAGACCCAGCGCTATTTGCCCAGCCCTGAATTGTACCACCGGTTCCGCCAATACGTGATCCATCACACGCAGTTCAACGGCAGCTTCTATAAAAGGCTTGAAATCCCGGGCTCCCTCACCGGGGTCGTCTGGGGGGACAAACCCGAACCGGAGCGGCTCCTCTCCAAGGTGCTCGAGACCCAGCCGGAGCAATCCGCCCCCCGGATCGCCTGACCGCGGGCGGCTTTTCCGCCCCCCCGCGACCTTGACACCCCCCCGACCCGTCCTTAAGGATGGGCGGCGGTCGCCAGCCGGTCAGCCCTTCCCGCGTCCGGCAGGCCCCGATCCCCCGTTGACGGGGAATGAGCCTCCCGAGGCGTGCGATTTTTGAAGCCTCATTTAACCAATTTCACCTGTGACCGTTGTCGCCGCCCAACCTGAATCCGAGCCGCCCAGCGCCCCGCCGCCGCCCCAAGGGTCTGTCCCTTGTCCGGAAGCCTCTCCGGAAACCCCGGCGGCGACCGCTCCAGAACATCCTGTTTCCAAGGAGGTTGCGCCTGAGGAATCCCCGCGCACATCGGCCGCCACCACCCTCAGCGCCATTGCCGTTTCAATTACCACATCCGCCGCCTTGAACCCATCCACTCAGTTCGTCGAGGCCCGGCCCCGCGGCGGCGCCATCCAGGTCCATTCCGGCGAAGAATATCCGCCCCCACCGCCGCCCCGGCGCCGGATCCCGTGGCTTTTTCTCTGCGTGGTGGTTTTGCCCACGCTCCTGGCCACCCTCTACTTCGGGGTCATCGCCTCCGACGTCTTCATCTCCGAATCCACCTTCGTCGTCCGCAGCCCCCAGAGCCAGGCCCCGACCGGCCTCACCGCGCTGCTCCACACCGGCAGCTTCAGCCGCTCCCAGGACGACACGTACACCGTTCACGATTACATCCTCTCCCGGGACGCTCTGGGTGAGCTCTCCGAAAAGCTCCAGATCAAGGAAGCGTTTTCCCGGCCCGGGATCGATTTCCTGAGCCGGTTTGCCGCCATCGACGGCGACGACAGCGAGGAAGCCCTCCACAAATTCTATAAAAAGAAAATCGGCCTCAGCCTCGATTCTTCCTCCTCGATTTCCCAGCTCCAGGTCCGCGCGTTCAGCGCCGCGGAAGCCATGGAAATCAACAAAGCCCTCCTGGACATGGGTGAACGCCTCATCAACCAGCTCAACGAACGCGCCCGGCAGGACACGGTGCGTTTTGCCCAGGCCCAGGTGGAAGCCGCCGAGATCAAAGCCAAAGACGTCGAGGCCGCCCTCTCCAAATACCGCGACCTGAAAAAGGTGTTCGATCCCGAGAAACAATCCGCCTCCCAGCTTCTCCAAATCAACAAGCTCAAGGAAGAGCTCTTCACCATCAAAACCCGGTTGGTCAACCTCTTGGCGTCCTCGCCCAGCAACCCCCAGATCGCCACCTACCGCCGGACCATCGAAGCGCTCGAAAACGAGGTGAAGGCCGAGACCGATAAAGTGCTCGGCGGCCAGGACTCACTCTCCGGCAAAGCCGCCGAATACGAGCGGCTCGTGTTGGACCGCGGGTTTGCCGAAAAAGAGCTCACCATGGCGTTGGCGGCCCGCGAGAACGCCCGGCTCGAAGCCCAGCGCAAACAGCTTTACCTGGAGCGCATCGCCCAGCCGCATCGTCCCGACCGAGCCGTGGAACCCAAGCGCCTGCGCCGCGTGGTGGAGACCGCGGTGCTGGGGCTCATCTCCTGGGGCATCCTCACGATGGTCGTTGCCGGGATCCGCGAACACCAAGATTAACCGCCCGATGCATTCCGCAGCCCCTTTAAAGAAAGCGCTCATCACCGGGGTCACCGGCCAGGACGGCGCGTATCTCGCCGAGTTGCTCCTCAAAAAGGGCTACGAAGTCCACGGCATCAAACGCCGCGCCTCCCTCTTCAACACCGACCGCATCGATCATCTCTACCAGGATCCCCACGTCTCCGGACGCAACTTCATCCTGCACTACGGCGACCTCACCGATTCCACCAACCTCATCCGGATCATCCAACAGGTTCAGCCCGACGAAATCTACAACCTCGCGGCCATGAGCCACGTGGCGGTGTCATTCGAGTCCCCGGAATACACCGCCAACGCCGACGGCCTCGGCACCCTGCGCATCCTCGAGGCCATCCGGATCCTGGGGTTGGAGAAAAAAACCCGGTTCTACCAGGCCTCCACCTCGGAGCTGTACGGGCTGGTCCAGGAAGTGCCCCAGAAAGAAACCACCCCTTTCTACCCCCGGTCGCCCTACGCCGTCGCCAAGCTCTACGCGTACTGGATCACGGTGAACTACCGGGAAGCCTACGGCCTCTACGCCTGCAACGGCATCCTCTTCAACCACGAAAGCCCGCTGCGCGGCGAGACGTTCGTCACCCGCAAAATCACCCGCGCCCTGGCCCGGATCAAACTCGGTCTCCAGGACTGCCTTTACCTCGGCAACCTCGACGCGCTGCGCGACTGGGGCCACGCCCGGGATTACGTGGAGATGCAGTGGCTCATGCTCCAGCAGACGCAGGCCGAGGATTTTGTCATCGCCACCGGAGTCCAATACAGCGTCCGCGCATTTGTGGACGCCGCCGCCCGGGAACTCGGAATTGAGATCACCTGGACGGGGGCGGGTGTTGAGGAAACCGGCGCCGACCAAGCCGGCCGGACGATTGTCCGGGTGGATCCCCGTTATTTCCGGCCCACGGAGGTGGAAACCCTTTTGGGCGACCCGACCAAAGCCAAAGAGAAGCTGGGCTGGACCCCGCAGACCAGTTTCCAGGAGCTGGTGGCGGAGATGGTCCGGGAAGATCTCCGGATCGCCGAACGCGATGAACTGGTGAAAAAACACGGGTTCGCCGCGTTTGATTACCACGAGTAACCGGGCTGTGGATGTCTAACCCCGAGCCCGCTTTCTAGATCCCTCGCTTTTTTCCTCGCCGTGCAAACCAGACTCCATCCGACGCCCGCCGCCGAAGGGCTGGGCTCCGAGTTCTCGGGATCGCTTCTGCGTTCGGCGCTGATCCAGCTGCGGGTTATCCACGCTCTGGTCCTGCGGGAGGTCATCACCCGGTATGGCCGGCACAACATCGGGTTCGCGTGGCTTTTTCTGGAGCCCATGCTGTTCACCTGCGGCATCGCCACGCTTTGGACGATGGCGAAAATGACGCATGGTTCGAGCCTCCCGATTGTGGCGTTTGCGCTCACGGGATATTCCAGCATCCTGCTCTGGCGCAATTGTTCGAATCGCTGCGTCAAGGCGATCGAGCCGAACCTCTGCCTGATGTTCCACCGCAATGTCACGGCGTTGGATGTGCTGCTGGGCCGCGTGGTCCTCGAGGTCATCGGGGCTTCCGTGTCTCTGACGGTGCTTTCCCTGGTGTTTATATCCCTCGGCTGGATGGCACCTCCGAGCAACATTCTCATCGCACTTCAGGGCTGGGTGATGTTGGCGTGGTTCGCTCTCTCCCTGAGTTTGCTGATCGGCGCCCTTTCCGAGCGGAGTGAGCTTGTGGACCGGGTCTGGCACATTTTCACTTATCTTCTCTTTCCCCTCTCCGGAGCTGCTTTCTTGGTGGAATGGCTTCCCTCTGCCGCCCAGAAAGCTTTGCTCTGGTTACCCATGTTTCACGGCGTTGAAATGCTCCGCTCGGGATTTTTCGGCGGACTCATACACCCGCACTACGACGCCGGATATTTCGCCGTAGCCAACCTGAGTTTGATGTTCTTGGGATTGGCGGCCACTCGCCAAATCCGACAACACGTGCAGCCCGAATGATTGTCCTGCGCGACGTTTCAAAAATTTACAACACCCGGCTCGGCCCAAAAACCGTTCTCGACCGGGTCAATCTGACGATCCGGCCCGGACAAAAACTCGGTGTTCTCGGGTGTAACGGCGCCGGCAAGTCCACCCTCATCCGAATGATGAGCGGCGCCGAACAGCCCTCCTCGGGCAAGATCCACCGGGGAATGAGTATCTCATGGCCTCTGGCGTTCACCGGGGGATTTCAGGGTTCGCTCACCGGTGCCGACAACCTCCGCTTCATCTGCCGCGTTTACGGCGCCGACTACGCGCGGGCTCTCCCTTTCGTGGAATCCTTCTCGGAGCTCGGACACTATTTCCGGGAGCCCTTCAAGACGTACTCCTCGGGAATGCGCGCCCGCCTCGCTTTTGCCGTCTCCATGGCCGTGGATTTCGACTGCTTTTTGATCGATGAAATCATTGCGGTGGGCGACGCCCGGTTCACCCAGAAGTGTCACGACGAACTTCTAGTCAAGAGGGGGGACCGCTCCATCATTTTAGTTTCCCATCAGCCGTCGACAATTCGCTCCCTGTGCGATACCGCTGTGCTGCTGGTTGGCGGACGCCTGCTCTCGTTTGATTCGATGGACGGCGCTTTTGAGTTTTATGACCGCCTCATGACGGGCGGTGCATCTCCCTTGTGATTTCGCACGCACTGTACAACATCTATATTCTTCTGTTTAATTAATGAAAGACGCTCCGCTTCTCTGTCTGGGTACGCCGCTTGGGCACTGGCACGGGCTCGCCCGCGCAATCCAATCCGGTCACGGCTCGACTGATCAGGCCCGCTTCGAAGCTTGGATTCGTTCAACCCTTGGTGTTCCCGCTGCATCGAGTGAACCTTCCTCGGAGGAGGACGCCTGTCGCCAAATCCTCTCCAGTGCTCCGGTTCATTCCAACGCATCCGCCCCCGAACTCAGCTCCGAAAGCGGGGTCCTTTTTTCCTCCCTGGGATGCTGGCTCGTTGATCTTCTGCTCGAGCGTCTGCCGCATGTCCGGATTCTCGCATTTTACGAACCTCCCGCGCACATGCTGGCGAGACGTCTGGATGTCGAAGCCCCCGCAGACCCAGCACAGATCCTTGCGGTTTGGGAGGCGGCGACCGCCAAAATACTCGCCGCTCTGCGCCGACACCGCAACCGTGTTTACCTGCTGAGCGCAGAGGAATGCACCAATGCTCCATCGGCTTTTGCGCATTGGCTCCAAAAAACCTTGGGCACACCCGTCAATGCCGGGGCGCAACACGGCGCCTCGCCAGTGGATCCACTGTTGCTGGGCCTCGCCGAGACGCTTTGCTCCTCGAGCCTGAAGCTTCTCCCGCTGGTGCAGGAGTGCGAAGCCTCGCGTTATCCCTTGCTTTCAGGCGACCAACCGATCCTGGCTGAGCCCGTTTCTGAAATAGCCCGAGAGGCGCTCGCGGCTGCGCTTTTACTCAAGCGGAATTGGATCCAATCCCAGGCCGAACTTGCCGACACACGTCAAAAAGCAGCCCAAGATCACGAGAAAGCGCTCGGAATTCATGAGATGCTCCTTCTTGAAATCCACAACGCCCACAAGGAGTCGGAGGACTTCTTCGAGCGCTGGAAAAAAGCAGAAACACTCCACGGCCAGCTCTCATTAACAGCGGGCGCGCTGCTGCGCGGTCGCATTCATGACGACTCCGACCATCGCCACTTTGAGTTCACCCTCAAAGACGCCGAACTTTTCGGCCGCCAATGGCCACGACTCGATTTCCGTCTCCTAGCTCATCATGGCAACGCGGGCATCGCTCTTTTCCTTCCACCCAACTCCCCGCCGCCCCCGCTCTACGCATGGGAACCCGCGGGCACCGAAAAAGGCGTCCCCTATGTCCTCTTGGTTCCCTCCGATGCCAAAGCCAAACGCGCCCTTGTCGCCGCCACAACACACGACCTTCTCCTGCTCAAAGATGCCGTCGCGCTGCTCGCGGCTGACCTGCGCTTGCAGGGGGCTCCCACTCCCTCCAAAACCGACTGGTCGCTGACCGCCTCCCGCCTCCTGGTGGAACTCGACGATCTTCCCGAACGCCTGCACTACGATTCCGTTCACACCAGGACCGACCGGCCCGCTCCTGGAAGTGTGACCCTCCATTTCAATGTGATCCGCGCGTTCTTTCGCGGCACCCTCTACCCCTCTTTTGATTTCGCTTGGACTCCGGCGGCCTCAGGCGGCGGCGTTCTCACCTTCAGCCGGACGCCCGATAATCCGCCCCCCCTCCACCACTGGCCGCTGGCTCCAGATGGCTCTCCGGCGGCGGAATGGCGCCTCGATTTCGGAAATGCCACCTCCCCCAAAGCGAAGCGCAAACTCTGGGCCTGTTTTTCTTCAAGCGAAAAAGCGCTCCTGCGCGTTCTGATCTCTGAAATCCCCAACTTCGTCTTCCATCTTCTCCGCCAACATCCCAAGGAGACTCTCGACAAGGAATCTTTGAACCGCCACGCCCGCTCGATGCTCGCCGAACTCAAAGAGTTCGGTCGCCGGCGCAGCGCGATGAGCCGACTGCGGATGGTTCTCTCAAAATAACCCGCGAGCCTCATGTCCAACCTGCTCTCCCTCTTCCCGCTCGCCGAACTTCCTCCCCTGAATCTTGTCGTCCACATCGGTGCCGGCGCACTCGCGGCCCCCGCCGACTACGCGGCCCTGCAGGCATCCAAACTCCTCTTGGTCGAGGCGGATCCCGCTGCGGTAGCGCGCCTGCAATCGACCTTCGCCCGTTCCACACCACAGACGCGCGTCCTCGAAAGGTTGATCCTCCCCAATTCCGGCCCCGCCACGCTCTTCAAGTTCAACTTCCCCGCAATCAACGGAATCCGGCCTGGCGGCGAACTCAACGCACTCTACCCCAATCTTCGTCTTCTGGAGGAACTGCCGTTGCAGGGAGAATCGTTCTCCGCCTTTCTGGCCGCGCTCTCTCTGGAGTCCGATTCCCCGCGCTTGCTGATTCTCGATGTCCAGGGTCAAGAGCTCGCCCTCCTCGAGTCCCTTTCCCCGGAGCTCACGGAACGTTTTGAGTGGATCCTCCTCCGGGGGGGGGCCTCCGAATGGCAGGAAGGCGCAAACGCCCTCGCCGCCTCTGCCGCGTTTCTGGAAGGCCGCTTCTTCGAATCTGTGGCGACGGAGAACCACACCGATCCTGCCTGGCCCATCCATCTCCTGCGGCACAACCGCCGCCACGCTGCACTGCAGCGCGAGCTGGATTCCCGCGCACGCCAACTCATTGAAAAGGCCGCCGAGATCTATGGCCAGTCCGAGCGCATCTCGCGGCTGGAACCGCAACTTGCCCAAGCCCAGGCCGAGAGCCACTCGCTCCATCAAGAACTCTACGCCGCCCGCGAAATCACCGCCGCACTTGGCCACAATTCCACGACAACATCGACGCAACTTGAAAACGCCCAAGCTCAAATCCGCGCTCTCGAAGCGCGTCAGGTGGAGCTCGACGACGAGCTCGGCGCAAAAAAAACGTTGATCCAAGCCCTAACCAAAGGTCGTGCGCAGCAGGACCAACTCTTCGCTGAGCTTGCCGCGGAGCGCGATGTATTGCGTGAGTCTCTCGCTGCCGCTCAACTCCGAATCACCGAGTGTGAGGCGCAACTGGCGGCGAAGGACACACGGGCGGCTCTCAGTGACGCCGAATTTCAAAAAATCGAGGGCCAAATGGACATCATCAAAGCCATGGTTTTCCGCGAGCATGGCCGCTAATCACCACGAATCAGATCCGGCCCCAGGGCAACTGCCTGCGACGCGCCGTCACGATGTGGTGCCGCACGGCTCAGCGGGGGCCTCCCACGATCGTAGCGGCCCTGTGTATGAGGTCCGCGCTTCCGCCTCCAGAATCTTTGAGGCAACAGACAACCTCCTGAGCCGAGCCCGCATGCAATGGCAGTTTGGCGATTGGCGCTCTCTTGTGGCCCTCGATCTTCTCGCGATCGAACATCATCCCGCACGGGCGGAACTCGCCTTGCTCTCCGGATGCGCCGCCCTCCAAGTCGGCCAACCAGATGCCGCTCAACGCTTTCTCGCGGCAGCGGAATCGTGGGGTTGTCACCCCGAGCTCATGGCCCGTCTCCTCCTTGCGGGAGTCGCCAATTCACTGGGCCGTTACCACGCTCTCAAGGGGAACTCCGAGGCCTCTGAAGCCTACTTCCTTGAAGCCTCCTCCGGCCTCGGCGGCGACCCGCTCCTTGCCGCCCGTGCCCGGCGGCAGCAGGAGCTTCACACTCTTCAACCTGCGCTTGCGATCACAACGCCGGCCCGCACGTCCCGTCCGGTTCTGACTTTGTCTTCTCCGCAAGCTGAAAAAGCTGCCAGCGATCTTCCTGGAGCGCCGGAAAACGGGCACTTGGAGGCCGAGGCAAATCCCTTCCAGCCGGGGATTCGGTCCTACGCCCAGAACTTTGAGGACGTCATCCTCTGGCGCGCCCTCAAACACGTCGAAAACGGCTTCTATATCGATGTCGGTGCGCAGCACCCCGTGAGCGATTCCGTCAGCAAGGCATTTTATGAAAAAGGCTGGCGCGGCATCCACGTCGAAGCCACTCCGGCTTACGCAAAACTCCTTCGCCAGGACCGTCCCGACGAAATTGTGGTCGAGGCCGCGCTCTCCAATGAACACGCCGATCTCCGTTTTTTTGAAATTGCGGAGACCGGGCTGTCTACAGGCGATCCGGAAATTGCTGCCCGCCACCGAATGCAGGGTTTTGAAGTGCGCGAGACCACCGTGCCCACGCTGACTCTCCCCGACATATTCGCGCTTGCCGGAGACCGTGAAATTCACTGGCTCAAAATTGATGTGGAGGGCATGGAGAACCAGGTCATAGAAGGCTGGGGCAACAACCCCAAACGGCCTTGGATCGTCGTGATCGAGGCGACGTTGCCGAATACCAGCCAACCTTCCTATCAAAAATGGGAGCATATGATCCTCAAGCTTGGCTACGAATTTACATACGACGATCGATTGTCTCGGTTTTATGTTATGAAGAATAGAATGCTGGATCCGGCTGCATTCAAATTTCCACCAAACATCTTCGATCAGTTTAAGTCCTATTGACTAATTATCAAATGCGCTTAAACGCGCCCGCTTCTCGCTTTAAATGAATGCTACCTCTCTCACATTGCAGCAATTAGAGTCTGTTCATTTCGAAAGACGTGAAAGGCTGAGGCAGGCCCTCGGAGATCTCCATGTCGAGGGTTTTGTGGCTGCACCTGACTCAAAACAGCGGCGGTTGATCGAGGCTATTACGCTTTGCTATCAAGCCTTTCTCAGGAGATCCCCAGATCAAGAAGGCCTCCTTGCATGGATGAAGCAGCTGCAGAATGGCCTTTCGTTCGAAGCCTTCGTGCTCGCTCTTTCGGAATCGGAAGAGTCCAAGGCTATAAAGACCAAGCAAATCCGTTCAATGGAATTCATAGAGGATGAAGTTGTCTCGGCTTACGAGTTGTTTCGAGGAGT
>JBEIUI010000124.1:0-9715 GCA_040374425.1 Verrucomicrobiia bacterium | reverse complement strand
TGTCACCCACACCCTGGAGATCTTTGGCGTTTGCAAAAACTGCCAAGCCACCAAGTAGCGGCGCCGACTAGAGAGGAGAGAGCCCGGAGGTTTTCGGGAAAACGGTGGGTGAAACCCGAGGATCGCATCTCCGGATCGTCCCCGTCCGCGGGTTTACTGCCGGGGCTCTGAGACTTCCCGGGCGGGTGAGTTGACGGAGGGCGGGTCGGTCTCTTTTTTTGAAGCCACAATCAGCGTGGACTCCGACGGCTGCCAGCGGTAGCCGAAGCTGAAGGTGAGTCGGGGCGCATTGCTCACCCTGTAGAGGTCCATGAGCTGGGGTTGGGTGTGTTCCTTGAAAATTTCGATGGGCCCGGGATACGCCCCGAAAAGCCGCAGGGTCCACCGGTTTGGATCGTAGGCCTTGATGGGCAGCCCCGCTTCATCCTGGACGATGCTTTTGCAACGGCTCAGCAGGAAGGAGCGGATCGTGTCGAAGTTGCCTCCGTGCATGAGGTAAGAGGCCGCTTTGAGAAAAGCGCGGCCTTCCCCGAGTGTGCTGCACCATTTCAAAAATCCGCCCCGGCTGGCGGCGCCGTCAGAGAGATCGCTTGAGAAGTAATAGAGCGTCTGAGGGGTTGATGCGCCGGAGCGGGTGAATCGGATTCGGACCCCAGGGGTGGTAGATTTTCCCTCCATGAGGCGGCCCGCGTTGTCGAGGCCCACGAGCTGCACTTCGTCCACGCGGCAGCCGCTTCGGGCTAGGAAAACGTAGAGGACGGGGAGGGTCCCGGTGAGTTGGGTTTGGGCGAAGTCCACCCGCATTTTTTTTGTGATGAAGAAGCTGAAATTCAACACGTCATCCAAGGATTGCCGCAGCCCCTCCAGCGCCGGAGCCAACGCTTCGCCGGTCAGGCGGCTCACGTCAGGCAGACTGCCCACGGGCTCGATCCCGCACAGCACATACGTGTCTGCGTTGGGGAAAAAAGCGTGCGCATAGAGAAAATCCGGCCCGCTAAAGGGATAAAAAACCGGTGCACGGTCTCGGACGAGGTCGCCGAGGAATTCCGCGGACCAAGCGGCGATGGGGCTGAGCTGGCGTTTTTGCAGCTTGCCCCAAGCGGCGTCAAAACTCGTCGCGTGATCGACCCAGGCGTTGGAAAGCGAAAGAGGCGTCAGGGGGCTTTCCCGCACGGGAAGCCCGGCGAGGAACAAGGCCTGATCGTTTGTGGGGGCGGGTTCGATGGCCGAGGCCTGGAGGGTGACAAAACAGAGGAGCGGAAAAAAAAGGGCGGCTGCGCGCATAGGGCTCAAAAAAGACATGGAAGGATGAAAACGATCGCTCTGGGCGGTGGCTTCATCTTCGCGTGGCCAACATCAGCACGCTTCGGCTAGTTTGCCAATGGTAACCAAAACCAAAGCCCAGAGAGCCCGCCCGGTTCTGTCTGTAGGCCTCCGCGAGATCGGGTTGGTGGTATTTTGAGAAGAGCTCAATCGGTGCGGTGTAACTCCCAAAAAAACGCATTTCCCAGCTGCGATCATACGCTCGCAGCGGGATGCCCGAGTCGTCCTGAAGAATCAGCCGGCTGTGTTCGAGCAGGAACTTGCGGCATTGGGAAAAAGGCTCGGTGTGCACGAGGTACGAGTCCGACTTGAGCAGGCTCATTCCGGAGCCAAACTGGGCGCACCAGCGCAGGAACCCCTCGGAGTTCCCGTCGGAAAGATCGGTTTTGAAATAATACAGGGTCTGGGATTGGCCTGACCGGCTCCTAAAAGAGATCCGCACCCCCGGAGCCGGCACGCGCAAGAGGGTCATTTCGTCCAATGTGCAGCCCAGCCGGGAGAGAAACACGACGAGTACAGGCAGCGTGCCTGGAAACACGCTGCGGCTGAGGTCCCGGCGCATTTCCTGGGTGATAAAATAATGGAAGCCGAGCAGGGTGCGAAGCGAAGCGCGCAGGTCTCTCAGGCCGGAGCTGATGGCCGCCGCTCCGAGTGCGCTCAGGTCGGGAAGACTACCCACGGGTTCCGTGCCGCAGAGGATATAGGTCGAGGCTCTGGGAAAAAACGCCTGCGCGTAGAGAAGGTCCGGGCCGCTGAAAAAGTAGAACACCGGGTCGGATCTCCCGTAGAACTCCCGCTCATAGGTTTGAGCCCATGCCCGGATCGGCGTCAGGGCTGCGCGCTCTTTCTGAGCCCAGCTCTGGTTCATTGCGGCTGCGTGTTCGGTAAACGCAGCGGTGTTGACCCAGGGCACCATGGCCGGGGATCTCGGCGGGAGACCGGCCAGAAAAAGGGCCCGATCGTTGGGTGACTGCGTTTGCGCCCAGACCGTGACGCCCAAGCTCAGCCAGAGAAAAATGAGAGACCACATAGAATGAATCCAAAGGAGGGGCGACTTCCCCTCCACCCCCTTCTATCGTGGCGTGTTGCCGGGCCGTGTGGGTGAGAAAAAATAAACCAGCATTCCCAGTAGCAGCGTGCCGAGGCCGGCTAAGGATTCCACGGGATTGGACTTGAGGATGTGGCAGAGCATCCAGGCGCTCACGCCCAGAAACAGCAGCGGGGTGAGAGGATAGCCCCACATTTTGTAGGGCCTGGGTAGATCGGGCTGGCGATGCCGGAGGACAAACACGCCGAGCACGGCCATGAACGAGCAGATGGTCAGGCTAAACTGGGTGTAGGTCAGGACGGTCTCGAATTTGGAGGAAACGATCAGGGCCCCGACAATAAGGGCTTGGATGAGCAGGGCTGTAGTGGGAATTCCCTGGGGCGATTTGGCCGAGAGCCACCGGAGTGCCCGGCAATCTTCGCCCATCGCCATGGTGACCCGCGGCCCGACCCAAGTCATGGCGCTAATCGACGAGATGAGCCCCGCGCAGATGAGCGCCGCCATCATCTTGCCGCCCAGAGCGCCAAAGAGGTGCGCCGCCACCACATGGCCCACCTCGATTTTACCCTCCAACTCGGCCATGGGCGCGACCCGCAAAAATACGGCATTGAGCAGGAGATAGAGCCCGATGACCAGAGCCGTCCCCAGAGCCACGGAGCGCGGTACGTTTCGGGCCGGGTCCCGCACTTCGCCGACGATGTAGGTGGAAGCGTTCCAGCCCGAGTAGGCATACATCACGTAAACGAGGCTCACTGCGAAGGGCGGGCTGAGAAGGAGCTGGGTGTCGCCGGTTTGGGGCAGAAAGTGAATGGGCTGCGAGGGCTCGAATGCGAGCCCCGCGGCAATCAGCGCCAAGATCAGGCCGACTTTGAGGCCGGTCGCTGTGTTCTGGAAAATACTTCCCAGACTGCCACCGCGAAGATGGATGGCAGTAACCATCCCCACGATTGCCAACGACGCCAGCACCGGGGGCGCGCCCGGAACAACCGCCGAGAAATACCGGCCAAAAGCCATGCCTGCCAAGGCCACCGGTGCCGCGAACCCGACCGTGGCCGAGAGCCACCCCGCCAGAAAGCCCACAGCCGGATGGTAAATCGTGGAGAGATAATGGTATTCCCCGCCCGAACGAGGAATCGCCGCAGCCAGCTCACCATAAGCCAAGGCGCCGCAAAAGGCGCACAGGCCGCCCACCAGCCAGAGCCAGAGAATCGCGAACCCCGACGGCAATCCGCCGACTTGGAACCCTAGGCTGGTGAAAATACCGGTCCCCACCATGTTGGCCACCACCAGGCAGGTGGCGGTCAGCAGGGACATCGATCGCGGGCCTGGGGCGGGGGAGGGATTCATCAGCTTGCGGGAAGAGTGATTCGATGGCGCGGTAGCCGACGATTGAATTTTTCCGAAAGCGTAAGCCGCTTGCCCAGGGGGATGAGGCGTTCTGGAGGCGGGCGGTACTTACCGAAAACGGGCAACGCCCAAAACGCATCTTGAACCCGGGCACCTTGCACCGTATGAGGGGCCCCCTGATGAGGCTCACTCCGGAGAAACCACTGGCTGGCATCCTGGCGCCGCTTTTTGCGCTCCGGGGAAAAAACGATCTGGGTGTCGGTGACGTGGGTGCGTTGCGGGAGTTTGTGGATTGGGCGGCGGAGCATGGTTTTGGGATGGTTCAGTTGTTGCCCATCAACGAGACCGGTAACGATCATTCGCCTTACAACGCCATTTCATCGGTCGCTCTGGATCCCGTGACCATTGAGATCGCAGCGGTCGAGGATCTCAGCGGCGCGGATTTTGATGAGGTGACTCGGGGGATCGACTTGGAACTGCTCCGGAGCGGCCCTGTCGTTTACCCCAAGGTCAAATCCCTCAAACGCGCCCTGCTACGGCGGGCTTTTGAGAATTTCAACGGCGCGGATTGGAAGAAAAACGGGGCTCGGGCCCGCAAATTTCGCGGGTTCATGGTAGCGCAGGAACGCTGGCTTGAGCCGTATGCGCTTTTCAGGGCGCTCATGGAAACCCACGAGGGCTCCGAACGCTGGGATCTGTGGCCGAACCTCCAGCAAAATGCACGCAAAGCGCAGCGCTGGCTGGCGGCGCAACCGGCGGCCACCCGGCGTTCCTTTGAGTTGGAGATGCGGTTTTTCATGTATGTGCAGTGGATCGCGTGGAGCCAGTGGGAGGCGGCCAAAAAGCATGCGGAAAACCGGGGCGTGGCTCTCATGGGCGACGTGCCTTTTGGCGTGAGTTACTACAGTGCCGATGTTTTCGGGGAGCCTGAGCTCTTCGACCCCCATTGGAGCGGTGGCGCACCGCCTGAGCCGCTCTTCAAGGACGATGCGTTTACCTGCAAATGGGGCCAGAACTGGGGGGTGCCGCTCTACCGCTGGGATCGGATGCGCAAAGATCACCTGGCGTGGTGGCGGCAGCGGGTCCGGATGGTGCGCGATGTTTTTCATCTCTTTCGGATCGACCACATTCTCGGCTTTTATCGGATCTACGGCTTCCCTTGGAGGCCTCAACGCAATGCGGAGTTCCTGCCTTTGACTCCAGAGGAGGCTCAGGCCCTGACCGCAGGCGATCTTCCCCGGTTCCATTCCCGCGACGACTCGACGCCCGAGCACAAACAGGCGAATCGGGATCAGGGCGAGGCGTTTCTCCGGGTGCTTCTGGAGGAAACCGGGGAATACCGGCTCGTCGGCGAGGACTTGGGCACCGTGCCCGATTATGTGCGGCCCAGCCTGCTCTCCCTCAAAATCCCCGGGTTCCGGATCCCATTCTGGGAGCAGGGCCCCAACGCCGGTCTTGTGCGGGGCGACGATTACGATGCGCTTTCGGTTGCCACTTTCGCGACCCATGATCATGAGCCGCTCCGGGCGACATGGGAGCGTTGGATGGGTGTGATCCGGGATGCGCTCGATCGTCCGGAGGAAATGGCGCTTGTCCGGGATTTTACCTGGTGGGAGGTGCGGCGGTTCGCAAACTGGGCGGGGTTTGAGGTGCCGCGCATCCTGCCTTTTGAGGAGGTGCACCTGCCTTTGATGTCGGCGCTCTTCCGATCCCGCTCCTGGCTGGCAATCTGCATGATCACCGATTTGTTCGGGTCCACGCAGCGTTTTAACGTGCCGGGTGCGGTGTCGGAGTCCAATTGGAGCCAGCGTTTGGAGCAGCCCATCGCCCGGTGGGAATCGGATCCGCAGTTCGCAGAGCGGATGCGACGGATCCGAGAAATGCTCATGGCGACTGGGCGTCTGGCCGGCGTTCGTTAAGCGGTGGGGGCGGCGATGAGGAGCGGCTTGCTCGAATGAAAGCAGAAAGAACGGCCCGCTGGAAAGCAGCTGGCACGGCGAAGACTTCGGGAATGCCCATACAAATCCTACGGCTAAACCCGTTCTGGGTTGGTGGCGCCAGAAAATCGGTGTCCGGCGGACGTTGGGGAATTCGACAGCGCTCTGCGGACCGGAATGTTTGGCCGGAGGCGCTTCAATGAGAGTGGCGGAAGGGGGGGGATTCGAACCCCCGGAACCAGTTACGGTTCGTTCGATTTCGAGTCGAGTGCTTTAAACCGGGCTCAGCCACCCTTCCTTGGAGCGGCAACCATCGGGATACTGATTGAGGCGTAACGCGGCTGCAAAGGAAATTTTAGGGACATCGTCTTGGGTTGTGGGAGGGGCCGGCTTTGGTTGGAGGCGGTTGGTTTTTCCCGCCTAGTGGTTCGACTGCGGCCATCGGTGGGTTCGCGAGCCTTTCGCGCTCGGGAGAGATTCTTGCCGGTGCGGTGATCCCGCACAAAAACGCGAATGCAAGGGTTTCGGGCGGGTTTTAGCATGCGGAAAGCGGATCAAACCCCTGCCATTGCACAAAACTCTCATCGCCTCGTTCGCCTCTCCGAATTGCATCCGACTTTTCCTTTCATCCAGCGCCGCTGTTGCGCTTTGGAGTCCCCAGGCGACGACTGCGGCGGAGCCAAAACGTGTGGTGTTTGTCACCGTGACAACGGGTTTCCGACACAGTTCAATTGCCACTGCCGAGGCCACTCTACAAAAGCTCGCCGATCAATCAAAGTGGTTCACCGTCGCCGACTTCGTGCGTCAGCCCGCGGTTGTGGTGCCTCGAAAACCGACGAAACCCGCGGCGCCCAAGCCGGACGCCGACGAGAAGGCCCAGCAAAAATACGCAGCTGGGCTTAAACAGTACGAACGCGAGATTTCAAAATGGACCCCCGAATTTGAAGCGAGGGCGGAGGAGCTCCATCAGCAGTTTTTAGAGGAGCTCAAGCAGTCGCTCTCACAGCTTTCCCCGGAAAACCTCAAAGCGGCCAAAATCGATGGTGTGATTTTCGCGAATACCACGGGAGATTTGCCCCTGCCGGACAAAGACGGTTTTTTAAAGTGGGTGGAAGAAGGGCATTGTTTTATGGCCATGCACTCGGCGAGCGACACGCTCCATGGGTTCCTTGGGTATCGCGGCATGCTCCGGGGTGAGTTTGCCGGACACGGGGCCCAGGTGCCTGCCGACTTGATCGCAGCGGACAAAGCGCACCCAGCGAATGTTGGAATCGGAGACGCATGGGAGCTGAACCAGGAGGAGATGTATCTCATAAAAAACCAGGATCGCACCCGGCTCCGGGCACTTTGGTATCTCAAACATCATCCCAACAAGGAGGAGGAGACGGGTTATTTTCCCGTGTCTTAGGTTCGAAACGCGGGCAAAGGACGCGTGTTTTACACGTCCCTTGGGCATCGGGAGGATGTTTGGTGCGATGATGTCAACCTACCCAATCGTGTGAATCCGCCCGATACCAGTCGGCCATACCAGGCACAGATCCTTGGGGGAATCCAGTGGGCGCTGGGACTTCAGGACGGCGGCGCCGAGCCCAACCCCTCGGTGCAGTAGTTCGGCCGCTTGGCTGCAGATGCTCGTTTCAGAGCGGGCGGCGCAAGTGTCTGGGGTGCGGTGCGACGCGTTGCGTTCCCGCTGCGGACGCTTGCGCATCGCGGACCCACTCAGGAGCAGGTTGAAATGCAACTTTGGCGCATCGGTAAGAAAGCAGGTACGGCCTTTTGTTCCCGGTTTTTCGAAGTGACGCGCCTTTTCGCGCTGTGCGCGGCTGAGCGCCTGAATGCGGGCCGTTTTTTTTGAAAAAGGGAGTTGCAAACGCCCATTCAATTCCTATCTTCCACGGCCTTCGTATGGCAAAAACAAGCTGGTTAGAAAAAGAGAAACGCAAGACGGCCACTGTGGCCAAGTATGCCGCGTTACGTGCTGAATTGAAGGCCAAGGGCGACTATATCGGCCTTTCGCAGCTTCCGCGCAACGCGAGCCCTGTGCGTTTGAGCCGCCGCTGCCAGGCCTCCGGCCGGAAGCGCGCTTACATCAGCCGCTTCAAACTCTCGCGTATCTCCTTCCGCGAGCTGGCCTCGAACGGGTATATCCCGGGCGTGACCAAGTCGAGTTGGTAACTTTTGTTTTTTACCCTTTTTGTCGAGTCGCGGGGGAATACTCCGCGACTCGACTTGTTTTATGTACCTAGGTGGAGCCGGGCTTCCTCACTTCCTTGCTGCTAGCGAGAGCCTCGCTTTGGAATGGGGAGATCCCGGGTTAATCGGATTGAAGCTGGTGGGGATTTTGGTGTTGGTGTTCCTCAATGCGTTTTTCGTGGCAGCGGAATTCGCCCTGGTGAAAATCCGCGGAAGCCAGCTCGACGCGATGATTGACGACGGCAACCGGGCGGCGGCATTCGCCAAGAAGATCACCCTCAACTTGGAGGCCTATCTTTCGGCCTGCCAGCTGGGGGTCACCCTTGCGAGTCTCGGGCTGGGCTGGATGGGGGAGCCGGTACTCGCGCAACTCGTGCAGCCGCTTTTTCACAAATGCGGCGTGGAGTCCGAGACATGGATCCGCTCCTTCTCGTTTGCGATCGCTTTCTCGAGCATTACCTTTCTTCACATCGTTCTCGGCGAGCAGGCGCCGAAGATTCTCGCCATTCGCAAGCCGGTTCAATCCACCTTGGCGGTGAGTCGCCCGCTTGCCCTGTTTTACGCCGTGTTCAAGCCGGCCATCTGGTTTTTGAATCTTGCCTCCAACGGATTGTTGCGGAAGGGATTCCGCATTGAGCCGGTGCCGGAACATGAGCTTGCTCACAGCGAGGAGGAGCTGCGGCTGATTCTCTCCGAGAACGCGACTTCTCAGGAGGTCACCCAACTCGGAAAAGAGATCCTCATCAACGCGCTGGATCTGCGCCGCCGCGTGGTTCGCGACATTACCACGCCCCGGGGCGAGGTCGTTTTCCTTAATACCGAGGACTCCTTTGAGGAGAACTTCAAAGTCGCCCAGCAATCACGGCATACCCGGTTTCCGCTCTGCGAAGGGCACCTCGACAACACGATCGGCTCCGTTCACATCAAGGATTTGCTGCCTCTGTCTCGCGAGCATCAGCCGGATCTGCACAAGGTGAAACGCGATATTTTTCCCGTGCCGGAGATGATGTCGCTTGAAAAGCTGCTTTCTCTGTTCCTTTCAAAGCACGGACATCTCGCGCTTGTGGTGGACGAGTTTGGGGGCACGGTGGGCATCGTGACTCTCGATAACGTGCTCGAGGAATTGGTGGGCGTGATCCAAGACGAGTTCGATGCGGAGCGCCCCGAATTGCGGCGCCTGAGCGAGGGTGAGTTTCTGGTGGAGGGAACCTTGGGGCTCTACGAGCTGAATGACCTGATGGGTCTGGAACTCGTGAGCGCCGACGTCAGCACGGTGGGGGGCTATGTCACTCATCTCATCGGGCATTTGCCCAAGCAGGGCGAGCAGACGCGGGTCGAAGATTATTTGGTCACCATCACCAAGACCGATGGTCGGCGCGTGGTGGAGCTCCATTTCAAGCGTCAGACTTCCGAGCCGGATTAAGGGGCGCGGGGCTCCCGAATTTGGAGGCAGACCAAGCCTTGTGGCGTGGGCCCATTGCGGTTTACACGGCAGGTTTGCGCTCCGGATACGGCGGACATAAGCGCTGGCGGGTTCGTGGCAATTGCGGGCAGTGCTGCAACGGTGAGGATAGGCTCCCGTGCGGAAAAAGCAGCCCCGGATGTGGTTTTGGCTTTGCCGATTGTTGGGGAATCCCTGGGCGTAAGTCTTTGAAAATCAAGGGAGAGCGGGTGAAGGGAATCGAACCCTCGTTACGATTCACCCCCGCTCTGGAAGTGGCTTTAACCCGAAAACGGAAGTTGGAGCGAAAAAAACGGCGTTAAATCGCGTGGCACGCCGCCGCATGTGGCGGGTCGGAATCCAACTTCGGCGAAGTCGGGATTTGCCATTCCAAAACGCTCTCGATGAGGGCGATGTGCTTTTGGA
>JBEIUI010000123.1:0-9751 GCA_040374425.1 Verrucomicrobiia bacterium | reverse complement strand
CGACCAGGACACGCTCCCTCCCTACGAGGTGCTCGACCCGATTCTTCAGCTCTACGTGGAGGAGGAACGCTCCGTGGCGGAGATCGTCCAAGCCGGCTTCGAGGAATCCACCGTGCGCTGGGTTCAACGACGGGTGGACCTCAATGAATACAAACGCGCCCAGGCCGCCCCGGGTTTGAAAGTCACCAGCCGCGCGTTTGGAGGCGGCCGAAGAATGCCTTTGGCCCAGGGTTTCGTGCAATAACCCTCCTCCAAAAAAAATCCGCGACGCGCTCGCAAACTCAGGCCGATCCGTCCCGCGCTCACCCGCAGACCGGGCTCCTCCTATTCCGAAGGCAAAGGCTTTGAAAAGCCGCCGGGCCTGGCGAGGCCCCTCGGCGGAGCCAACCACGGTGGCGATTTCTTTTCACAGAGGCGGGCGCTCTGTCGCTTTTTAGGCGCACCGTCAAACTCCCACTGCCCGGGAGCCAACGGGGCCTCATTGGACCTAAAAAAATACGGCCTTACCAGAAACCACCCGTTCCTCTGTAAAAACGGTTCCCGAGTGGAATCAAAACGGGTTGGAAAATCATTCATCGACTCCGTGGCAAGCGCCTTGCTAGGGCGGGAGCGCTGAACGCTGTGCATAGAAAAGCTCGGCGAGAATGAAGCGATACACACCCGCTCCTATTTAACACCCTGTCAAATCCTACGGACTCCTGCCTTCAGCCCTCAGCCAAAGGCAGGGTCCGTGGCAATTGAATCCTGGCGGCTCTCCTCTGCAAGGGGAGAGCCCTCGGCAGTCGAGCCGAAGCGCGGTTTCCCTCCCCACCACCGCTGCGCCCCGGCCCCCTAGCTTGCGACCCCAACCCAAACGCAGAAACACAAACCTGATGAAACTCCGTAAATTCCTTGGCACTTCCTTCCTGGCAAGCGCCGCAATCCTCACCTCTTCTTTCCCGGCCGTCGCCGCCGAAGAAACCGTGAAGGTGGGCGTCCTGCATTCCCTGAGTGGCACCATGGCCATCTCTGAGACCTCTCTGAGGGATGTCCTGCTCTTTACCTTTGACGAGATCAACAAAGGCGGTGGAGTCCTGGGCAAAAAGATCGAGCCGGTCGTAGTCGATGGCGCCTCCAACTGGCCTCTCTTCGCGGAAAAAGCCAAGCAACTGCTCGAACAAGACAAGGTTGCCGTGACCTTCGGCTGCTGGACCAGCGTGAGCCGCAAATCGGTGCTGCCGGTGTATGAAGAGAAAAAAGGCCTGCTCTTCTACCCCGTGCAATACGAGGGCGAAGAGATGTCCCCGAACATTTTCTACACCGCCGAAGCCGTCAACCAGCAGGCCACCCCTGCCGTCGACTACATGCTCGCGCAGGGCAAGAAGAAGTTCTACCTGCTCGGCAGCGACTATGTTTATCCGCAGACCACCAACCTGGTTCTTCTCGAGTATCTCCTGAGCAAAGGCGTTCCGATCGAGAACATCGGAGGCGGCTTTAAAAAGGATGAAAGCGGCAAGGTCATCTCCGCCGGAAAATACACCCCGTTTGGCCATACGGACTACCAGCAGATCGTCGCTGAGATCAAACAGTTCGCCGCTGGCGGAAAAGCCTGCGTGATCAACACCCTCAACGGCGACACCAACGTGCCGTTCTTCAAGGAATACGCCGCCGCAGGGTTGACTGCAGAAACCTGCCCCGTGGTGAGTTTCTCGATCTCCGAGGATGAATTCCGCGGTTTGCCTGCAAAACAACTCGTTGGCCAGCTCGGCTGCTGGACCTACTTCCAGTCCCTCAAGAGCAAGGCAAACAAGAAGTTCGTCGGGGACTTCCAAGCTTGGCTCAAAAAGAGCGACGTGCCCGGGATTGTCAAAGAAGGCCGGGTGACCTGTTCCCCGATGGTGCTGAGCTACGACGGTGTTTACCTCTGGAAAAAAGCCGTTGAGAAGGCAAAGAGCTTCGAGCCGGCCAAGGTCATGGAGGCTCTCGAAGCGGGCATCTCCTTTGACGGCCCCGGAGGCACGGTCACCAGCCAGAAAAACCATCACCTCACCAAAAACGTTTACATCGGTGAGACCAAGGCTGACGGGCAGTTCAAAATCCTCAAGAGCTACGAAAGCATGGTCGGTGAACCCTTCTTGAAGGGCACATTCAAGGCCAAGTAACCCCGCTCGCGTTTGATCCAGGAAGGGCGGGGACCAACCTCCCCGCCCTTCCCCATTCCGCTCCGCTCATGCGCGTATTCCTGCATCCCTCCAAACGCCCGTTCTCCCTGCTTTTCAGCCTCTGGGCGATCCTTTGCGCAACGGCTTGGCTGGTGCCAGCCGCCCACGCTGTGGACAACCCGCGCGCCGTGATCGCGGAGGCAGTGGTGACTGCGGAATCCGAGGAACAGGTGCGCCTGGTCCGCTCGCTGGCAGGCAACGCCGACCCGCAGATCCGTGACCTGCTCACTGCATGGAAAGAGGGGGGCATCTCCATTCTCGAAGCGCCGGAGGGCCTGCCCGGCTTCACCGAAGGCCAGAAGATCGCGGTTACTCTAACTCAGGACAAGGACGCCGACGACAAACAAGGGGTACTGCGCTTGGACTCCGCGCAGCCCATTAAAGACGCGGAGGGCAAGCCCTTGCGATTGCCCGCCACCGACATCGAAGCCGCCGAAACCGACTCGGCTCTCAGGCAAGCAATGAAAGGTGTGCTTGACGCTTTTGCGCTGTCCGCCTCGGACCCTGGCACCCGTTTAAAAGTGGTCGCAGAATACGGGCTGGCTCAGGACCCCGCCCAACTCGATGCCCTGCAGGCCAGACAGGCCGTCGAAACCCATCCCCGCGTCCAACGCGCCCTGAGGGAAGCGATTTGCCAGATTCAGCTCAAAAACGACGACCCAGAGAAACGGAGCGCAGCGGTCCGGGATCTGGGGCAACTGGGATCCATCTCCAGCCGGGACGCGCTCAATACGCTTCTTGAGGAAACGCCGGACACCCCGGAGAACGCGGCGGTTCGGGCCGAGGCCGCGAAGGCACTCAATGCGATTGGCACGCACATGCGTTGGGCCAACGCCTACGGAACCGCTTTCCGGGGTCTCTCCACGGGCTCCATCCTGCTCGTTGTCGCCATCGGCCTCGCCATCACCTTCGGTTTGATGGGGGTCATCAACATGGCTCATGGCGAACTCATCGCCGTGGGCGCTTACACCGCCTACCTCGTCCAACACCTCTTCGGCGAAGGCCTCACACTTTCGCCTTTTGGAAAAACCCTCAGCCTGCCCGGGCTTCACACAACCGGGTGGATCCGGGACTGCTATTTCATCGCAGCCATTCCCCTCTCTTTCCTCGCAGCGGCTCTCGTCGGCATCGCTCTGGAGCGCGGCATTATCCGCTTCCTTTACCGACGCCCCCTTGAATCGCTTCTGGCCACTTGGGGCGTTTCACTCGTGATGCAGCAGCTCTTCCGGCTCGTCTTCGGTGCCAACAACGTCCAGGTCGACAGCCCCTCCTGGCTCTCGGGCAACTGGACAGTTTTCGACGTTCTCTTTGGTTGGAACCGGATTTTCGTGATCTGCTTTGCGACCCTCATCATCGCCGGGGCTTGGGCGGTCTTGAACAAGACCTCATTGGGACTCCTCATCCGGGCGGTCATGCAAAACCGATCCATGGCGGCCTGCATGGGGGTCCGCACTGAACGCGTCAACATGCTCACGTTCGGACTGGGCAGCGGCCTGGCAGGACTCGCCGGCGCATTCCTCAGCCAGATCGGCAACGTCGGTCCGGGACTCGGACAGGACTACATCGTGGACGCCTTCATGACGGTCGTCGTCGGCGGCGTCGGCAACCTTCTGGGTACCGTGCTCAGCGCCTTGGGCATCGGATTGATCGATCAATCCCTCCAGCAAATCCTGCTCAGCCCCGTGCTCGGTAAAATCCTGGTCCTTGGCGGCATCATCCTCTTTCTCCAGTGGCGCCCAGCGGGGCTCTTTGTCACCAAAAGTCGCAGCCTGGAGGGCTGAGGGTTTGGCCATGAAAACCGCTGCCCGCATTTCATCTGCTGCGCCCAAAGGATTCCACCGCCGCCCCTCGCTTTCATGAACCGCGCATTTACAAAGCTCGAACCCATCGTCGTGACCGTTCTGGCGGTTTTGCTGCTGGTCGTCATGCCGCTGCTCAATTCGGGGGGCGTAGTCAGCAACTTCACCATCAATCTCTGGGGAAAATACCTCTGCTACGCGGTGCTCGCCCTCAGCGTCGATCTGCTCTGGGGCTACACCGGCCTCCTCTCCCTAGGCCAAGCCCTCTTCTTCAGCCTCGGAGGCTACATGTTCGGCATGTACCTCATGCTGCTCTCCGGCCCCCTGGGCGCCTACGCCAAGTCCGGCCAAAACCCCGCCGGTCTCCCCGATTTCATGGTCTTCCTGGGGCATACCTTCCTCCCCTGGTTCTGGCGCCCGTTTTATTCCCTCGGGTTCTCCGCTCTCATGGTCCTTGCGCTCCCGGGCTTGGTTGCCTTGCTCTTTGGATTCTTCGCATTCCGTGCCCGGATCAAAGGGGTGTATTTCTCGATCCTTACCCAGGCGCTCACCTACGGCGCCGCGCTCATGTTCTTCCGGAACGACCTAGTGATGGGGGGAAACAACGGGTTCACGGACTTCCACAGGATCATGGGATTTGATATTCGGAGCGCCGCAACCCAACGCTGGCTTTTCATCGCCACGGGGGTTCTGCTCCTGGGCGTTTACGCCCTGGGCCGCTGGCTCACCGCCACCAAGTTTGGACTCGTCCAGCGCGCCGTCCGGGACAGCGAGACCCGGGTTTTGTTTAGCGGTTACGCGGCCGCCAACTACAAGCTCTTTGTTTTCACCCTGTGCGCAATCATCGCCGGCCTCGGCGGCGCCCTCTACGTGCCCCAGGTCGGAATCATCAACCCCAGTGAAATGACGGCTGAAAAATCCCTCGAAGCCGTCGTCTGGGTGGCGGTCGGGGGCAGAGGCACGCTTTTGGGTCCCATCGTCGGCGCCATCGGGATCAACGCCCTCAAGTCCTGGGCTACGCGAGCGATGCCCGACCTCTGGCCGCTGATTCTTGGCGGACTATTCATCGTCATCGTTCTGCTGCTACCCAAGGGGCTCGTGGGCATCCCCGGCCAGGTCCGTGCGCTGTGGGTCAGCCGCCGCAAGCGGGACCAAGAGCCCGGCCAGGAATCCATTGAGCCGGCCGAAGCCGACCAACCTGCCACTCCCGCCTGACCCGATGAGCCAACGCCCTTTCATTCTCGCCGCAGAAGGCGTCAACAAATCCTTTGCCGGATTCCAAGCCATCCGCGACCTCAACTTCTACATGGACCACGGCGAATTGCGGACCGTGATCGGCCCCAACGGCGCGGGCAAAACCACGTTCCTCGACTTGATCACCGGGCGCACAAAACCCGACACCGGCACAATCCGCTTCGGATCCGACCACGAGCTGACCGGGCTCAACGAATACGAGATTTACCGGCTGGGGATCGGACGCAAGTTTCAAACCCCCACGGTGTACACCGACCACACGGTATTTGAGAACCTCGTGATGTCCTTGGAAGGCTCCCGCGGGGTCTGGGCATCGTTGTTCGCGAAGATCCACAAGAGCCAGCGCGACCGGATCCAGGAAATTCTCGAAACCATCCATCTCGGGGACAAAGCGCAATGGAAAGCCGGGGCCTTGGCCCATGGGCAGAAGCAATGGCTTGAAATCGGCATGTTGCTGGCCCAGAACGCCCAGCTGCTTCTAGTGGACGAACCCGCGGCCGGAATGACCGACGAGGAGACCCATCGCACGGGGGAACTCCTGCTCTCCCTGGCGGGCAAACACAGCATCCTCGTCATCGAACACGACATGGTGTTCATCCGCCAGATCGCCGCCGGTCGCCGGGTGACAGTTCTCCACCAGGGGTCCGTCCTCTGCGAGGGACCGGTGGACCAGGTGCAAAACAACGAGAAAGTCATCGAGGTTTATCTCGGCCGCAAACACGCCCACCCATGATGCCCCTGCCCGGTTTCACACCGCCCGGCCCCTCCTTCTCCCATGCTTACCGTTAAAAACCTCGACGTCGCCATCGGAGGCAGCCGGATCCTGCGCGGCACGACACTGGAAGTGCCAGCCAAGAGCGTGGCGTGCCTGATGGGCAGGAACGGGGTGGGAAAAACCACCACCCTCAAAGCCATCGTGGGCCTGCTTCGCGCGGATTCGGGGCAGGTCACCCTGGAGGGGCAGGACCTGACCGGCGCAAGCCCCGAAAGGCGCGCCCGGGCCGGGATCGGTTACGTGCCCCAGGGGCGCGAGATTTTCCCGCACCTCACAGTGGATGAAAACCTCAGGATCGGCGCGCTTGCGCAGGGCAAAAAGCTCAACGGCAATCTGGACCGGGTATTGGAGCTGTTCCCGATCCTCAAGGAATTTCTGCCGCGCAAAGGCGGTATGCTCAGCGGCGGCCAGCAACAGCAGCTGGCCATTGGGCGGGCTCTTCTCACCGACCCCAAAGTGCTCATCCTGGACGAACCCACCGAGGGGATCCAACCCAACATCATCGACCAAATTGGAGACACGATTCGGCTGCTCAGGCGCGAGGGCAAGATGAGCATTCTTCTCGTGGAACAGTATCTGGATTTCGCGAAGGAACTCGGGGACGTGTTCTACATCATGGACCGCGGCGCGGTGGTGGCCAACGGCCCGATCGCGGCCCTCAACGAAATGGTCGTTAAGAAGTATTTGACCGTATAAAATGCGTGCTCAGCGCCCGGGAAGAACCTAGTTTCCCGCCGATTCCGAATCTATTGCATGAAACCGAACTCTTTTTCCCAACGCACCGTCGCTTTTGCCCTCCTGGCGCTTCCTCAAATCGCCCTGGCGCATCCGGGCCACTCGGCCTTTGACGCCTCCGCCGGAGCCCCTCATCCCGGCCACTCCTCGGAATGGGTATCGATGATCGTGTTTGTCGCATTGACGGGCGCAGTGCTCGGGATGCGCGCGATGAGCCGACGCAACCGCTAACCCTCCATGCATCTCTCGCCTCGGGAACAGGAAAAGCTCCTCGTCGTGGTGGCCGCCGATCTGGCGCGGCGGCGCAGGGCGCGCGGCCTCAAGCTCAACTACCCCGAGTCGGTGGCCCTCATCACCCACGAGATTCTCGAAGGCGCACGAGACGGCCGTTCCGTCGCCGATTTGATGAGCTTCGGCACCACCCTGCTCACCCGAGATGACGTGATGGAGGGCGTGCCGGAGATGATCCACGACGTGCAGGTGGAAGCTACCTTCCCCGACGGCACCAAACTCGTCACCGTTCATTACCCCATCCGTTAACCCGACTCGTTATGATTCCCGGAGAAGTGATTGTCGCCAGCGATGCCGCCCCCTTGGAAATCAACCCGGGCCGCGAGACAAAAACCCTCGTGGTGGCCAACACCGGGGATCGGCCGATTCAAGTCGGCAGCCATTACCACTTCTTCGAGGTGAACAGCGCTCTGGAGTTCGACCGGCAGGCGGCACGGGGATTCCGGCTCAACATCGCGGCAGGCACCGCCGTCCGGTTCGAGCCGGGCGACAGCCGCGAAGTGCGGCTTGTGGCCCTCGCGGGCATTCGTCAGGTCTTCGGATTCAACGCTCAAATTAGCGGCAACCTGGAATGAGCCCGCGCACAGCCCTCCCACCAAGGATGGAGAGGAGCGGATGGCGCAGAGGGTCACCGAAGCCGGTGGCATTTCACGCGCCGGGGGCGGCCTGCTTTTTGTTCTCTCTCACACCGCAAGCCTCGCACTGACTTTTCACGCCATGTCTCAATCCCTGAACCGCCGCCAATATGCTGAAATGTTCGGCCCCACCGTGGGCGACCGTGTCCGGCTGGCGGACACCGAACTCTTCATCCAAGTCGAACGCGACCTCATCACCGAATCCGGTGGGATCGGCGACGAGGTCAAGTTCGGCGGAGGAAAAGTCATCCGGGACGGCATGGGCCAGTCGTCCACCGCCACCGACGCCGAAAGCCTCGACTTGGTGATAACCAACGCCCTGGTGCTCGACGCCGTGCAAGGCGTCGTCAAAGCCGATATCGGCGTCAAACACGGCCGGATCGTCGGGCTCGGGCACGCCGGCAACCCCGGCATCCAACAGGGGATCACGCCAGGCATGACCATCGGCGCCGGCACAGAGGTCATCGCCGGCGAAGGCTGTATCGTCACGGCGGGCGGGATCGACACCCACATCCATTTCATCTGCCCCCAGCAGATTGAGCACGCCCTGGCAAGCGGTATCACGACCATGATCGGCGGAGGGACAGGCCCCGCACACGGCACCTACGCCACCACCTGCACCCCCGGCAAATGGAACATCCACAGGATGCTCGAAGCCGCCGAGGAATACCCGATGAACCTCGGGTTTCTGGGGAAAGGCAACTGCTCCACGCACGAGCCGCTGCGCGAACAGATTCTCGCGGGCGCAATCGGTCTGAAACTCCATGAGGACTGGGGAACTACTCCGGCGGCGATCACAACCTGCCTCGATGTGGCCGAGGAATTCGACGTCCAAGTCGCAATCCACACCGACACTCTCAACGAATCGGGGTTTGTCGAGGACACCCTTGCAGCGTTCAAGGGCCGCACCATCCACACCTACCACAGCGAAGGCGCCGGCGGCGGGCATGCCCCCGACATCATCAGGGTCTGCGGAGAGGCCAACGTGTTGCCGTCCTCCACCAACCCCACCCGGCCCTTTACGGTCAACACCATCGACGAGCACCTCGACATGCTCATGGTGTGTCATCACCTCGACTCCAAGATCCCCGAGGACGTCGCTTTCGCGGAGTCCAGGATCCGACCGGAAACCATCGCCGCCGAGGATCTGCTCCAAGACCTCGGCGCGTTCTCGATGACGTCGAGCGACTCCCAAGCCATGGGCCGCGTCGGGGAGGTCATCACGCGCACCTGGCAGACCGCTCACAAGATGAAGGTGCAGTTCGGCACGCTGGAATCCTCAGCCCCGGCGCAGGAGACTCGCGGCCGCGGCGCCGACAATTTCCGGGCCCTGCGCTACATTGCCAAATACACAATCAACCCGGCGGTGACTCACGGCATCGCGCACGAGGTCGGCTCCATCGAACCCGGCAAACTGGCGGATTTGGTGGTTTGGAAGCCCGCTTTTTTTGGGGTGAAACCTGAGGTGATACTCAAGGGCGGAATGATCGCCATGGCCAACATGGGCGATCCCAACGCCAGTATTCCCACACCTCAGCCGACGTTTTACAGGCCCCAGTTCGCCGTCCATGGCCGGGCCAAATACTCCACGTCCGTGACTTTTGTGAGCGACGCTGCGCTGCGCTCCGGCTCCCTGCAAACCCTCCAGTTGGCCCGGCGCTTGGTGGCCGTGGCGAATACCCGGAAAATCTCGAAACGCGACCTGCTCTGGAATGACAGCCTGCCTCGGATCGAGGTGGATCCGGAGACCTACTCCGTTCGTGCGGACGGACGCGAACTCCGATGCGAGCCCGCGCGCGTGCTGCCCATGGCGCAGCGTTACTTCCTCTTCTAAATGCAGCTCATCCACAACCACCTCCCATCCTGGAACAGCGCACTGCCCAAAGTGACGCTTTCGGTGGAACGCGGGACTCTCGCCAAACGCCGCTGGCGGGGACGGGCCGAGGACGGAACGGAATTTGGCTTCGACCTCACGCATGCCCTCGCCGACGGAGACGCTTTCTTTGCCAGTGAACACGCCGTTTACTTCCTCAAACAACTGCCGGAACCGGTCCTCGAGGT
>JBEIUI010000030.1:0-30993 GCA_040374425.1 Verrucomicrobiia bacterium | reverse complement strand
CCTGGCCCCTGGCCCCTGGCCCCAGCCCCTGCGCCGAACGCGGCTCAGGACTGGGAGGAGAAGGGGGCATGCAGTGGCCGCCCTTCATCCAAGTCGATGAAGTCGAAGAACGTCTGAATATCTGTACGGTCCTCCCAGCCGCCCTCCCTGAGCCGACGCCGCAGCGTGGCACTGGCCTCATCGTTCCAGCCGCGTTTGCGCATGAATTCGTTCCAGAAATGGATCTCCTCTTTGCCGGGTTTCCTGCCCTGCTCAAAGCACCACTGGAGAATCTCCTCGTCGCTGCCTCCCTCCTGCACACGCTCTACCAAGGTCCGGTATTCGACCCCGAGAAAGGCTGCGCATTGCCCGTCGAACCCGATCCCGAGATTGGCATGGTATTCCGCCGGGAGTTTGCCCTCGGCGTGCAACCGGATTTTTCCCAGCATTCGGGGGAAATAAAAGAGGTCTGCGGTTTTTTGGTACGGACTGAGGAGGGGCGAGTCGCTCATGGGCGGCACCCTATGTGGCGGATGCGGATCGAGGCAAGGTTACGGCATCCGTCCTGCGCCATCGGGCGACGCTTGTGTTTTGCCCTGAACGTGGAAACATCCCGGCTCGCCTCCGATGAAGACCCTCCTGTTGATTGATGAGAATGAAGCGTCCCGCAGGCGGTTGGTGCCCGCGGTTGAGGCATTGGGTTGGCGGGTTCTGGAGGCGGCGGATGAAAAGACGGGCTGGGATCTGGCTCGCGAGTGCCTGCCCGAGGTCATCGCGGTGGATCTCCCGGGTAAACTGCCCGACGTGACTTACTGGCTGCGAGCTCTCCGCTCGGATCCCCCGTTGCGGAATGTGAAATGTGTGGTGCGCTTCTTGGGGAGCAATGCGATCGCCGGCGATGCCCTCCTGGTGCCCGAGTGGACCGGGGCTCATCTCCAAGCGGTATTGGAGAGCCTCGGTGCGAATCACGATCAAGGAGCGGTCCCGGGAGCGGAAGCTGCTGCTAGCGAGCAGGTCGTGACTACTTTTAAATTCTGGGGCGTGCGCGGGTCCATCCCGACTCCCGGTGCTGACACCGTTTTTTTCGGTGGCAACACCTCCTGTGTCGAGGTGCGGGCTGGCGGCGAGATCATCATTCTCGACGCGGGCTCGGGGATCCGGCCGCTGGGGCTTGCCCTAGCGCAGGAGTTCGGGTCTTCGCCGATCCGTCTCAATTTGCTCATCACTCACACCCACTGGGACCACATCCAAGGTTTCCCATTCTTTCTGCCGGCCTACGATTCCAAAAACGAGCTACGGGTGCTTGGGTTCGAAGGCGCGCGAGACGGGTTGCGGGCCACTTTAGAGGGCCAGATGGAGAGCCCCTATTTCCCGGTCGCTCTCCATCAGATGCCCAGCCGCTTGGTGATTGGGGAGTTAAAAGACATGCACTTCTCGATGGGGCCGATCCAGGCTCAGGCCTGTTTTACCAATCATCCCGGGGTGTGCGCGGGTTACCGGCTGGTGACTCCAGGGGGCGTGCTGGTTTACATGCCTGACAACGAAACGTTCCTGCGGGATGGCCGACGAGCGAACGGGAGTCCGGTTGCAAGCCCCTTGGAGCGCAACATCTGCGCTTTCATACAGGACGCGGATGTGTTGATTGCGGACACGCAGTATACGGTGGCCGAGTACGATCGGCATGTGGGATGGGGCCATGGATCCCTGGACGAAGTGGTTCGGCTCGCGATCGGTGCAAATGTGAAACGCCTCTTTCTCTTCCATCACGACCCCGCGCACGACGACCGTTTTCTGTCCCGAATGCTCACACACGCACGGGAACTCGCAAGCGCCATGGGGAGTGATCTGAAGATCGATGCGGCCCGGGAAGGCGAGCAGTTCCAGATGGCGCCTGTCGCGGGAGCTTAATGACCCTGATGGGTCGGGGCTGAGGCCGGTCCGGGGCGCCAAACCGGAGCCGTGCCGATCACTTACTACTTCTTCGCCTTTAAACCCGAGAGATACGCCACCACGTCACGGATTTGCCGCTTATCCAAGATGCCGAGCATCGGAGGCATGACGCTCATGGGTGGACTGCAGTGGGCGATTTGATCCCGAGCTAGGGTTTGGAGATTGCCGTCGGGAAGGCGAAGGCGGATCTGGCTCGCGTCTTCTTTGTCGAGGATGGCGGAGATGCTTTTGCCATCTTTGAGGGTGACTGTGACGAGGCCGTAGCCCGGCGCCACGGTGGCGAGCGGGTTCAACAGGGCTTCGAGGAGATACGGGCGATCTTTTTGGCCGCCAATGTTTTTGAGGTTCGGGCCGACTTGGCTTCCTTCATTGGCCTCGACCGTGTGGCAGGCAATGCAGTTGGCCCCGAGGTGGTTTGTGACAATGTCGCGGCCGCGCGTGACGTCGCCCCCCTCCAGGAGTTCACGGTTCTGGGTTTGAAGAGAGGCGAGTCTGGCTTTGAGGTTTTGGCGGGTGGCTGCGGCCTCAAGGATGTCGAGCTCGATGGCTGCAGGTGCTTTGCTTTGAGCAAGTTGATCCAGCCAGTGCGTGATGACGGTGTCATCTTTGGATGCGGTAAGCAGCGAGAGAGCCAGCTGTTTTTGCTCGGTGTCACTCCCCTCCAAGACGGCAGCCGCTTCTGCGATGGCGCGCTTGGGCTGATGGACAAAGAGCTGCGTTAAGGCTTCCCACCGGAGTTCGGGCGGCGATTTCTCGTTGAGTGCGATATCCAGCGAAGGCCCCAATTCATCGGTGCTGGCGAGCATCTTTAGCGCGCTCGCGCGAAGGCCGGGACGCGACTTCGGATCGGCGACAATTTCGTGCAGGACCGCCGGCGCGACGCGCAGTTGGAGTTCCGCGAGTAGTTCGACGGCTTTGGCCTTCAATTTGTCATCTTGGGTGGCCAGTAGCGCGTGGATGTGCGGCTGCAAGAGCGCGGCGAAGGCTTTTGTATCGCGCGCAGCGAGCTCGTGTGCTTGGCCGTCGATGCGGTCGAGTCGTGGGGGATGGGTGAAGGCCAGCAAAACGTCGAGCGCCTCGCTCTGGAGATCAGACGGCTCCAAGGCTGCCTGGATGGCCGGCTCGGCCATTCCCAATCGCAGACAGGCGTTGAGGCCGCGACGCGATTTGCGTTGAACGAGCGAGGGCAGCGCTTCGGGGATGCCAGCATCGTCGTGAATGGCGCGTTCGGCTTCCTCCGGGAAATTGCCGAGAAACTCCGCAACGAGCGGTGAACGCAACCGGGCAAGCGCGAGCAGGCTGCAGAGGCCTTTGTCCTTTACGAGCGTGGCTTCATCCGCGCAGCCGGCGAGGCCGGTGACGATGGCGTGGCGCATGAAGGGATCGGTTTGCTCGTTTTTCGCGAGCTCGAGGAGTTTTGGCGTCGCGGAGGGTTCTTTGAGTTTTCCAAGGGCGATGGCGGCGTGGAAGCGGACCCGTGAAACGCCCGAGTCAAGGAGAGAGACGAGCGGTTTCCCGTCCGTGTGGGCATCCCCGAGCATTTTAGCGACTTGGGTGAGGATTTCGGGATCGGCATCGGCAAGGAGCCTGACGAGCGGGGTGGCTGGGATTTTTTGTGCGCGCAGGCCTTGGCCGAGGCCCCAGATGGCGTGGATTCGGGCGAGTTGACCGGCCTTTTCATCGGCGGCGACGGCTTCGAGGGCAGCGAAGTCGCCTTTTTTCGCCAGAGCGAACTGAGCCCGAAGGCGGACGCGTTGATCGGGATGGGAGAGATAAGCCGGATTGGGAAGGTCCCGCATGCCGAGCAATTTAGCTGTTTCCTGGCGCTCGATGCCGTTGGAACTGGAGGGGTCGTCGGCGAGCCAGATGCGGCCGCGTTGGTCGAGTGGGTAGCCGCCCATCCAGTCGGCGATGAGCAGGCCGCCGTTGTTGGCGAAGAACATGCCGATGCCCATGACGCCGCTGTGGATGACTCGCTCGTTTTTTAAGGTGAAAGACGCGCCGCTCGGGTCGAGCTGGAATGCGGTCATTTCGCCCTTTGGAAATTGATCGAGAAGGAAGTGGCCTCGCAGAGAGGGCCCGAGCGCGGTTCCCGGCTCGTGGACGAAGCCGGCCGGACCGTTCGAGAAATTTTGCAGCGGCGGGGTGAAGAAAAGGGGTTGTCCGGCGCGTGGTGGCATCCACAATTCCTCGCGAATCCAGCGGCTCTCGGCCTTCTGATACTGGTTGCCGCAGCGCCAGGCGGAGTCGCTGCGCTCGGTGATATAAACGAGGCGTTCGCGTTCGCCGGGCATGTCGGCGTCGTTGTCGACGCCAAAGAGGTTGCCGAAGTCGTCAAAGGCGACCTCCTGCAAATTGCGCAGACCGTGGGCGAACACCTCAAAACCGCTGCCGTCGGGCTCGCAGCGCAGGATGCAGCCTTCATGAGGGTAAAACCACTTTACGCCTTCTTTGCTGGTCACGTTGACCCCTTTGTCGCCGATGCTCCAATAGATCCGGCCGTCGGGGCCGATGCGCAGGCCGTGCATGTCGTGCCCGGCATAGGCGATGTGCATTCCGAAGCCGTGCGCGACGACTTCGCGCTCGTCTGCAACGCCGTCGTCGTTGGTATCCCGCAGTCGGATGAGGTCTGGTGCGACGGTGACGTAAACCCAGCCGTCGTGGTAGAGGATGCCTGCCGCAATGCCAGTGACGACGCTGTTGAATCCTTCGGCGAAGACGGTAATGGAGTCGGCGGTGCCGTCGTTGTCCGTGTCGCGAAGCTGGTAGATACGCTCACTGTGAACGGTGAGATCCTTCCAGTCGATTGACCCATCTTTGTTGTGATCTGCGAGCCCGCCGCGCGGCATCCGCAGCTTGCCAGGAGCGAGCTCACGCTTGAGGAAGGCTTCTTTCTCTTCGACGCTCGTTAGCGAGACGTCGTCGGCTATCCACATCGAGTGCTCGCGGATGTCCAGGTCGGCGACTTTACGACGTGTGGTGGATGTGACATACACCCGGCCTTTTTCATCCGTGGTGACAGCGATGGGATCCGGCACGTTGAGATCGCCGGACCACTGGTGGAATTCCAGGGGGGGGGGTTGTTCAGCGGCTCCGCATGGCATTGTGAGGAGCGCAGTGAGGGTGACGAGCCAGAGAGTTTTCATGCAGCGGGCGGCGGGCAATTCTGCACCCCTCAGCAGGGCGCCGGGCAGGATGGAAGCTGAGCAGGCGATCAGGAGCCGGGGGAGCAGGGGCATGGAGGAGAGATGACTGGGGAACCTGTTCTGATATCCGCCTCGGTTTTAGCCCACAAGCGAGAAGTTTTATGGTCTGGAGATGGAAGCTGCGTAGGTGCCTGTTAATGGGAGTTTCCGCGGGAAATGAAGCTCTGGTAATCTGTCAAGACAGGGGGGGCGCGAGTCCGCTCCCGGGAGCGGCTGCCCAAAGAGGGGTGGGTATTGAGGAGGGCGCGATTGGAATTTTCCCCCTTCGCTCAGTCCGCTGGGTGCGTATAGTTGGGGGACTCATGGCTACCGACTCCTTTGTTCACCTCCATCTGCACACCGAATACTCGCTTCTGGACGGGGCGAATCGGGTGGGCGACGTGCTCAAAAAAGCCAAGGAATTCGGGATGCCGGCGGCGGCCATCACAGACCACGGCAACCTTTTCGGTGCGATCGATTTTTTTCAGCAGGCCAAAAAGTCCGGGGTGAAGCCCATCATTGGGTGCGAGGTGTATATGGCGCCGGGCAAACACACCGACCGTTCGGCCGGCAACGGCAGAGACGCAGCCAGCCACATGACCCTGCTGGCCAAGGACGAGCAGGGCTACAAGAACCTGGTGAAACTGGTGTCCATCGCTCACCTCGACGGCATGTATTATAAACCGCGGATCGACCGGGATTTGCTGGCCCTCCACGGTGCGGGTTTGATCGGGCTCAGCGGCTGTCTCAAGGGCGAGGTGCCGCAGGCGCTTGTGGCCGACAACTATGCCAAAGCCATGGAGACCGCGGCGGCATACCGGGATATCCTCGGGGCGGAGAATTACTTCCTCGAGATGCATGACCACGGCATCGAGGCCCAGTTGAAGGTCAATCGCGTGCTTCCACGTCTCGCCAAAGAGCTGGGCCTCGGGTTGGTGGCCGCCAATGACGTGCACTTTTTGGAGCGCAAACATCACGAGGCCCATGACGTGATGATTTGCATCGGCACGGGCTCCAACGTGGCGGATGAGCGCCGGATGAAATACGTGCCGGAGCTCTATCTGAAGTCTCCGGCGGAGATGCGTGCGCTGTTCCAGGACTTTCCTGAAGCGTGCGACAACACCTTGGCGATCGCCGAGCGTTGCAACCTTGAAATCGAGTTTGGCGTTCCCAAATACCCCAATTACACCCCGCCTCCGGGCATGACCCAGAACGAGTATCTGCGCCAGATCTCCGAGGAAGGCGTGCGGCGCCGGTATGGGTCCCAGGCTGATTCGGAAGAGGTGCGGGCTCGTCTCGAACGCGAGATTGCGGTGCTCGAAAAACAGGGGTTCGTGAACTATTTCCTGATCGTCTGGGACTTCATCAACTGGGCCAAGGAACACGGCATTCCTGTCGGCCCGGGGCGCGGTTCGGCGGCCGGTTCCATGGTGGCCTATGTGATGGGCATCACTGATATTGACCCCATCAAGTTCAAGCTGCTCTTTGAGCGGTTCCTCAACCCGGAGCGGGTGTCGCCGCCCGACATTGACGTGGATTTCTGCCAGAACCGGCGTCCGGAAGTGATCAACTACGTGCGGCAGAAATACGGCGACCGGGCCGTTTCGCAGATTGTCACCTTCGGCACGATGGGCGCCAAATCCGTGGTGCGCGACGTGGGCAGGGTTTTGGGCTGGACTTACGGGGACGCGGATCGGATCGCCAAGATGATCCCCAACGAGCTCGGGATCACGCTGGCGGGGGTCGACAAGAAGAACAAAGAGACCGGGGAAAAGGAGCACGTGGCCGGGGCCATTGATAAGAACCCGGATCTTAAAAAGGCGGTGGACGAGGAGCCCGCCGTTCGGCAGATGTGGGACTACGCGACAACGCTCGAAGGGCTCACCCGCGGGGTCGGTGTCCACGCGGCCGGGGTAGTGATCAGCGACCGGGATTTGTCGGAATACATCCCGCTGACGCGCGCGAACGACGGGGCCATCGTCAGCCAGTACTCAATGTCGCCATTGACGGACTTGGGCATGTTGAAGATGGACTTCCTCGGGCTTAAAACCCTCACGGTCATCACCGATGCCGTCACCATGATCCGGCGGCGCGTGCCTGACTTTGATATTTCAGCGATCCCGCTCGATGACCAGCCCACCTTTGACCTTCTAAACAAGGGCGAAAGCATCGCGGTCTTCCAGCTTGAAAGCGGCGGCATGGTCAATGTCTGCAAGCAGTTTGACGTGGCGGATATCGAAGATATCAACGCCATTCTCGCCCTCTACCGGCCCGGCCCGATGGACCTCATCCCGGATTACATCAAGCGGAAGAAAGGCTTGGCGAAAATCAAGTATGCCCATCCGCTCCTGGCCAAGGTCTGCGCCGACACGTACGGAATTTTCGTCTACCAGGAACAGGTGATGGCTGCCGCTTCGGTGCTAGCCGGTTACACCCTGGGTGGCGCGGATTTGCTTCGGCGTGCCATGGGGAAGAAGGACAAGGACAAGATGGCCACTGAACGGGTCAAGTTCGTTGCCGGATGCAAAAGCCTCAACGGGATCGAGGAGAAAAAGGCTAACGAGATTTTCGATTTGCTCGAGAAGTTCGCCGGATACGGTTTCAACCGGTCGCATTCGGCTGCCTACGCTTGGGTGAGTTATCAGACCGCTTATCTCAAGGCCAACTACCCGGTGGAATTCATGGCGGCAGTCATGAGCAACGAAATCGCCAACACGGAGAAGATCAGCGTTTTTGTGGCGGAATGTCACCGGATGGGTATCACCATTCTGCCGCCCGACGTGAATAAGAGCGGGCTGAAGTTTACTCCCGAAGACATCAACCTTGCCGGAGTCCAAGCCGCGAAAGATGCGCGTCGGGTTAAACCCGCGGTGCAAGAATCCGAGGGAAACACGGACGATGCACCGCCTTGGGATGAGGCGGATGCGAGTTTTGAGGAGATGCCCGTGGCCGCGCCCGCTGGCGAATCGGAGGCGCATTCGGAGCCGCCGGAGCGGATTCCCGTGGGCGCGATCCGTTACGGGCTTGCGGCCATCAAAAATGTGGGAGAAAGCGCGATGATGTCGGCGCTTGAGGAGCGGGAAAAAGAGGGGCCTTTCAAGTCGATGGAAGATTTCTGTGCCCGGGTGGACACCAAAAAGGCGAACAAGAAATCCCTTGAGTGCCTAGTCAAATGCGGAGCCTATGATTGGACGGGAAAGGAGCGGGCCCAGCTTTTCAGCGAGATCGATGCGGCAATGGGGGCTGCCGCAAGCGCCCATAAGGATCGCGCGGCGGGTCAGGTTTCGCTCTTTGATGCCTTTGACGCCGCGCCGGTGCCCGCCGGGAAATTGCATTCCGCGCGGGTGGCGCCCTGGGGAGCGGGGGAGAAACTCGCCTTTGAGAAGGAGTTGCTCGGGTTCTACGTGACCGGGCATCCCCTGGATGAATACCGCTCCTTGCTTGAAGGCGGGAAATTCGTGCCCATCGCAAAGCTCTCAGAGCAGGAGGACAAGACGGTGGTTTCGATCGCAGGGGCTCTTGCATCGGTTGAAAAGAAGTTCACCAAGAAAGACGGGAAACCTTTTGCGATCGTAGTTTTGGAGGATTTGACGGGGGGGATGGAGGTGATGATTTGGGGCGAAACCTTTGCCAAGTGCGGCCAGCACTTGGAAGCGGGGGCTGTGGTTTCAATTGCCGGCCGGCTCGACAGACGCGAGGATCCGCCGCGATTGGTGGCTAACGAGGTCAAACCTCTCAAGAAACTCGAGCCGCGTGAAAAACCTGTCGTGCTGAACTTTCACTGCGGTCAGGCCACCGAGGCGGATCTTTTGACCGTGCGGGAGATTCTCTGGGAGAGCCCGGGTAAGCGGCGGGTCGAACTCTGCTTCACCGGAGAGGGCCCCCGGTGGGGGGGCGGCCGGAAAGTTCGGCTGCTGCCCGGAGACGAGTTTCGAGTGGCTTGGAATGCGGAGCTCGAGAACAAGCTCGCGCCCTGGCTCAAACATTAACAACAAGAAGGGGGCTTGATTCGCAGCGTCGCCGCCCCCAATACAACGCCCGCTTTATGGACCTGACTACAGAACAGAAACAGCAAGTGGCCGCCTGGATTGAGGAAGGCGCCAATCTCTCCGCTATCCAGCAACGTCTATCCGATCAATTTGATCTCCGGCTCACCTACATGGAAGCGCGGTTTCTCATCGATGATTTGAAGCTCAACTTTAAAGAGGAACCTCCCGCAGCGGAGCCGCTAACCGACCCGCAGTCTGCTTTCGCGCCATCCGGACTTCCCCCGGGAGGCGCGCCCGAACCCGAGCCCTTCAGCTCAGAGATTTTGGGGAACAACGCCGCAGGGGCCGGGGCGCCGGGTGGAGGCGTGAAGTTGAGGGTGGATTCTATCACCCGCCCCGGGGCCATGGTCAGCGGGAGCGTGACTTTCAGCGATGGCGAGAACGCCGCTTGGTATCTTGACCAGACGGGACGTCTGGGGCTGGTGGCCGAGACCCCTGGTTACAGGCCCGCCCCGCAGGATGTGGCGCCTTTCCAGCAGGCGCTGGAGACTGAGTTGGCTAAGCTCGGCATCTGATCGCCGATTCCGCATCTCAGAAGAAAGGGGTTCAGGCGGTCTTCCAGATCGGCACGTCGCGTTTCATTGCGTCAATCGCAAGGGCGCAGAAGTTCAGGGCTTCGGCTCGATGGGCCGACTGGACCCGGAGGAAGAGGGAGGCTTCACCGACTGGTACCCAGCCCAGGCGATGAATCCAAGTGACGCATGCAACCGGGTGCGTCTCCGCAAGGAGGGTGAAAATGCGGGTGATTTGTTTGAGCGCCATGGGTTCGTATGCCTCGTAATGGAGGCCGGCGAGGGCGCGGCCGTGTTCAAGTTCGCGCACGAGGCCGTGAAACGCCACGTCCGCCCCGATTTCCTTCGAAACGGTTTCAATCGCTGGGGGAACAATGGGGCTGCGAGTGAAGAAGGTGTGGAAAATCATGGCGCGGTTTTATCCGCCGCTCACTGGCGGGATGAGTGCCAGTTCACTGGCCTGGCCGATGGGTGAATCCCATGCGTGGTATTCGTGGTCCACGGCGACTCGCACCGAAGCAGCCTCAAAGCCCGGGGCCAAACGGGCCAGGATCTGGCGGGGCGTTTCTTCCGGAGCGCATTGCACGGTGCGCTCCTCAAATCCGAGTCGGACCTGAGTTTGCGCAAACGCCAGGAGCTTGATTTGCATGTCTCTCCATTAAGTCGGATCGCACGGTTGCGGCAATTCCGAAGAAGCCGACAACATCCCGCTGGTCTCCAGAGCAGCAGAACGTCAAGGATGAGGGCATGCTTTCGATCGACTCGGCACGTTCGCAAATTGCGGAGCAGGTTCTTCCTTTGCCTCCGGTAAAGCTCCCCCTGGGTGAACTCCGTGGCCGGGTTCTGCGCGAGCCCCTTCTGGCCTCCGAGGATTTCCCGGGGTTTGACCGTTCCGCAATGGACGGTTACGCGATTTGCGCGGAAGACCTCTCCGCGAGTTACACCTTGGTGGGCGAGGTGCGCCCGGGTTCGCTGCCCGACTTTGAGATTCGCCCGGGTCAATGCGCCCGGATTTTCACAGGAGGCGCGCTGCCCAAAGGTGCCTCCCAAGTGGTCATGCAGGAGGATGTGAGCCGGGAGGGGGATTTGATGACGGTGCGGGTGCGCGCGGGTATGAGCCATGTGCGCCGCCGCGGCGAGGATGCGCGGGTTGGGGATGCATTGCTCGGGGCCGGCAGGCGCATTGGCGCGAGTGAAGCCGCGTTGTTGGCGCAAATGGGCCAGATGCACGCCCTTGTTTCTCCCGCACCGCGGGTAATCCATTGGGTGACCGGGGATGAACTGGTGCCGCCTGATCAGACTCCCAAGCCGGGACAGATTCGCGACTCCAATTCCACCCTGGTGGCCGGGATGTTGGAGGATGCCGGGGCTCGGTTGGTGGCTCAACGGCACAGCCCCGATTCCCTGGAGGCGCTGGTGAGCGGGATCCAGACGATTCCCTCGGGGGATTGGGATCTGCTCCTCATCTCCGGCGGTGCGAGTGTGGGCGATTACGATTTTGGGTTGCGCGCGCTCAGAGAGCTGGGGTTCACCCTGCATTTTCACGCGGTCAATATGCGGCCAGGAAAGCCACTCGTGTTCGCCACGCGCGGGGCCCAGGTGGCGTTTGTGCTTCCTGGGAACCCGGCGTCTCATTTTGTGGTCTTTCACCTGGCTGTCCGCGCCGCTCTGGAGTGCTTGGAAGGGGCTCCTCTTTCGTGGCCTTTGGTGGAGTTGCCATTGGCCACCGATTTCGATGCGGTTGGCGGGGCGCGCACCACGTTCTGGCCTGCGCGGGCTTCGGTGGAGGAGGCGGGTCTTCGGATCTCTCCCCTGAAATGGCAGAGCTCCGGGGACCTCTTCGGTTTAAGGGGCGCGAACGCATTGATCCTCTGCGGGAGCGGAGGCGAGCCGGCCAAAAAAGCGGGGGTCCCCGTCAAATGCCTCTTGCTCGATCTGAGGTAATAAACCACTGATTCGCCTGCCATGGACCCGGTTTCTGACGACCTGCAGTTTTCGCATCTTGACCCCTCTGGACGCGCCCGGATGGTCGATGTTGGAGCAAAGCCCGATCAACGCCGGGTCGCGCTGGCAGAGGGTCGGGTTTTTTGCCTTGCGCGGACCGTGACGGCGCTGCGCAACCGGGCGGTGCCAAAGGGGGATGTTCTGACCGTCGCCAAAATTGCGGCGATTCAGGCGGCCAAACGCACCGACGAACTCATTCCGCTCTGTCATTCTCTTCCTTTGAACGCCGTGGAACTCACCTTCGCCCTCGAGCCCGACAGCGTGCTCATTTGTGCCGAGGTGTCCACCACCGCCAAGACGGGGGTGGAAATGGAGGCGTTGACGGCGGTGAGCGTGGCAGCGTTGACCATCTACGACATGTGCAAAGCGGTCGACTCCACCATGGTCATCGGCGGTATCCGGGTCCTTTCCAAGCGCAAGGAATGAAAATCGGACGCGTTACTCTCAGCGACCGCGCCAGCGCGGGTGTTTATGCCGATCGCAGCGGCCCGGAAATTGAACGCGTTTTTGCCGAGCACTCAGGGCAGCCGGTCGCTTGGGAGGTGGTGCTCATCCCTGACGAACGGGATCTGATAGAACAAGCGCTTTGCCGGCTCTGTGATGAGGTGCAATGCGATTTGGTCGTCACCACAGGGGGCACCGGGCCGTCGCCTAGGGACGTGACTCCCGAGGCCACGCGGGCCGTCATCGACCGCGAATTGCCCGGGTTCGGAGAAGTGATGCGGATGCGCTCTTTTGAGCGGGTGCCCACGTCCATCCTTTCCCGGGCGATTGCCGGGACTAGGGGCCGTTCGTTGATTGTCAATTTGCCGGGGAATCCCAAGGCAATTGGCGAGTGTCTGCCCCTTGTTTTACCGGCCGTGTTCGAGGCGCTAAGGCATCTGCGCGGGGAATAAGAGCCGGGGAGGGCGACGGAATGCGGGTCGGGACGAGGGCTCACCCTTGTGGAGTTAGCCTCCCAAGACCGACATTTCCGGCTTCGGCAGGTCTCGGGTGGCCTCGCTGCGCAACTCCGAGTAGCGGTCCTCGCGGGCGCTCCAGAACGATCGAATGAGTTCCGCGATTTCGCGGTCGCAGATGCCCGCCCTGAGAGGGGCGCGCAGATCAAGTCCGCGGTTCGCGAATAGACAGGGGTAGATCCCGCCATCGGCCGCAAGCCGTGCCCGGGTGCAGTTTCGGCAGAAAGGTTGGGTCACCGAGGTGATGATCCCGATCTCGCCTCCCAAATCCTGGTGCCGGAAACGGCGGGCAACCTCGCCCGGGTAACTGGGGGGGATGGAAACGAGCGGCAGTTCGGCGCCGATTCGGGCAAGGATTTCCTCCCCTGGAACCACATCTTCAAGGCGCCAGCCATTGGTGTTGCCGACGTCCATGTACTCAATAAAACGCAGGATAAACGGGGGCCTTTGGAACCGGCGGGCCATGGGCAGGAGATCCGCCTCGTTGACGCCGCGTCGCACGACCATGTTGATCTTGATCGGCGCGAACCCCGCGTCGACCGCCGATTGGATTCCCCGCAGCACGTGCTCCACGGGGAACTCCATATCGTTCATCGCGGAGAATGTGCGGGGATCGAGTGCGTCGAGGCTGACGGTGATCCGACGCAAGCCTGCCTCGAAAAGGGAGCGCGCTTTCTGCTCCAACAATGATCCGTTGGTTGTGAGGGTGATATCCTGAATCCCGTGAACCCCTTTTAAAAGCGCGATGAGCTTTTCCAGGTGTTTGCGCAGAAGGGGTTCCCCCCCGGTGAGCCGCAGCTTTTCCACGCCCAACCCCGCGAAAATCCCGGCGACCCGGGTGATTTCCTCGAAGGTGAGAATCTGGCTTTTGGGCAGAAACGCGTGGTCTTTGCCGAACACCTCCCTCGGCATGCAGTAGGTGCAGCGAAAGTTGCAGCGGTCGGTTACCGAAACCCGCAGGTCGCGCAAAGGTCTGCCGATCCGGTCGAGGAGAAGTTCAGGCATCGGAACGCTTTCCTACGGTGCGGGCGGAAACAACGACCGCAGAGGTGGGGGCCGTTTCTGGATCAAAGCGGCTCACCGATGTTCGGGCTAGTTGCGGCGCTGCAGCGCCTGGCTAAACCAGTCATTGCCGGGGGCCGGGAATTTGTTCGGGCCGTTCTGCGGTGCTTGGGTGGCACGCCGAATGTCGCGCGGGTTGGCCTCGGATTTGCGGTCGCCTCTGGGCCCCACCTCGGGCTTGGATTTCATCGAGAGCGCGATGCGTTTGCGGGGTTGATCCACCTCCACCACGGTGACCATGACTTTTTGGGAAACCTTCACGACGTCGGCCGCATTTTTGACAAATTGATCCGACAACTGGCTCACGTGCACTAACCCGTCCTGGTGCACGCCGATGTCCACAAAAGCTCCAAAGGCCGTCACGTTGGTGACGATGCCCGGAAGGCGCATTCCGGGCTGGAGATCCTCCATCTTCGAGACGTTCTCATTGAATGCGAATGCTTCAAACTGCTGCCGGGGATCCCGGCCCGGCTTGGCCAGCTCGGCCATGATGTCCTTGAGCGTGGGCAGGCCCACCTCGGCCGTCACGTATTTTTCAGGACGCATGGCGGAACGCTTGGCCGAATCGCGAAGCAGTTCAATCAGGCGGCATCCCAGATCGGCGGCTATTTTGTCCACCAACTCATAGCGTTCCGGATGGACCGCGCTGGTGTCGAGCGGGTGTTCGCCGTCCCGGATCCGCAGGAAGCCCGCCGCTTGTTCGAAGGCTTTTGCGCCCAGTCCTGCCACCTTGAGCAGTTCACGGCGGGATTTGAAGGGGCCGTTCTCGTTGCGGTGGGCGACGATGTTTGCCGCAGTCCGCGAGTTGAGTCCGGAGACATAACTCAGGAGCTGCTTGCTGGCTGTGTTGAGTTCCACGCCCACGCCGTTGACGCAGCTCATCACCACGTCATCCAGGGAGCGTTTGAGCGCGTTCTGATCCACGTCGTGCTGGTACTGGCCCACGCCGATGGATTTGGGGTCGAGCTTGACGAGTTCCGCCAGGGGATCCATCAGGCGGCGTCCGATGGATACCGCCCCGCGCACCGTAAGATCGTGATCGGGAAACTCTTCGCGGGCGGCCTCGCTGGCCGAGTAAATAGACGCCCCGCTTTCATTGACCGTGACGATGGACACGGAGGAGGGGAGCCCGAGTTTGCGGATGAACGTTTCAGTTTCGCGTCCCGCTGTCCCGTTGCCGATCGCGATGGCTTCAATCTCGTACTTTTTGACCACGGCTTTGATGACTTCCGCGGCTTCCAGTGCGTTCCGCGCGCCTTGTTCTGGATAAATCACGTCGTTCCCGAGCAACTTGCCCTGGCGGTCGAGCACCACGATTTTGCACCCGGTCCGGAAACCGGGGTCGATTGCGAGGGTGTTTTTCTGGCCGAGGGGCGATGCGAGCAGCAATTCGCGCAGATTCTCCGCGAAGACCCGGATGGCCTCCTCGTCTGCGCGTTTCTTGAAGTGGATTCTGGCCTCGCCCTCCATGGCAAATCCCAGAAGCCGTTTGTAGCTGTCGTGCACGGCGGCACGGACTTCGAGTCCTGCGGGAGACGTGTTTTTAACAAAATGACGTTCCAGAAGGGAAATGGCCTCCTCCTCGGGGGGCGTTAGCCGGGAGAAAAGAATGTTTTCGTTCTCACCCCGGCGAATCGCCAGGACTCGATGCGAAGGGGCGCTCGAGGCGGGTTCGCTCCAATCGAAATAATCCTTGAACTTCGCGCCCTCCTCTTCCTTGCCGGAGACTACCTTGGATTTGATGACCCCTTTTGTGACGTAAAGCTCCCGAAGTTTGGCACGCCCGCCGGCGTCATCGTTGATCCGTTCGGCGAGAATATCCCGGGCTCCGGCAAGAGCGTCCTCCGGGGTGGCCACCTCCTTGGCCGGATCCACGTAGGCCTGGGCTTCTGCTCTGGGCTGGATCTGAGGCTCCTGAGTCCAGAGCAGCTCGGCCAGCGGTTCGAGCCCCTTTTCTTTGGCGATCGTCGCGCGGGTGCGTTTCTTGGGCCGGAACGGCAGATAGATGTCCTCGAGTGCTGAGAGGGTTTCCGCTCCTTCGACCTTGGCCTGCAGTTCGGCGGTGAGAAGTTTGCGCTCGTTCAGGGAGCTGACGATGGATTCCCTGCGTTTGTCGAGTTCCCCCAGCTGATCGAGCCGGTCGCGAATGGCGGCGATTTGCACCTCGTCGAGTTCTCCCGTCTTTTCTTTCCGATACCTGGCTATGAACGGGACGGTGGCGCCTTCTTCGAGAAGGATTGCGGTGGCAGCCACCTGACGGGGTTGGAGTTTGAGCTCCTGGGTGATTTTGAGGACGTGTTTTTCGAGCATGTCGGATGACGAAGGGAGTGTGATGATGCGAATGCGGGGCGCGGAGTCAATCGCCCGAACATGCAGGTTTCGAAATGGAAAAATGAGCCTCTTTGAAGAGGGGCTCTGCTGAGCTGGGGGCGAGGGCACTCACAAAGAACTTGCCGGACAGGGGTCTCCCGAGCGATTTGAGGGGGCAGAAATGCTCTGGGTTAAGTGGGCTGCTCGTTCCCGTTTCCCCAGGAAACGAGGGGCAGCTTCTGAAAAAACGGTTTTTGGCCGGTGTGGCGAAATGGCAGACGCAACGGACTTAAAATCCGTTGGTGCGTAAGCACCGTGCGGGTTCGAGTCCCGCCACCGGCACTCTGTTTTGAAAAGGGGGCGGAAAATTCCGCGCGGCGAATGGATGCGGATTTATTCCGGGAAGGGGCTGGGGTCATTTCGGGTGGATACGCCCCTTTTGGGGCAGCGCGGTGATTGGCGAAGCCGGTTGCATTCGGAGCGGACAAACATTGAGCCTGCGCGATTCCGCCCCTGTGCCATCGTGCGCGCTGGTGGATCCACACGACAAGGGCGCTTGCGCTTGGGGTAAAGGAGAGTCCATAAGATGCGGTTCATGACCTATGTCGGCCGGTATGCCGCTCAGGGGCGGATCCAACCCAAAACAAGCGGCACCGAGCCGGACTGAGCACGGGCAGTCCGAAACGAGATTTAGTTCCAGTCATTGCCTCTTTCCCATATGCCCGAAAAGCGAAGCGATTCCATCCAAAGGTCCGAAGCCTCTAGGTCGCAGCAGGATGCGCAGCCGGTTGACCTAGGGGACAAGGAGGCGGTGTCCGGCAGCGGCGCGCAACCGCCATTGGAGGCTGAGGCTGCGGAATTGGGAAAGCCGCACGGGGTGGCTGCGGGATTGCCGGCGGTTTACCAGACCATGCGGTTTGCATTGCGGGAGATGGGGATGGTGCAGGGGATAAAGGCTTTGCTGAGAGTCAACCAGAAGGACGGATTCGATTGCCAGAGCTGCGCATGGCCCAGTCCCGATGAGGATCGCCACCGGGCGGAGTTCTGCGAGAACGGGGCCAAAGCAGTTTCCGATGAAGGCACAACCAAACGCATCACCGACGAGTTTTTCCTGCAGCATTCCATCGCGGAGCTGCGTGAGCGGAGCGATTTTTTCCTGGGCCAGCAGGGGCGTTTAACGGCGCCGATGATCCAGCGGGAGGGTGCCACTCATTACCAACGCATCTCGTGGGCAGACGCGTTCCAAGTCATCGCGGGCAAACTGAACGGCCTGGCCTCGCCGCACGAGGCCTCCTTCTACACCAGTGGCAGAACCAGCAATGAAGCGGCCTTTCTCTGGCAGCTCTTTGTTCGGCAGTTCGGGACCAACAACCTGCCCGATTGCTCGAACATGTGTCATGAGTCGAGCGGCGCCGCCATGAACGAAGCGATCGGCATCGGCAAGGGCTGTGTCACCCTTGCGGATTTTGAGCTCGCTGATGCGATCTTCATTATCGGGCAAAATCCCGGCACCAACCATCCGCGGATGCTCTCGAGCCTGCAAAGTGCCAAACGTTCCCGCAACGGAAAGCCTGGCGCAACGGTGGTCGCCATCAATCCGCTGCCTGAGGCGGGGAGTTCGCGGTTCATAAACCCTCAGGACTTCAAAAATCCATTGCGCGGGGCCGGGGCTCTTCTGGAGGGCGGCACGAAGATCGCAGATCTCTGGCTGCCGGTCCGCATCAATGGAGACATGGCTTTTTTCAAGGGCATGATGAAAGAAATGCTCGCCGAGGAGGATCTAAGGCCGGGCAGCGTTTTTGACGGGTCATTTATTCGGGAGCACACGGTGGGGTTCGACGATTTTCTGGCGGATTTGCGTGCCACCTCTTGGGAGGAAATTTTGGTGAGCAGTGGCCTCAGTCGCCTGCAGATCCGTCAGGCGGCGGAAATCGCGATGAAAGCGCGGCGGATCATCTGTTGTTGGGCGATGGGACTCACCCAGCACAAAAACGCGGTGGGCACCATCCAGCAGGTTCTCAATTTTCTCTTCCTAGGTGGCAACATCGGACGGCCAGGCGCGGGCCCCTGCCCTGTGAGAGGGCACTCCAACGTGCAAGGCGATCGCACGATGGGAGTCTGGGAATGCATGAGTGAACAGTTTCTCCAGAAGCTCGGTGCGGAATTCGCCTTCGAACCGCCCCGCGAGCCGGGAGCTGATACCGTGGAAACCATCAAGCGGATGTACCACGGGCAGATGAAGGTCTTTATCGGCATGGGCGGCAATTTCCTCTCGGCCACGCCGGACACGGAATACACAGCCAAGGCGTTGGAGCGTTGCGAGTTGACGGCGCACATTGCCACGAAGCTCAACCGTTCGCACCTGGTCACGGGGGCGACCGCGCTCATATTGCCTTGCCTGGGAAGATTGGAGGTCGATCGCCAGGAACGCGGCGAACAGTTTGTCACGGTCGAAGACTCCATGGGAATCGTGAATGCGTCGCGTGGGTCCATCCCTCCCGCAAGCGACCAGTTGTTGAGCGAGCCGGCAATTGTCGCCGGCTTGGCTCAGGCGACACTGGGGGGGCGCAGCCAAGTGGACTGGCCGGGGCTTGTGGCCGACTACGGCCGCATCCGTGATCACATCGAACAGGTGATCCCTGGGTTTGAAAACTTCAACGAGCGGATCGCCAAAGACGTTTTTTATTTGCCAAACGCGGTCCGGGACGAGCGCCGGTTCAACAACGACGTTGGCAAGGCGAAGTTCACCGTTCATCCCATCCCGCGCAACGAACTGGAGCCCGGCCGTTACATCATGATGACCATCCGGTCGCATGACCAATTCAACACCCACATCTACGGATTGGATGATCGCTATCGCGGGATCTACAACGGGCGCCGGGTCGTTTTCATGAATCCTGAGGATATCCGGGAGAGCGGCCTGCATCAGGGGCAAGCCGTCGATCTGACGAGTCATTTCGGGGCTGGGGAACAAAGGCTGGCCCGGCATTTCATTGTGGCGCCTTACACCATCCCGAGAGGCTGCACGGCCACGTATTTTCCAGAGGCCAACGTTCTGGTCCCAATCGACAGCGTGGCTGATCGCTCGAACACCCCGACCAGCAAGTTTGTGGTGATCTCGATTGCTCCGTCTCCCGACGAGGAAGCTGCGTTTCAAGGTTTGCTTAACGCCGCGGCTGAATCCGCTTCGGCACGTTAACCGGCCTCTCCGGCCCCCGAAAAACTGTGTTTGCGAGCGCCTGCCGATTGGGCGGCGGGTTTCTGATCGTTTGTGCTCCCGGAAAAGAAGCTCTCGGCGAGTGGCGAACGCCACGCCGCCTTTATTGGTTGCGCTTCGGTTTGTGGAAAGGCCGTGGCGTCAGGTGTGCGCTGCCCCGCTTGGAGGCCCGGGCCCCGCCCGAGAGGGGTGCGGATTTGAACAAATCAAGTCCGGTTACGGCGTCTCCGAAAGGCTTTCGTCCTGCTGGGTTACCCTGACCACCTCTTCGATCGTGGTTTTGCCTTCCATCACCCGGCGCCAGCCGTCCTGCCGGAGCGTTCCCATGCCGTCCGCAACGGCCTGAAATTTCATGGTGGTGCCCGTTTCCTTCCGCACAATCATCCTCCGGAGGTTCTCGTTGATTGGCACAATCTCGTAAATCGCCGTGCGCCCCTGATATCCCGTCTGTCGGCAGTGGTCACAGCCGCGGCCTCGATAGTACTTTGTGTCATGGGCGATGGGGGCCCCGATTTCTTGAAGATATTCCATCGGATAGCTGGCGATGACCTTGCAACTCGAGCAAGTCGTGCGGACCAACCGTTGGGCGATAAACGCGCGCACGACGCTGGCCAGCAGAAACGGCTCGATTCCCATGTCCAGGAGCCGGGTGATGCCGCTCACGGCGTCGTTGGTGTGGAGCGTTGAGAAAACCAAGTGGCCGGTCATCGCCGCGCGAATCGAAATTTCGGCGGTTTCAAAGTCGCGGATCTCCCCGACCATCACGATGTTCGGGTCTTGGCGCAGGATGGCCCGCAGTCCGTTCGCAAAAGTCAGTCCAATTTCGGGTTTCACGTCGATCTGGGATACCCCTGGAAGCCGGTATTCCACGGGCTCCTCAACGGTGATGATTCGGCGCGAGACGGCGTTGATGCTGGAAAGAAAGGAATAGAGGGAGGTGGACTTGCCGGAGCCGGTGGGGCCGGTGACTAGGATGATCCCGTTGGGTTGAGCGAGGAGCTTTTTGATAATCTCGATCTGGGTCTCGCTCATGTCGAGGCGGTCCAGACCGAAGCTGAGGGTGTCGGTGCGGCTCAGCAGACGCAGGGAGATGCTTTCGCCGTTGACGGTGGGGATGGTGGAAACGCGCACGTCGATGGCGCCGACGTTGGTGGTCAGGTTGATGCGGCCGTCTTGCGGGAGGCGACGCTCGGCGATGTCCATGTGCGCCATGACCTTGAGCCGGGAAATGATTGCGCTTTGAAGGACCCGGAGCTGCGGCGGGACGGCCACCTCGTGGAGCATGCCGTCGATCCGGTAACGAATCCGCAAATCATTCTCCAACGGTTCAACGTGGATGTCAGTGGCGCGTTCGTGGATGGCCTCTCGGATCACCTGGTTGACGAACTTGACCACGCTCGCCTCAGGATCATCGGCCGTCAGATCCTGGGCTTGTTCCCGTTCATCCACAGTGTCGTAGCTGCGGCTGGAGAGGAGGAGTTCTTCGAAGGTCTCGGCGCCCACGCCGTAAACCGACTTGATGGCCCGCAGGAGCTGTCCCCGAGGCGTCAGCACCCACTCGATTTTCTTGCCGGCGAGTTGCTGCGAGGCGAGTTGCCGGGCGACATTGTTAAAGACGTCGTACGTGGCTAGGCGCACCTGATTGGCGGTGCTCGAGAGCGGCAGGATGTGGTGTTTAAATACAAACCGGCTGGGAAGCAGCAAGAGGGCGCTGCGCTCTACTTCCGAGGGGTTGATCGACTCGGTGGGGGTGTGGAAAAAGCGCCCGAGTTCGGCGGTGAACCGCCCTTCGTCGATTTTGCCCGTATTGAGCACCTCGGCTGTCCACGTGCTGCCGGCGGGAGCTTTGAGCGCCGCCAGCGGGCCGGCGTTCTCCTCCGCCACGCCGCTGGCTCGCAGAATCTCCAGGAGCGGTTGTCGGGAACTCATTTTTTGACCGGAGTCGGCGCGGCTTTCCCTTGAAAATCCTGGGGTGTCGGCTGGCGGAACCCCGGACTGCGCGGCGCTTTGAATCGGCCGCCTTTGGGGATGAGGCTGGTTTCCAAGTCGGGCTCCAGTTTCAGGTATTCCTGTTCGCGTTCGCGCAATTGGATGTTTTCGTCTGGGGAAACCGTCACGTGCGGGCGCAAGAGCACCACCAGTTCCCGGCGAATCTTCTCCTTCGTGGTCGATCGAAACAGGGCTCCGACATACGGGATCCGGCTCAGATAGGGGATGCCTGAGCGGCCTTCCTGGTCGGAGGATTGGATCAAACCGCCAAGCACGATGGTTCCGTCGTTGGGAACGGACACCGTGGTCTTGATGTAGCGGTTGGCGATAGAGGGCACGTCGTTGTTGCCGATCCGCGTTTTGCCGGAGACTTCCTGGACGCGTTGGACAATGTCGAGGGTCACTTCGCGTTCCGAGTTGATCAGCGGAACCACCTCCAGCTTCAGGTCGACATTGATGTACTCGATGGTGGTGTTCAGCGCCGTGTTGTCCTGAAGGTTGTTGCCGTTGGTGATCGAACTCTGGGTCTGCGCGGGCACGGCAATCTCTTGGCCGGAGGAGATGATGGCTTTTTTGTTGTTCGTTGTGAAAACAAACGGACGCGCGGTGACCCGGAACCGGTTGGTCGACTCCAAAGCGGTCACGATCGCGTCGAGGGTGTTTCCCGCCGTGAAAAAGCCGGCAACACCCGTGCTGCCGGCGACCGCGATTTGGGAGATGTTGGATTGCGCGAGGACATTTGCAAGGGAGAGCCCGGGCTGCGCCCCGTTGAAAGAGATGAGCCTGCTAATCCCTGGCACGTTGGCGTCCCCTGTTCCAGCGGTTCCCCCGGTCCCGGTGCCCGTGCCCGTTCCTCCAGTTCCCGTTCCGCCTGTTCCCCCGGTGCCGGTGGGCACCTTCACCAACCCGCCGCTGCCTTTCTTGATGATGTAGTCCACCCCGAACTGTTCGTTCTCGTTTAATTCAAGTTGGCCAATGACCGCGTGAATGGCCACCTGCGGAGGCCGCACATCGAGCCGGTCGAGCACCGCGAAAATCTTTTCCTTCACCTCCTTGTTGCCGAGCACGATGATTTTGTTGCTCAGAGGGTCCGCGATGATCCGTGTGTTGCCCACATTCACGGCTTTCGGTGTGGTCTCCATCTGTGTGGCCGAGAGTTCCTCCCCTCCGATTCCGCCGCCGCCGCCGCGGCCGGATCTGCCCCGACCGCCGCCATTGCCCGAGCCGTTGCGGTCGCCGTCCCCGAACCCGCCGCCAAAGGTGTTCTGTCCGTTGGTTTGCCGGTTGTTTCCCTGGCCATTTCCCCCCGCTGAGCCGCCCTGGCCGCCCTCCTTCGTGCCGGGGTCCTGGATGGCGCGGATGACCGGCTCAAGCACGTCGATAGCCGTCACAAACCGCAGCCGCCGCTCGGCGGGTTGCCCGAAGGGCACGTCGCGATCGAACTCTTCGACGAGGGTCCGCACGAAGCTCAAATTGATCGGGCGCGTGACCACGTGGATGCGGTTGGTCCGCGTATCGGCTGTGATTTTGATTTTTCCCACGATCACCGCGTCTTCAGTGAGAGTCTTTGGCGCTGAGATCTCCACGATGTTGGCGCCGGTAGACTCGACGGACGCCCCTTCCGGGAGCGGAGTTCCTCCCGGCGTGGCGACGGCTACGGCACGCGGCGATCCCGGAGTGCTGCCGGCTTGAGTGGGTTGTTTCTCAAAGATTTCCTTGAGTTTCTCGAGGACCTCCTTGGCGTCCGCGCGTTCCAAGGTGATCCATTCGCTGACCACTTCGGCGGGCGGAAGGTCCATTTGCTCAACCAACCGAATGAGCCCGCGGAGGATGGTTGTGTTTTCTGTGACCAACACAGCCTGGGATTTGGCCAGAGGGATGATCGAAGTATACCCCGCCTGGCTTGGCGCTATGTAGGCCTGCATCGTCTGAGCCAAGTCGTTCGGATCCGCGAATTTGACTTTGAAGAGGTAGGTAACCACTTGCTCTCCCTCTGGGAGGTTGGCGGGGGACGACACGATCGGGATTCCGCCCGTACGCGGGTTGACCCCGTTGCCGAAGACCTTGACGAGTTTGCCGTCCTCAGAGGGCACCAGTGTGAACCCGTTGATTAGGAGCGTGCTTTCAATGATCTGGATTGCCTCTTCGCGTGTTACCTCGTCGTTGATGACGATGTAGATCTGCCCTGCGAGAACTTGGTTTGGCCGGATGAGCCGTTTCCGCGTGAGCGTCTCGTAGAGGTCGAGGATGGTCGAGATGTCCGCGTTGGGAAACTGCAGTTTGACCGTGGCTGGAAGCGTCTCGTTGACAGCCGGTGGCAGGGGTGGTTGAGCCTGCTGTGGCGCCTGAGCCGGGCAAACTGAGGAGACAGCCAAGAGGGCGAGCGTAAAAAATGAGGGATTCAGCGAAGGGCGGAACACGGTTGTTCTCTAGACGCGAGGAGGGGACAGGTCAATGGCTCGGAGTGTGCCATTCCGATGGCGGAGATGGAAGGGGTGGCGCCGACAGGTCGCGCAGCCATCCTGCTCGGAGGTCTTCGGGGCGGCAGCCCTGGGCGCGCAAAACGCGCAGGCGGGTGGCTCCGTCGCGTTTGGAGAGGCGCGCTCCGCGGGAATCGGTGACGAGCGGGCAGTGGAAAAACGACGGCAGCGGCAGGGAGAGAGCGCGCGCCAGGAGGATTTGCCTGAAGGTGGACGCGATGAGGTCGGCGCCTCGAACCACCTCCGTGACGCCCATGGCGGCGTCGTCCACGATGCAGGCGAGCTGGTAGCTGGGCAGGTCGTCTTTGCGCCAGACGATGAAATCGCCGAAGTCTGTTCCCGACACCTGTTCGCACCGGCCCACGGCGCCGTCCTCGAATCCGAGGGGTTCCCTGTTGGGAACCCGGAACCGCCAGTGGCGTGGCTGGCTGGAATCCATGTTCTCGGGCGCATTGCTGTGCCGAGGTCGGCAGGTGCCGGGGTAAACGGGTTCATCTTCGCCGATATGCGGGGCGGAGAGGGCGCGCACCACATCCTGGCGCGAGCAGGAGCAGGGATAGACCGTTCCGGCTTGGCGAAGCGCCTCAAACGCCTGCCTGTAAAGAGGCAGCCGTGCGCTTTGATCGTAGGGACCGCAGGGGCCTCCGACGTCGGGTCCCTCCGTCCAAGCCAATCCCAACCAGTGCAAGTCCTCCAGCATTGCACTTACGAATTCGGGCCGGCAACGGTCCGTGTCGAGGTCGTCGTTACGGAGCAGTAACGCTCCGCAGCGGGCTTTCGCACGCTCGTGGGCAATCCAGAATGTTCGGGCGTGCCCCAGATGGAGATAACCCGTCGGGGAAGGGGCGAGGCGGCCGCGGTAATGCATCGGAGTGCGCCGGTCGTATCCCGAGGCTTCGCCGTTGCGGATAGCGCCAGCGAGAAACGCCCGAAATAGGGTGCCTACTTTTTAACGGGCTGCAGTTCGGTGTCGTATACGTAAACCTTGCCGATTTTTTCGAGCTCTGGAAGGACCTGTTTGGCTTCGCCCACCACCGTGATCGCTAGGTTCTCCGTGCTCAGAAATTCCCGTGCGAGCGCCTGGGCGGACGACGGCGTGACCGCTTCCATGCGGCGGGCGTAGGTCTTGTAGAAATCAGAGGGCAATCCGTAGAGGTCAATGTCTTGGACCCGTTGAGCGGTGCGTGCGGTGTTTTCGAGGCTGAGCAGGTAGTTGCCAATATTATATTGGCGCTGAAGCTCGAGTTCCTGCTCCGGCACGGGTTCGTCGCGAAGCCGGGCGATTTCTTTGATGGTCTCCTCGATGGCCTTGGCTGTCACGTCGTTGCGGGTCTCGGCGCGGGCCTCGAATGCGCCAGCGTATTTACGCATGTCAAACGCTGAGTATGCGCCGTAGGTCCAGCCGTGTTTTTCCCGGAGGTTTTGGAAGAGGCGTCCTGAAAAACCGCCGCCGAGCGTGGCGTTGAGCACGTTGAGTTCCGGTACATTGGGATTCCGGCGGGCAGGGCCTGTTGCACAGACAAGGATGTTGGACTGGACCGAGCCAGGCCGGTCGACCAAGTGAACCGTGATTCCCCTCAGGGCTGGAGCCGGCGGAAGTTCCAGTTCTGGAAGTGGTCCCGGTTTCCATGTCTCGAGCGCCTTTTCGATTCTGGGCAGGATATCCGCAGCGGAAACGTCGCCTACGACTGCCAGCGTGGCGTTATTGGGGAGGAAATGCCGCCGGTGAAAGCCCGCCAAGTCCTCACGGGTGATGGCTTGAACCGTCGCCGGAGTCATGTAGGCCCCGTAGGGATGCTCCCCAAAAATCACTTTTCCCGAGAGTTTGCTCGCCAGTCGCGCGGGCTCCTGTTTTTCGGCGGCCAGAGCCGAGAGCGTTTTCCGTTGCTCTTTGGCAAATTGATCCTCGGGGAATGCCGGGTGGAGAACCGCATCGCTAAAGAGGGCGAGTATTTTCTCGGTGTATTTGGTGAGTCCTCCCGCACTGACCGCAATGGAATCTGGGCCGGCCGCGGATTCCAGCCGCATTCCGATGAAGTCGGTTTCCGCAGCGAACTGGGCCGCGGTGAGCGTTGAGGTTCCGCGGTTGAGCAGGCCTGCGGTGAAGCTGGCTCGGCCGGTTTTTTCGGCGTCACTCGTGGAGCCGGATTTGATCAGCAGCCTCAGGGTGATTGTCGGCTTGCGGTCGTCTTCAATGACAAAAACTTTCAGTCCGTTGGAGAGTTCGCGCAGCTGGTAGTCCGGGAAGGAAGCCTCGGGGGCCGGGCCCGGTTGCGGTTTCTGGGTGCGATCGGGCTCTGCGAGGAGGCTCTGTAGGCTGGCCGCGAGTGCGAGCGCGACCTTGAGGAAAGAAAACGGTTTCATAGTGAAGCGGATGTGGCGGATTTACTTTTCGGGCTCGGCGGACTTCTGACTGGCCTCAGGAACCGGATACCGGAGGAGGTTGAGGCCTTCCGTCGTGAGATACTGCCGGGCAACCCGCTGGAGGTCCTCGCGTTTGACTGCCATATACCTGTCTAATTCGTTGTTGATCAGATTTGCGTCTCCGTAAAACACGTGGTACCGGGCGAGGTTTTTTGCCCGGCTGTTCATGGTACCAAACGCGCTCGCAAACTCGGCTTCCTGCTGGTTGCGCGCTTTTTGGAATTCTTCCTCGGTGACACCCTCAACTTTCACTTTTTCAACCTCCTCGTTAATCAGCTCGTCGAGCCGGTCGAGGGTGGTCCCGCGCTGGCCGGTGGCGGATACGCCGATCATTCCCGCCTTTTCGAGCAGGTAAGGGAATGCATCGACGCCGATTGCCGCCTGTTCTTTTTCAACGAGCCGTTTGTAGAGTCGCGAGCTGCGGCCGCCGGAGAGGATGTTGCCGAGCATCTCGATGGGGTACGCGTCGGGGTGCGTCTCCATAGGCGCTCTCCAAGCATGCAAACTCGCGGGCAGCGGCGTGTTTTCTTTGGCAACGTCCTTGCGGCGCGGCGCGGATTGCGCGGCGAGTTCGACTTTGGGCCTCAGGATGTCGGGCCCTTTGGGGATCGCACCGAAGTATTCCTCAATGAGTTTCTTGGTTTCATCGAGCGGGAAATCGCCCGCGATGGAGAGCGTGGCGTTATTGGGCCGGTAATAGGTCCTGTAGAAATCGCGGAATTCGCTGATGCCCGCTTGGTCGATGTATTGGAAGGAACCGATGGGCACCCAGGAGTAGGGGGTTCCCTCAAAAACGAGGGCCGCCAGGTTCTCAAAAAGTGTCCCGTAGGGCTGGTTGTCCACGCTGCGGCGTTTCTCTTCCTTGACCACTTGACGCTGTGTCTCGACGCCGGTCTCGTCAATTTTGGCGTGAAGCATGCGCTCAGACTCGATCCAGAGGGCCAGCTTGAGCTGGTTGGCGGGCAGGTTGAAGTAGTAGTCCGTCTGGTCAAAAGAGGTGCTGGCATTGAGATTGCCTCCCGCGCCGGAAACGTATTTGTCGATTTTGCCCCGTGGAATGTTTTCGGAGCCCTCGAACATGAGGTGCTCAAAGAAGTGGGCGAATCCCGTCCGATCCGGTCGCTCGTTTTTGCTGCCCACATGGTAAAGCACGTAGGTCGAGACCACTGGGGAACTGTGGTTCTCGTGCAAAATCACGTGGAGACCGTTGGGGAGGTCGTATTCGACGAAGCGGATGGGTTTGAGGACCGTTTGAAACTCGGCCTGAGGAGCAGGAGTCCCGCTCGAAGGAGGGTTGCCGGCAAGGAGGGAGCCGGAAAGAGCGGCAACGGTCACCAGCGAAAAGACGGTTTTGGGAGACATGGCGGTGTGAGACAGGTGGTTTGACGAAACGTTCGAAAGGCGAAAGGGGGGGGAGCGTTTGCACGAAACTAAGCGCCGGGCTCGCCCTCCACCCGCCGATCGCAGAGTGGGAGGCTTTGCTCGGCTGAGCTCGCGTTTCTACGGCGTTCAGGCTTTGGATGGGAGCATTTCATGGCTCACCGTAGTTTTTTTGTGATTTGCACCTGGTTTTGGGGATTCTCTCTGCTCGGCTCCAGCGGAGCCGAGGAAAGCCGGTTTGTGTTCGAGAAGGCCGAGATGGGTTTGCCTTTTCGAATCACGCTCTACGCCAATGGCTCTTCGCAGGCCAAGGCGGCCGCGGATGCCGCGTTTGCGCGGATCGCAGAGCTCAACGCTGTTTTCAGCGATTACGATCCCGACAGCGAGCTGAGTCGGTTGTCGCGGAGCTCTGGGCAGGGCCGGGCGGTGCCCCTGGGACCGGATCTCTGGCATGTGCTTGAGAAGGCTCAGCAGCTGGCCGAAAAAACAGAGGGTGCCTTTGATGTGACCGTGGGCCCTTTGGTCAATCTCTGGAGGAGGGTTCGGCGCAAACGGGAGTTGCCCGGCGCGGCGTTGCTCGAAGAGATGCGTGCGCGCGTCGGATACAGGGGGTTGCGGCTGGATCCCGGGACCCGCTCGGCGGAATTGGTGGTGGCGGACATGCGCCTAGACGCCGGTGCGATTGCCAAGGGATATGCCGTGGACGAAGCCCTCGCATTGCTCGATCGGCTGGGGATCCATCGGGCTTTGGTTGGGGGCAGTGGAGATATGGCCGCCAGTGATCCGCCGCCTGGCCAGGAAGGCTGGCGGATCGAGGTGGCTGCGATGGAGTCGCCCGGCGCGCCACCGCCCCAAGTGGTGCTGCTGGCGCGCCGCGCAATCGCCACCAGCGGGGATCATTTTCAGCATGTGGAAATCGATGGGGTGCGTTACTCGCACATCGTGGACCCCCGTACGGGCATGGGACTTGTCGGTCAGAGTGTGGTCACCGTTGTGGCTGGGAATTGCGCGACGGCTGATTCCCTCGCCACGGCGGTGAGCGTGCTGGGCCCTCAAAAAGGGCTCGCTTTGGTGGAGGCCAACCCGGGGGCCGCGGTCCGCTGGGTGGGGCAGCGTGGAGGTGTGATGGAGAGCGCGAATTCGCCACTTTGGCCCGAAATGCTTGGCCGGGCCGGGGAACGGTGAAAATATTGTCGCCGCAAAGGGAAAATGGCGCTCTGTGCTCTTGCCGGTGGGGCGCTCATTCGCTTTTGTTTGCGCATTCATTTTTTACCCATCTATGAGCGACGCTTTCCAGACTCTCACATCGTTTGACCTTGGCGGCGGAAAACAAGGCCGCCTGTATTCCCTCCCTGCTTTGGAGAAGGCGGGGGTGGGGCCCATCTCCCGGCTCCCGGTGAGCATCCGAATCGTTCTGGAATCCGTGCTGCGCAATTGCGACGGCAAAAAGGTCGAGGAGTCCGATGTTCAGAGGTTGGCCAAGTGGAATGCGAAAAGCCCCGAGCAGGTGGAGATTCCTTTCGTGGTGGCCCGGGTGGTTCTACAAGATTTCACCGGGGTGCCGTTGCTGGTGGATCTCGCGGCGATGCGTTCGACGGTGTCGCGTTTGGGGAAAAATCCGCAGATGATTGAACCCCTCGTGCCTGTGGATCTTGTGGTGGATCATAGCGTGCAGGTGGATTTTTTCGGGGCGGCCGACTCCCTGGAGCGGAACTTGGAGCTGGAGTTCAAGCGCAATCGGGAGCGCTACCAGCTCCTCAAATGGGGGCAGCAAGCCTTCGAAACTTTCGGTGTCGTGCCTCCCGGAATCGGCATTGTGCACCAGGTCAACCTTGAGTATCTGGCCAAAGGCGTGCTGGAACGCGAGGGGGTGTATTTCCCGGACACATTGGTGGGCACCGATTCGCACACCACGATGATCAACGGGTTGGGCGTCGTCGGTTGGGGCGTGGGCGGGATTGAAGCCGAAGCGGGCATGCTGGGGCAGCCGGTGTATTTCCTTACGCCCGAGGTGGTCGGGGTGCATTTGACGGGAGCGCTCATGGAAGGCGTCACTGCCACCGATCTGGTGCTGCACATCACGCAGATGCTCCGCAAAGCGAAAGTGGTCGGCAAATTTGTCGAGTTTTACGGCCCCGGCGCGGAATCCCTGCCGGTGGTGGACCGCGCGACGATCGCGAACATGGCCCCCGAGTACGGGGCGACGATGGGCTTTTTCCCAATCGACGGCCAGACATCTGCCTACCTGCGCGTGACAGGCCGCCCGGAGGCCGCCTGTGTGGCCTTTGAGAACTATTACAAAGCCCAGGGCTTGTGGGGCATTCCCAAGAAAGGGGACATCGATTACAGCGTGGACCTCGAGCTTGACCTTTCCGCGGTGGTGCCGGCCGTGGCTGGGCCGCGTCGGCCCCAGGATCGAATTGAACTAACCGCACTCAAAGAGACCTTCCAGGCGCTCTTGGAAAAGGCCCCGGCCGAGGGCGGCTACGGCAAGGGCGGGCCGGATCTTGCGACGCAGGTGCCCGTGCATATCAACGGTGCCGGTCCTGCCGAGGGTGCAAGACCTTCCAAAGACCTCTCGGAGTCGGCTTACAAGCCAGGGGATGTAAAACTGGGGCATGGCAGCGTCTTAATCGCCGCGATTACGAGCTGCACAAACACCAGCAACCCCAGCGTGATGCTCGCGGCTGGGCTCCTCGCCAAGCGCGCCGTCGATCGCGGGCTGCGCGTCAATCCCGCGGTCAAAACCTCGCTCGGGCCGGGGTCCCGCGTGGTCTCGGATTACCTGGAAAAAACCGGCCTCCAAAGCTCCCTGGATCAGCTCGGATTCAACGTCGTAGGCTACGGATGCACCACTTGCATCGGCAACAGCGGGCCGCTGCATCCGCGCATTGAAGAGGCCATTGTCCAGAACGACGTGGTCGCGGCCAGTGTGCTCAGTGGAAACCGGAACTTTGAGGCCCGGGTGCATCAGAGCATCAAAGCCAACTTCCTCATGTCGCCGCCTTTGGTGGTGGCGTTCGCTTTAGCCGGGACCGTGGACATTGATCTGCGGACCGAGCCCTTGGGGACTGGGAGCGACGGGCACCCCGTTTTCCTCAGGGACATCTGGCCTTCGCTGGATGACGTGCGCAACTTGATGGAGAGCTCCATTTCCCCCGACGTTTTCCGCAGGCTGTACAGTGATTTTGCCGGTCAAAATCCCAAGTGGAACGAGATCCCTGCCAGCACGGGCGAGGTTTATTCCTGGGACTCTTCGAGCACCTACATTCAGGAGCCCCCGTTCTTCCAGGATTTCAGCCTCTCGTCGGGATCCATTGGCGAGGTGCATGGGGCGCGTCCTTTGGGAATCTTCGGAGACAGCGTTACCACCGACCACATCAGCCCTGCCGGGGCGATCAAGAAGAGTTCGCCCGCAGGCGCCTATCTTCTGGAGCACGGGGTGACTCAGGAGTATTTCAACAGCTACGGCAGCCGCCGCGGAAACGACCGG
>JBEIUI010000048.1:0-22404 GCA_040374425.1 Verrucomicrobiia bacterium | reverse complement strand
CCGGCGGCGCGCACGCCCACGCAATTGGCCGCGCAGGAACCGGGCGTCGTCTACGCGGCGGTCAACGGCGGCTACTTCGGCGGCACGCAGTCGTTCAGCCTGGTGCAGCAAAACGGCCAGGTGCTGTCGCCCAACGTGAAGGCGCTCTCTCGGACCTACCAGGGTGCGGCGACGAGCTATTTTCCCACGCGGGCGGCCTTCGGCTTGGCGGCGTCGGGCCGGCTGACGGTCGACTGGATCTACCACGTCGGCGCGGGCAACGCGCTCGTCTACGCCTATCCCGCGCCCAGCCCGAACCGGCTCAACGAGGCGCCGCAGCCGGTGCCGACGGCGGCGTTTCCCGCGGGCGGTCTGCCGTGGACGATGAGCGACGCGATCGGCGGCTCGCCGATGCTGGTGAAGGACGGCGTCGTGCGCGTGACCGACGCGGAGGAACTGATCGAGGTGAACAACACCGCGCGGCGCGCGCGCACGGCGCTCGGCTACACCGCCGACGGCATCGTGCTGCTGCTGGCGGTGGAGGGCGACAATCCGCCCGCGGCGCCCGGCCTGACACTCGCCGAGCTTGCGGCGCTGACGCGGACGCTCGGCTGCATCGGCGCGCTCAACCTCGACGGCGGCGGCTCGACCTCGATGGTGGTCGGCGGGCGCACGACGGTGCGGCCGAGCGACGGCAGCGAGCGGCCGGTGTTGTCGGCGGTGCTGCTGGCGGACCCGCAGCGGGCCGACGCGGCGACGGCGGTGCCGCAGATCCGGCACGAGCCGGGCGACGTGCGGGTGGCGGCCGGGGCCCCGGCGACCTTGCAGGTGCAGGCGGCCGGCGGCGGGCTGGCGTATCAGTGGAGTCGCGACGGTGTGCCGTTGCCGGGCGCGACGCAGCCGGCGCTGACCTTTGCGGCGGTGGCGCCGGGGCAGGCCGGAAGCTACCGCGTCCCCAGCTCGGCATCGAGCGCTGAGAATTGGCGCTCCAGGGCGGCCCGTTTTTCCTGGGCTTGCGCCTTTGCCGCCGTCTCTGCGCCGGGTGCGTCGCCGGCTTTTTTGGCGGCCCGCATGGCCACACGCAGCTGGGCTCGCTGGCTAGCGACTTTCTGGAGACCGGGGGTTTCGGCGATGGCCCGGCTGTAAGCAGGCATGACTTCGAGCAGGTCTTTATTGAGTTTCTGAGCCTCGCCCTGGAGCTGCTTGAGTTCTTTGCGTTGTTCGGCCAACTCCGGCACCCCCGGTGCCACCCGCAGCGGGGTGAGCTGGAGAGCGCCGAAGGCCGCCGCGTAGGCGCACCCGGAGAGGAGCGCGGTGACCAGCGTGGACCGCCTCAGGGCCGGCGAGAACAGCTCAAGGAAACTCGGCCGCTTGAGCGTGCCGGCATCGCGGCGTTCCCGCCAGAGCTGAGATTCCGGCACGAAGGGCAGCAAAAGCGCGATGGGGATGGCCGGAAGGAGCCCCGTGGCGAGGGTGTAACGCCAGGAGGCGTGTGCGTTGAAAATCTCGGGAATCGGCAGGGCGGGAAGCGACTGCGCATGGGTGACAATCCACGTGTTGACCCCTGTGACCAGGAGCCCGCCCAGGGAAGCGAACGCCTGGGTGGAACCGAGCACCCACTCCCTCTGGCGTTTGTCCGGGAACACCTCCGCCAGCCAGGTGATGGCCGCGACAAACTCCACGCAAACCCCGATAAACGTCGTGCACCGGAAGAAGATGAACGTCCCAAGGCTCGTGCTATACGCAGCCGCAAAAGGCGAGAGCGCGTAGAGAAAGATGCTCGCCGCCATGATCCGTTTCCGGCCGAACCGGTCGATCAACCAGCCACCCAGCAACCCGAACACGCCGCCGCAGAGCGCGGTGATCCACAACATTTTTCCCGTCCACTGCGTGACCAACGGGTTATTGGCGGGCACCTGGAGGAACTCCGCGATGGCGGGCACCGCCACCAGAGGCGTCATCAGCAGCTCGTAGGTGTCGAAGAGAAACCCGATCGAAGCGATGACGCAGATCAGCCACTGCGTGGAGGTGAAGCCTTTGGGGGATGCGGAGCCGGACATGGGAGGGATGGGACGAATGCGAGGAAGGGGAGGGTATGCGGGCTACTTCGCCTTTTTGGAGCCGGCACCGTCGCCCCTGATGGCGTAGAGATGCGACTGGGAGGCGACATACATCACCCCGTTTGCCACCACTGGCGTGGAGTAGATGGGCGCGCTCAGGTTCACCTCGGAGAGCACCTTCTTTTCCTTGTCCACGGCCAGGGTGATGAAATCGCCGTCTTCGTCTCCGCAATACACCTTGCCGTCCACCACCAGGGTGGATCCCCACATGTGCGCCTGCATGTCGTGGGTCCAGTAAAGTTTCCCCGTCTCGGCGTCCAGGCAGTGCACAAACCCGCTGAAATCCCCGATGAACAAAAGACCCGTTTCCGGATCGATGGAGACGGTGGAGATGCTGCGGTGGATGCCTTTGTAATCCCAGATCAGCCCGGTCTTGGTGATGTCGCCGGTTTTGGTCGCGTCCACGCACACCAAACGCCCCACGCCCTCGCCGTGTTCGGGGTCCTGTCCAATGGCGACATACACCCGGTTCTTATAGAACACCGGGGTCGCGTTGACTTCGCTGGGGCCCTCGGCGGCGGGATATTTGATGGGTTTGCCGTCCTTGCCGACCTTGTATTCCTCGGGGACGCAATCAAACCACCACAGTTTTTTGATGTAACTGGTGTCGCCGTCCTTCACGGGCGTGGTGTCCAGCGCGTAGAGCACGCCGTCGCCGCCGCCGAAATAGACCTGCTGTTTTCCGGCGATCTGGCCGAGGGAGGGCGAAGTCCACTGGCCGTGTTTGATGTTGGGGCCGATATTGGCGTCGTCTTCCCCGAGCAGTTCGCCGGTTTCCTTGCTCAGCGCGATGAAGGAGGGGGAGAGCGGCGACGGGATGTTGACGTGAGTCCAGTCCTGGCCGTTGGAGGTGCAGGCAAAGAGTTTGTCGCCCAGAGTGAGGACCGAGCAGTTGGCGGCGTTGTGGGGGAACACGCCGAGCTCATCCATCATGTCGTATCGCCAGAGAATGTCGGCGTCCTTCGCGGTCACGTCGACCTTGGGTTTGCCGGGACCGGCCATGTACTGGCCTTCGTCAGCGAACCCCTGGTTTCCATTGAATTGGCCGTTGGCGTCCAAGGCCAGCACTTCGCAGCGGCTGGTGACAAGGTAAAGCTTGTCGCCTTCCACCCGGGGCGAACTCAGGAGCCCCAGATATTCCCAGTCGTTGACCTTGCCGCTGGCGAGCTTGGGCACGACGAGCTGCCACTGGAATTCGCCCGTGTAGGCGTCCAAGGCCATCAGGATCGAACGGTCGTCCTTGAACCGCGCGTCACGCGGGGTGGCGTTGTTCGTGCCCACGAAAAGCCGGCCGTTTGCGACGACCGGGTTGCCGTACGTTTGCGAACCGAGCTTGGCAATCCACTGCACGTTCCGGGTGGTCGCCATGTCCACTTCCTCGGAGTTGGGCTTGAATTTCCCCGGGTTAAACTCCGCCGGGAACCCCTTGGCCGGGGAATACATGTTGCGCCCGGGATCGTTGCCGCCCCAGGAAGGCCAGTCTTCGGCCGTTGCTTTGAGGGTGAGCGCGGCGATGCCGCCGACCAGTGCGAAGATGCGGGAAACGCGGTTCATGAGTCTAGTTGTTGGGGGTCACGGAGATGTTATCGATCCAGGCGCGCTGTTCCTGCGGGGAGAACCCGAAGAGGCCGGGGCTGCCCTCGGTGTGCGCATGTTTGTGGGTTACCTCGATGGTCCAGGCTTCCGGCTCCGGCTCGCTTTTTTTCCAAGCCTTCGCGCGCACCACTCCCGAGCCGTCGGCCGCCACATCCACGCGGGCCTTGAGCCGATACCATTCGTTGGGACTCCACTTAAACGGGACCGATTGCCGGACCCGTTCCTGGTTGGAATTGACTTCGATTTGCTGGGCGTTGCCCTTGAGGATCACCGCGTAGCGCTGGTTGATGAGGCCCACCTCGCTCATCTTGCGTTTGTTCCCCTCGGTGAGCACGTCGGCTTGGATTGTGTAATTGTGCAGGTCCGGGTGACCAAAGAAGACCTGGCCACGCTGGAAGCGCTTGTCGTCAATCGTCTTGCACAGCGCCTTGGTCCCGCCTTCGCCGGGCGCTTGGCGCACTTCAAACCGGAACCGGGCGCCGTTCCACGGGAGCGGCGGATACGCGAAGGGCGTGGGCGGCTCCAAGATGTTGGGCACCGCGGGCGCCGGGGGCTTGGAGGTGTCCTGGGACAACTCAAACGCCTCGAAATCCTGCGTGATCGGCAGCTCGAGCATCACCCGCCCCTTGAGGTAGCCCACCATGCCGTCAAGCGAACCTTTGAACTGCCCTGCGGACGCCACCGGCGCGGGTTCAGCCACCAGGCGTCCATCGACAAACCCGCCTTTCATCGTGGCTTTGACGAGCGCCGTCGGCGGGATGAAAGGTTCCCAAGAAACCTTCTTGGGGTCGATGTTTTCCTCCACCGTAAACCCGTTCACATCGAGCGCACGCACACGGACCTGCTGGCTCTTGCCCGGGGCGAGCAACGCTTCGTAGGGAATCAACTGGAGCTGTTTTTTCTCCCCGGGCGTCGGCCACGGCTCGGGCTGCGGTGCTGCGGGCAGGCCCGGGTTGTTTCCTTTCCGGCCAAAACAATAGAGCTTCTTGTCGGTCTGCACATAGAGCTTGCCGTTGTAGCCAACCGGCGACCCGTAACAGTGACCGCTGAGCCGGGTGCGACTGAGAATCGCGGCGTCGGCTTCCCCCGGCTTAAGTACCAGCAGCTCGCCATCCGCCCCCGAGCCGCCCTCCGAGGGGTTGCCCTGGGCGTCCGAACCGCCTGCGATGTACATGGCCACGTAGAGCTTGCCGTCCGCATAAAACGGGGAGCTCTGACGCTGTTCAGCTGCAAGTTTCTTTTTCCAAAGCACCTTGCCCGTGTCGGCATCCATCGCCGCCACCTCGCCCACACCCGTGACCTCGTAAATCCGGTTGCCCACCACCACCGGGCTACTGGCGAGGCTGCCCAGCGGATTACGCCAAAGCTCCAGGTCCTTGGCCTCGAAAATCTGCGGTTTGCCAGGCTCGGGCGGATGCAAGCTTTTGGGGATTTGATACGCGGCGCTCCGGCCCACTTCGCTCGCATCGATGTTCTCACTCTCGTGAATGACGATCAGAGACTCTTTATAACGGACGACCGCGGCGTTGATGCCGCCTTTGGCGCCCGCCTTGGCCACGGGCATCCGCATCAGCGGCTCCCCCGTGCGTGCATTGATGCAGACCACGGTGGAATCGCCACCAGCGGAAAACAGCACGCGTTTTCCGTCGAGCCAGGTGAGGTGGGGCTGCGAAAACGTGTTGTCCTGGGGGCGATCCCCGGGCGCACTGGACCAAACCAGTTCGCCCGTTTTTTTGTCGAAAGCGTAGAACCGATCTCCGGCCGGCCCGTAGGCGCCCCAGGCCGAGGTGATGCCCCGGGTGATCACCAGTTCCCGATCGATCACCGGCGACGCCGTGCGGGAGTTGGGGAAAGTTAACCGGCCAAACTCCTCCATCATCGAGTGTTGCCAAAGCAGTTTGCCCTCCGGGCTGAAGCAGGAGAAGAGGCCCTGGGTGCCCTGCGTATACACATTGCCCGTCTCGGGATCCACCGCCGGACTCGAAGTGGCGTAGCGCTCGTAGATCGTGTCGCTCAGAAAATCGTTGAACCGATGTTCCCAGATTTTTTCGCCCGTCTCCGCGTTCAAACAGGCCAGGACCTCCTGGAGATCAGGCCCCACCCCGCTGTAACCGTTGATATAGAGCCTGCCGTTGGCGATCACCGGCGAGCATTGCCCGGGCAAATCCACTGTCCACAGAGCGCTCTGGGCGTCCACGGATTCGGGAAGCCCTTTCTCGAGGGAAACCCCGCTTTGGTCCGGCCCGCGCCAGCTCAGCCAGCCTTGGATGGAGCCCGGAGACGCCGCAGCTGCGGGCGTGGGCTCGGGGGAACCTTGCTTGGGGGATTTGCGTTTGGCGGCGTGTAACGGGCCGGCGGCCGGGAAAAGAAAAGCAAAGGCGAGGACGAGGGAAGGGGCGAGAGACAGGTTCATGAGACGACGGGGTGCGGGGCGAGAGGCCCGGAGACGCGCGGAGTCGGATGGCAAGCCGTGGGGGAGATGTGGCATGACAGGGGGAGGGGATAAAGCTTTGCTCCCGCCGCTGTCAAAACAATACTTATACGTATTAAATGAATCCACCATGAATCCCGATGTCGCGCCTCTGCTCTCGCTCCCCTCTCTGCGGCGGCTGCCTCCGCTCCTACGCCGCGCCTGGTACGGGCTCAACCAGAGTTTCCGCCAGCGCATCGCCCATTTGGAGGTCACTCCCGACCAATACAGCATCCTGCGCTGGCTCAACGAGGGCGATCCCCTCGGGCTCACCCAACGGCAGCTCACGGATCTGATGGCGAGCGACCCGAACACCATCACCTCCACCCTCTCGCGGATGGAGGCCGCGGGCCTGGTCTCGCGGCATCCCCACGAAACCGACCGGCGCGCCCACCGGGTCCGGCTGGAGCCCCCGGGTGAGGGCACGTTCAAAAAGGCCTTAAAAATCGCGGAGACGTTGCAGGAACAGCTGCTTTCGGCCGTGCCGGAGGAACGCCGGGGGCAGTTTTTGGGCGACCTCGCGCTTCTGGCCGACGCCTGCACTGCGGCGCTGGAGAAAAGGCCTGTTAGAAAACGTCCCTAGCGCGGATTTTTGCCCGTGCATTCGGGCTTTTCGCGGCGAAGGTGTCCCCCCTATAACCACCGCTCCTTTTTATGTCCGAACCACGCAAGACCCTTGAGCAACGCGCCCAGATGACCGACATCGAACGGCTGCGGCATTCCGCAGCGCATGTCCTTGCCACGGCCATTTTGCGGATCTGGCCTGACGCGCAGTTTGCGGCGGGCCCGCCCGTGGAGAACGGGTTTTATTACGACGTGGAGCTCGGGCACCGGATTTCGCCCGAGGATTTCGGGCGGATTGAGGAGGAGATGAAGAAGGAGATCAAAGCCAACCACGTTTTTGAGCGGGTGGAGATTTCTCGCGAAGAGGCGCTGGCGATGGCGGAGCGAGGCGCGCTGGCGGCATTGGAGGCGCGCGGCGTGCCGAGCAAGTTCAAGCTGGATATCATCCAAGGCATTCCCGAGGGCGAACCTATCAGCATTTACCGGAACGGCGCGTTCACCGATCTGTGCGCGGGCCCGCACGTCATGCGGACCGGGAACGTGGGAGCCTTCAGGCTCACGCACGTGGCGAGCGCTTATTATAAAGGCGACGAACGCAACCCGCAGCTCCAGCGCATTTACGGGACGGCGTTTAAAAACAAGACCGAGCTGGAGGCCTACTTCACGATGCTGGAGGAGGCCAAGAAACGCGACCACCGGAAGCTGGGCAAAGAGCTTGAGCTTTTCTGCTTTGATGACGATGTGGGCCCCGGGCTACCGCTTTGGCTGCCCCGCGGCACCGTGCTCATCGAGGAGCTCGAAAAACTCGCCAAAGAAACCGAGTTCGCCGCCGGGTATGACCGGGTCCGCACGCCGCACCTGGCCCGGGCCAACATGTATCTCACCAGCGGGCATCTGCCCTACTACGAGGACTCCATGTTCCCGCCGATGATGCTGGGTGGCGAGGAAGGCGGCGAAGCCTCGGAGAAGTACTATCTCAAGGCGATGAACTGCCCGCATCACCACAAGCTTTTCGGCGCCGTGCCGCGCAGTTACCGGGACCTGCCGTTGCGTCTGGCCGAATACGGCACGTGCTACCGGTATGAGCAGAGCGGCGAACTCTTCGGGCTGATGCGAGTGCGTTCGATGCAGATGAACGACGCCCACATCTACTGCACCGAGGAGCAGTTCGAGGCCGAGTTCAACGCGGTCAACCAGATGTATCTGAAGTATTTCAGCATCTTCGGGATCGACCGTTATCAGATGCGCTTTTCAACGCATGACCCCGCCAAACTCGGCCAGAAGTTCGTGGACCAGCCCGGCCTCTGGAAAAAGACCGAGGACATGGTGCGCGGCGTTTTGCAGCGGTCGGGCATCAATTACGTGGAGGTCCCCAACGAGGCCGCCTTTTACGGGCCGAAGATCGATGTGCAGGTGTGGAGCGCCATCGGCCGCGAATTCACCATTGCCACCAACCAGGTGGATTTCGCCGTGCCAGCGCGGTTCGGCCTTCAATACAAGACTTCGCAGAACACGGAGGACACCCCGCTTTGCATTCACCGGGCGCCGCTGGGCACTCACGAACGGTTCATCGGCTTCCTCATTGAACATTACGCGGGGAACTTCCCGCTGTGGCTGAGCCCCATACAGGTCCGGATCCTGCCCATCGGCGACGAGCCGCCGCTGGTGGAGTACGGACAGTCCATCCAGGCGGAACTGCGGGCCCACGGGGTGCGCGCCGAACTCGACGCGACGAGCAACAAGATCAACGGCAAGGTCCAGAAGGCGGAACAGGAAAAGGTGCATACGATGCTGGTGCTGGGCTGGCGCGATCTTGAAGCCGGCAACGTGAGCGTGCGCGTCCACGGCCAGGGCAATCTCGGCGCCAAACCGCGGGCCGAGGTGGTGGCGGATCTGCTCGCGGCCATCCGCGAACGCCGGCCTTAAACGCCCACCTGGAACGCCCGCTGCGCTCACACGCAGGACCCCGGTCTTTGGGCTTTGCCTCCATGCCGGCCTATGCGCAGAGTCGCCGTGCCCCATGCCTGAGCTCCCTGACTCGCCGTCGGTTTTTGAGGAGGAATTCCGCGCTTTTGCCCGGCAGGAAGGAGCGCATCCTTCCGCCCCGGGCTCGTTGCTCTTCTACGGCAGTTCCTCGATCCGGTTCTGGGTAACGCTCGCAAAAGATTTCCCGGAGACCCGTGTCATCAACCGGGGATTTGGCGGATCGACTCTGGCGGAATGCGTTCGGGAACTCGAGCGCCTGGTGGTTCCGCTCAAACCGCGCGCCGTGGTGCTTTACGCCGGCGAGAATGACATCGACCAGGGCGCCACGCCCGAGCAATTGCTCGCCACGTTTGAGACGTTTCTGAGCCGGCTCGAGGCGCACCTCGGCCCCATCCCGGTGGTCGTGCTCTCCGTCAAACCCAGCCCGGCACGGTTTTCCCAAATCGACCGGGTCCGCCGCGCCAACGCCCTTTTACGGGCGGCTGTCGAGTCCCGCCCCCATGTCCACTTCCTCGACGTGTTTGAGCCGATGCTCGAAACGCCGCAGAGCGTTCGTCACGAGCTTTTCACATCGGATTGCTTGCACATGAGTCACGCGGGTTATGTGCTTTGGAGGGACGCGCTCCGGCCCTTTTTAAGCGCCCGCAGTCTCCTGGAATGAACCGCGAGTATCACAGCTGGGAAAGCCGCGCGCTCCAGAGGAAAATGGAGCTGCTCGTCTTCGGGCACGCCGGCCCGCGGATGCTGGTGTTCCCCTCGCGCAAACAACGCTTCTACGAATACGAAGACCGCGGGATGATCGCCCCTCTGCGCACCCGGCTGGAGAGGGGCGAACTGCAGCTCATCTGCGTGGACAGCCTCGACGCCGAGAGCCTCTACTGCTTCGAAAAGAGGCCCGAGGAACGCATCCAACGCCATCTCCAGTTCGAGAGCTATGTGATCGAAGAGGTGCTGCCGTTTTCCAAAGAACTCAACGCGCATCCGGCGCTTTCGGCCCACGGATGCAGTTTCGGGGCGTATCACGCCATGGCCATCGCACTGCGGCATCCGGCTTATTTCCAGAGGGTGCTCGCCTTTAGCGGACGCTACGACCTGACGCTGGACGCGGGCCATTATCACAACCTCTTCCACGGGTTTTACGACGACTCGCTCTACTATCTGATGCCGAGCCATTTCGTCCCCAACCTGCACGAACCGCACCAGCTCAGCGCCATCCGCCGAATGCGCTTCACCTTGGTGATCGGAGAGGACGACCCGTTCTACGCGGACAACCTCGCGCTGAGCCGGGCGTTCACCCAAAAACGGATCCACCACGAACTCCACGCTTGGAGCGGCAACGCACACCGGTTCCGCTACTGGCGCCAGATGGCACCCATCTATTTCTAGGCGCCCGGCCGCCCCATGGGGTTTTCAGCCGCCCGCCTTATTTGCCGGCGTCCCGCGCACCGCAATAAAAGGGCCATGACCGAACCGGATTTCGTCTCGTGGGCTCTCTGCCCTCAGCGCTCGCTCGAAGAGGCATTCTGCGCGGAATTGCTGGTGGAACTCGGGCAGAACGCGCCGTCCGGGAGCGCTTCCATCGAAAGCCAGCGTGAACACCAGCGCAGAAGACGCCTCAACCCCGCGCACCGCGCCGTGCTGGACCCGCGCGCCGTGCATCGGACCGCACAGGCGCTCCCCGCGCTCCGGGAACTCAATCACTGGACCCAGGGCGAAGACCGACCGCTGCGCGATTTATCCGGCCTGCGTTTCTGTCCACAGTTGCGGAGGCTCAAACTTGGCCTCACTGAACTGCCCACGCTGGAGGCTTTGCGGTTTGTTCCAGAACTCGAAGAGCTCGCCCTCCAAGATGACCGCCTTGAGGATTACTCCGGCCTCGCCCATTGCCAAAACCTCCGCAAACTCCAGCTCTGGCCCGGGTTCCCCTGGTGCAACATGCACGCCTTGGCAGACCTGCCGCTTTTGGAAGAGCTCGTCCTCCATGGCAACCTGCCAATGCTGGAGGGCAGTCGGCCGCTGCGCCGGTTGAAAAAGTTGTTTCTTACCGCACCCGGCCAGGGCCACGCACCGATTCGGGATAGCTGGATGCTCCCGGAAATGCCGCTCCTGCAGGAGGCCCACATCGAACCCGTGGCGCGCCTCGACGGCATGGAACGTTTTGCCGCCCTCGAGGAGCTGGCTGTTTGCGGCCGGTTTCGGGATCTCGCCCCGATTGGCCGACTGCGGCATCTGCGCAAACTCACGTTGGCCGGTGAAAACTTCCAGGACCTGCGCCCCCTTGTCAGGCTCGAGGAACTCCGGCTTCTGCATTTGTTGCGCGATTACCCCTTGGATTTCACGCCGCTGCTCGATGCACCCAAACTGCGCGAGGTGCGCACCAGCCATGAAACCCTCGCCGGCCTCGAACTCGACGCCCTCAACGTGGCGCTCGGCGGATGGAACTGCGAGTTTGGGTTGCCCCAGGCGCGCCCGCTGGAGAGGGCGATGTTCAGGATCGTGGACCTGGGGCCACGGGCCGATCCCGGGTTTGCGCCACGCACCGGGTCCCGGGAGGCCACCTTGGCCAAATCGTTGCAGGAGGCCGAGGGGCAGTGGCTGGCAGGACGGCTGCAAATAGTCCTCGAAGGGCTCCTGGGCGAAACGCACTGGGGCGAGGTGGAAGCCTGCCCCTCGGACGCGCGACGGTGCGAGTTGGATCTGCGCATCTACAGCCTCCAATCCGCGCATCAACTCCGGCGGATCGTCGATGTCTGCCGTTTGGAGCTCGCCGCCACTCGCAACCGGTGGACCCTCGACGTGAGTATTCTCCTGGAAGCCGACTGGGAGGAGGATCCTGCGACTTGGAAGGACGAGGTCCAGGAGGAGCTCGAGGCGCAGATCGCCACCGCGCACGATTGCGCCCAGCGCCGACGCCAGCACCGGGGGTTCCTCGAGCGGCTTCACCGCTTCAAATTGCGCGAAGAACTCGGCCAGGGCCATTCCCCGGAGGAGTTCGCTCCGCCAGACATGGAGGTCAACCCGTGTGAGCTGCTCTCCGAGCACGAGGACTGGACCCGGGAGCAGCACCCCCTGGCAGACGAGTATTTCCTCATGGCGGAACTCACCGAGCAAGGCCTCTGGGTGTACGAACACTACCGGTCCCTGGCGGAACGGCTCCTGGGCTGTCGGCTGGAATCGCCCCCGGGGACGTCGGCCGTGGATCCGAGGCGCTCCTAGAGCTTCACCGCAAACTCGTCGGTTTCAGACACGGACTCCACAAAAGCGGTTAAGAGCGCGATGACCTTTGCCACGTCCGCCAGATCCGCCGTCTCCACCACCGAATGCATGTATCGCAGCGGGAGAGACACCAGGGCGCTGGGAATGCCTTCGCGGACGGTGAAGATAATGTCCGTATCCGTGCCGCTGTATCGCGAGGAACTCTCGTGCTGGATCGGAATGGAAAGCCGGTCCGCCACATCCAGAAGCCTCCGCACAACGTGCGGATGGTTGCAGGTGCCATGGGTCACGCTGGGGCCCTCGCCCAGCTTCACTTCCCCGTGTTTCTCCAACTCAATGCCGGGCGTGTCGGTCGCATGCGTCACATCCAAAACCACGCACACGTCCGGCATCAGCCGGTGCGCCACAATTTTCGCGCCGTTGCCCCCGATCTCCTCCTGCACGGCGTTGACGGCGTAGAGGGTTGACGCCAGGGAATCCCGCTTCTTGGAAAGACCGGCCAGCACCTGCGAAAGGATAAATCCACCAATCCGGTTGTCCAAGGCCCGGCTGACGATGCGGTTCTTGCCGAAGAACTCCGCGCGATCCACATACACTGCGGGGTGCCCCACGCGGATCCCCGCCTCACCGACTTCCGCGGCGGTCCCGGCGCCGATGTCCACATAGAGCTCGTGGACTTGAGGCGCTTTTTCGTCCTTGGCGTCCTTGCGCAAATGAATCGCGGTGTTCCCGATCAAACCGCGCACCGGGCCTTTTTCGCCCAGAATTTCGAGCCGCCGTCCACGAGCCGTGGCGGTGTCTGATCCGCCTATCCGATCGATCCTCAGAAAGCCGTCCTTTGTGATGTGTTTGACGATGTAGCCGATCTCGTCGGCATGCGCTTCGAGCATGACGCGCTTGGGGCGAGCCGCCCGGCCATCGATCACGGCCCACGCATTGCCGTAGGCATCGTTTTCCACGCGGTCGGCGAACTGAGTGCAGTAGGAGGCCCATTTCCGTTGGCCGGCGAGTTCAAATCCGGTGGGGCTCGGGGTGTTGAGCAAGTCGCAGAGAAAAGATTTGGCGAGGTCGTCCATGGGGATCAATAAGCCATGAACCTGGCCCGGGAAGCACGGAGGAAATCACCTCCCGAGGCAGGGAACCAAGGCGCGCTTGCTTCGAGAGAAAAAAAGCGCGGGCAAATGGCTATCTTTGCCCTTGCCCAGAACAAAGAACTCTCCTATGCGTTCACGCTGATTGTGCGGAAGCGCAGTCCGCTGCCGCGTGGGTCCCAAGCGCGGGTAGCGAGAGCGAGCCGAGGAGATCGTCCCCCCAAGTCGAACTTCGCGAAATTGTGGCATGATGATAAACGGGTAGGCCCCAAGCTCCACGGTCCCCTGCCCCACCAGAACCGCAGCTATCCAACTCCAACAAATTCGAGTCAATGGCCGGATCCGCGCCCGCGAGGTGCGAGTGATCGTGGCCTCCACGGGCGAGCAGCTCGGAGTCCTGAAACTCTCCGATGCCATCCGGCACGCCCAATCCCTCGGCCTCGACCTCGTCGAGGTCGCACCCACGGCCCAGCCGCCCGTCTGCCGAATTGTCGATTACGGCAAGTTCAAGTACGAGGCGTCCAAGCACGAGAAGGACAAGAAGAACGCGTCGAGCAAGCTCAAGGAAATCAAGTTCCGCGTGAACATCGACGATCACGATTACCAGACCAAGATGCGCCACGCCGAGGAGTTCCTCGACAAAGGCAACAAGGTCCGTATCCAGCTCCAGTTCCGGGGCCGTGAAATGGCCCATCAAGAGCTGGGCATGGCGCTGATGATCCGGGTGAAAACCGATCTGTCCACCATGGCGAACGTGGAAACCGAACCCAAACTCATGGGACGCAACGTCACCATGACCCTGGCTCCGCTTCCCACGGCCAAACGCAAACGTCATTTTTCCATCGATCCCAACCTCGCTCCTCTCGAAGACGAAGAAGACGAGGGCGACGACGACGAATAGAACCTCAATAGAACCTCAGCCACAGGCGCGCTCCTTCCCCGGAAGAGAGGGAATTGCGCCCGGCCAACTCCGGCGATCCTCCGAATCCCGGAAATCCCGTCACCCTTCCCAACGGCTCATCACTGTGCCGCTGGGAAGGGTGCTTCTTTTCAAGCAGGAACCTGACAAAGGGCCACTGCTTCCAAAGCAACCCGCCTGCCCGCGCCTTCGTTACCGGGCTTTTTTGCCGAGCTCCGGCTTGGCACCGCAACCGCCTCCACCACAGCAGGATTTTGGCGCTGTTTTCCGGGTGAAAACCCTGCGGCCCAGGAAAAAACCGGCAGCCGCCAGCAGCAGCCCCACCGCGATGGGGTCCCACCACGGCTTCATTGGAACCCGAGCAAACGCCCCCCCTGATACACAATCAGCGCCGCCAGATACGCCAGCGACGTCATATAAAAGAGCTGGAACAGGGGCCACCTCCAGGAATGGGTCTCGCGCCTCACAATCGCCAGCGTGCTCACGCATTGCATGGCCAGAACGTAGAACACCATCAGCCCAATGCAAACCAGCGGCGTAAACACCGGGGTGCCGTCGGCGCGCAGCTCCGAGCGCATGGTGTCCCGCAGAGGCTCGATGCCGTCCTCCTCGGATTTTTCCACATTGTAGATGGTCGACATCGTGCTCACGAAAACCTCCCGAGCCGCAAACGAACCAATCAGCCCGATCCCGATCTTCCAGTCGTAACCGAGGGGGGCAATCAGCGGCTCGACCACGTGCCCCATCCGTCCCCCCAAACTTTGAGCCAGCGCCTCAGCGCGGGTAGCCTGCGGGTTCTCGGGTTTCGGATACGTCATCAGCGCCCAAAGCCCCATGGAAAGCGCCAGAATCACTGTCCCCGCCCGGCGCAGAAAAATCCCTGCCCGCTCCAGCATCCGCAGGGCAATGGATTTGAAGGAGGGCATCCGGTAGGGAGGCATTTCCAGGAGCAACATAGGCGTTTCGCCCTTGAAAATCCGGGTCTTGAAAAACCACGCCATCACAAAAGCTGCCCCGATCCCCAGGGCGTACATCCCCAGCATGATCCCCATCTTGCTCAGCGTGGACGCCCCGGGAATCAACACGGCGATCATGAGGGCATACACCGGCAGCCGTGCGGAACAGCTCATCAACGGGGCCACCAAGATCGTGACCAATCGGTCCTTGCGCGTTTCGATGGTGCGCGTGGCCATGATGCCCGGAATAGCGCAGGCAAAAGAGCCCAGGAGCGGGATAAACGATTTCCCATGGAGCCCCACCCGGGACATCAGCCGGTCCATGATAAAGGCGGCGCGCGCCATGTAACCGCTGTCCTCCAGCAGACCGAGAAAGAAGTAGAGGATGAGGATCTGGGGAAGAAACACCACCACCCCGCCCACACCGGCCACCACGCCGTCCACGATCAGACTCCGCAAATCGCTCTCGGGCAGAAAATTGCCCACGCGTTCCCCCAACCAAACGCAGCCCGCATCCAGCCAGTCCATCGGAGCCTGGGCCACGGTGAAAATACAGAAAAACATCAGGCCCATGGCTCCCAAGAACGCGAGCCATCCCCAAATCCGATGGGTTAAAACCATGTCGAGTCGGTCGGAAACCGAGACGGAGGCCCCCCCCGGCTTGCTTACCGCGGCATGGCACATGGACTGGATCCACGCGTACCGGGCCTCCACCAGCGCGGTCGTGGGATCCAACCCCGCCTCGGACATGGTCCGCTGTGCCGAACGCACCGCATCCAGGACTTCGGAGGAATGGCCCGCAAGATCCTTCAATGCCTCTTCCTGGAGGGTCAACAAGAGGAGCGCCTCGGGTAACGCCACCTCCAGCGGGACGTGTAGCCGTTTGGCGAGACTCTGAGCCTCGGACTCGAGCAACGTCGGCAAAGGCGCGCGCAACCGGGGCACTTGCAGCGTTTTCTGCGAGAGCGCCTGCTTGAGAGCCACCAAACCCACGCCGCGGGTGGCCACCATGGGAATCACCGACACACCGAGCCGTTCGCTAAGAGCCGCCACATCGATCAACACCCCGGCTTGCTCCGCCATGTCCACCATGTTGAGCGCCACAATCAGGGGCAACTGCAGCTCCAACATCTGAGCCACCAAATAAAGGTTCCGCTCCAGATTGGTGGCGTCGATCACCGCAACAATCACGTCGGGTCGCCCCACCCCCGGCAACCGCCCCAGCAGCACGTCTCGGGCAACCGCTTCGTCCGGAGAACGAATCTGCAAACTGTAACTCCCCGGAAGATCCAGCAGACTCATCGGCTCGCCGTGGCTGCCAAAAAAAGTGCCTTCCTTCCGCTCCACGGTGACCCCGGGATAATTGCCCACCCGCTGGCGCAGCCCGGTCAGGGCGTTAAAAAGGGTGCTTTTCCCGCAGTTGGGATTTCCGGCTATCGCCACGCGCCGAACCGTTTGCTCCTGAAGATTTTCCGCAGGAAGACTGGCCATAGAAAAAACGCCCTTTCCCTCCTTACATCAGCGCCACGCGGACGCACGCCGCATCCCGTTTGCGCAACGAAAGATGGTATCCGCGCACTTTCAACTCCATCGGATCCCCAAGGGGAGCGAACCGGACCACCTCAAACTCCACCCCCACGGTGAGGCCCATTTCCAGAAGCCGCTGACGTTGTTCAGCCGCCAAATCAAACCCCAACACCCGCCCTTTTTGACCCACCCCCAGCGCACTGAGAACCTCCGGCGCCGCCGCGGTCATGCCGACATCCGCTCCACGCGGACCATTGCCCCCAGTTCACGCCCAATCGCCACCCGCGTCCCACGCAACTGACAAATCATCGCCCCGCCCTCCGCCACCTTGCAAACCTCGGCCGATTCACAGAAGCCAAGCTCCCTCAGGCGGGAACACTGGGGACTGTTCGGGCAGAGCGACACCACACGCAGACGCTCGCCGCAGCGGGCGTGCAGAAGAGTCAAACTCGGGAGGGGGAGGGACATATGCGGTTCTGGGGAGAAGTTACGCGGAGTTGAGACTGTGTCGCAATCGTTTTTTGAGACACGTTCGCAAGAACAACCCCCGGCCCGGCCCTAAATTAGGGGTGCACCCCAGAAAATGCCCGAAACCTCGGGCCCCACTCAGGCCTGCGAGCCGCTCTCCTCCCCCTGCGCCTGCTCAAACGCGCGCCACGCCAACATCGCGCATTTCACCCGCTGCGGAAATTTGCGCACCCCTTGGAAAAGCCTCAGATCCCCCAGCATCCGGGGAGCGTCCGCCTCGTCCGTGGTCACGAGGTTCGAGAAAGCCCGGGCCATTTCCAGGGCTTCCTGGCGGGGTTTCCCCTTGAGCTTGAGGGTCATTAAAGAGGCCGAGGCCTGGCTGATCGCGCACCCCTGGCCGGTGAATTTGAGGTCCTCGATCAAGCCGTCCGGCCCGAATTTGACATGGAGATCGATCTCATCCCCGCAGGAGGGATTGTCCCCATGCACATGCACGGCGCCTTCGGTGATTTCGCCGAAGTTCCGGGGCCGTTTGGAATGTTCGAGGATGACCTGCTGATAGAGTTCTTCGAGTTCGTCGTGCATGGTGAAAAAGGGAGCGGAGAAAAACGGAGCGGGACAATATCCGAGCGGTTCAGAGGAAGGCGGGGTTCACGCAAAAAAACGCTGCACTTCCCGGAGCACCTCCATGAGCCGGTCCACCTCCGATTGGGTGTTGTAGAAATAGAAGCTCGCCCGGGTGGTGCCGGGCAGCCGCAACTTGCGCATGAGAGGTTGATTGCAGTGATGCCCCCCCCGCAGCGCCACCCCGAACCGGTCCACGTAGGTGGTGATGTCGTGGGGATGCGCCGCGTCCATGGAGAAACTCACCAGACCGCCGCGCCCTCGCCGGGGACCGAGCACGTGGATTCCCGGCAACTCCGCGAGGCCCTCCAGAGCGTAATCCACCAAAGCCGAGTCGTGGGCGAAGATGGCTTCCCGCCCGATGGCCTCGATGTAATCAATGGCCGCCCCCAGCCCGACCGCTCCGGCGATGTTGGGCGTGCCTGCTTCAAACCGGTAAGGCGCGCTTTTGAAAGTCGCCCCCTCGTACGTCACGCTGGAAATCATCTCCCCGCCCCCATGCCAGGGAGGCAGGGCGTCGAGCAATTCCCTGCGGCCGTACAGCGCCCCGATCCCGGTCGGCGCGCACATTTTATGGCCCGAGAACACCAGGAAATCGCAGCCAATCTCCTGCACGTTCACCGGGCAATGCCCCGCGCTCTGCGCCGCGTCGAGCAATGTCAACGCCCCCACTTTCTTCGCAGCGCGACAGAGTTGGGCCGCCGGATTGATCGTCCCCAGCGAGTTGGAGATGTGCGTAAACGCGAAGATTTTGACGGCCGGCGTCAGAAACGCGTCCAACTCCTCCAGCGCAAGTTCGCCCTCCGCCGTCACCGGGAGATACCGCACCTGGGCGCCGGTCCGGGCCGCCAGCATCTGCCATGGCACAAGGTTGCTGTGGTGCTCCATTTCCGTGAGTAAAATCACGTCCCCAGCCTTGAGAAACGCGTTCCCCCAGGCATTGGCCACGAGGTTCACCCCTTCGGTGGTTCCCCGCGTAAACACAATTTCCTCGGCGCAAGCCGCGCCGAGATACCGGGCCACTTTTCCGCGGGCGCCCTCATAGGCATCCGTGGCCCGCGAACTCAGCTCATGCAGCCCCCGGTGCACGTTGGCGTTGGCGTGCTCGTAAAAATCCACCAACGCATCCATCACCGCCCGGGGTTTCTGAGAACTGGCGGCGTTATCAAGGTAAACCAGCGGCTGTCCGCGCACTTGCTCGCGGAGGATGGGAAAATCCTCCCGAATCCGCGCCCAGTCCACGCCCGATGAATCTGCATTGGTCATAGCCTCACTCTTTGCAAAGACGGGCCCGGCTGCCAGTCCGCGTTTTGGTTCAGGGCAGATTCTTACCCCGCTCAGGAAGGGTATCGCCCCATAGACGAAAACCGGCTCCCGGAAAAGCCTCCCAAGGAACCTACGCGGGCCTCGAGTGAAAGCAAACGCGCGGGTTTTTCCCAAACAGAAAATGGATCCAGCCAGCCCAAGCAATGCACCGGCCCGCGCCGCCGCGCTCCGGCGTTTTTCATGCTGGAGCGCACTGTTTGTGGCCCTTGTGGCGGCCACGGTTCTCTGGAGTTGGTTTACGGGGATTCCCCTCTTCAAAAACCTGCGCCCACAGGATCCCCATATGCGACCGGTCACGGCATTGGCGTTACTTTTGCTGGGGGTCGGCACCGCGCTCTCAGTCAGGAACCCCCGAACGGCCCGGCTGTTGGCGGTCTTGAGCCTCGGAATATCGCTCGGCAGCTTAAGCCTCTGGATTCACCGCAGCGACCACCCCGAGCTTCTGGGCTTTTTCGCCCACGACTTTTTCACCCACGACCCTTTTTCAGACAGCTCCATGCCTCGCACCCTGCCCACGCCCATCACGTCGCTCGGCATTGCGTTTCTCAGCGCGGGCCTCCTCAATTTCGCGGCTCCCCGGCTCCGTTTTGCTTCGCAGCTCAGCGCCCTCCTCGGCTGCGGGGTGGGCGTTCTGGCACTGACGGGATACGTTGTCGGGGCCGCACCGCAACATGGGCTGGCATTGTCTGGAGGAATGGCCCAGCCAACGTGTCTGGTTCTTATCCTGCTCGGGATGGCCATTGCTTGCCGGACCGCAGAAAACGGGCCCCTCAGAATCCTGCTCAGCGACACCGACACGGGGCGCATCGCGATCTGGATCCTACCGGGCTCGGTGGCTCTGCCGCTCGCCATCGAGGCCCTCAAGCTTTTTGGAACCCAAAAGGGCTGGTACTCGGGCACCCTCGGCGATGCCCTCTACGCCGTCCTCACCTCTGGCGTCTTGTTGATCTTGGTGTGGCTTTCTGCGATCTGGCTCGATCGCTTACAAACCGAACGGTTCCAAGCCGAATCCGCCGCGCGATTAAGCGACACGCGATTCCGGCGCCTCATCGACTCCGATATCCTGGGTGTGGTGACCGCAAACGCCCAGGGGGCCATCATCCAAGCCAATGACGCCTTTCTCAAAATGATGGGCTACAGCCGCGAGGAAATGGAGTCGGGCCAGCTGCTCTGGGGACATCACCCCTGGCGCATCGAACTCCGCCCCAAGAGCTCTCAGTGGTCGTCGCCGATTGAACTCGACACCGCCACCCCTCGCGAAGAGGAGCTCTTGCGCAAGGACGGTTCCCGGCTCCCCGTCCTCGCCGGGTTCGCCCGACTCGAGGAAGGCGGCGCGTTCATCGCGTTCCTGCTCGATATCTCCCAACGCAAACGCGCGGAAACAGAACGGGACCAGTTTTTTACGCTGTCCCTCGACCTGCTCTGCATTGCCGATGTCGATGGGCATTTCCGCCGGTTGAACCCCGCGTTTGAGCGCACGCTGGGGTTTGCGCAGGCCGAGCTCATGGGAAAACCGTTTCTCCACTTTATTCACCCCGATGACCTGGCGGAGACAGAGAACATGCTCCGACGTCTCGAAGCAGGAGAGATGACCATCGGCTTTGAGAATCGTTATGTCTGCAAGGACGGCTCGGTGCGCTGGCTCCTGTGGTCGGCCGCTCCCGGGCCAAACCGGCTCGTCTATGCCACGGCCCGGGACATCACCGACCGCAAACGGGCCGAGGAGGAGCTGCGCCGGACCGCCGCCGAACTGGCTCGCTCCAACGCGGAACTGGAGCAGTTCGCCTACCTGGCTTCCCACGACCTTCAGGAACCCCTCCGGGCCGTGGCCGGCTGCGCCCAGATCCTCGAACGCAAATATCGCGAACAGCTCAACTCCCAGGGCGCGGAGCTCATCGAGTTTATTGTCGACGGGGCCAGCCGGATGAAGGCGCTTATCTCGGATCTGCTCGCCTATTCCCGGGTGGGTCGCGCAGGAAAGGAGCTTTGCATGGTTCCAAGCGAGGCCAGCTTCGCCGACGCCCTCGTCAACTTGCGCTCCAGCATCGAGGAACGGGGCGCGCAGATCACGCACACGCCACTGCCTGAAGTCTACGGAGACTCCCTTCTGCTCACCCAGCTTTTCCAAAACCTGCTCGGAAACGCCCTGAAGTTCTGCAGAAACCACACCCCGGAAATCCATGTCACTGCAATCCATCAGGAATCGGAATGGCGCTTCTCGGTCCGCGACAACGGCATCGGCATCGACCCCCAACACTTCCAGCGCATCTTCGGAGTCTTTCAAAGGCTTCATACCCGACGCGAATTCGAAGGCACAGGGATCGGTCTCGCCGTGTGCAAAAAAATCGTGGAGTGCCACGGCGGCAAAATCTCAGTCGAAAGCGCCCCGGGCCAAGGATCCACGTTTTATTTCACGATCCCGGATCCGCCACCAACCTACCCAAAATGAATCCTCCCGCCCGAAAGCTTTTTCACATCCTGCTCGTGGAAGACAGTGCCGCCGATGTGCTCCTAACCAAGGAAGCCTTGGCCCAGAGCAAATTACTTGTCGAACTCCACGTGGCGGAAGACGGAGTCCAAGCCATGGAGTTTCTGCGCCACCACGGCCCGTATTCAGAGGCGCCGACGCCGGACCTCGTCCTGCTCGATCTCAACTTGCCGCTCAAAGACGGCCGCGAAGTCCTTGCGGAAGTCAAAGGGGACCCCCAACTGTGCTACATCCCCATCGTCGTTCTGACCACCTCCCAAGCGGAGGAAGACGTCCTGCGCGCCTACGGGCTCCATGCCAATTGTTACATCACCAAACCGGTGGACTTCGAAAGTTTCGTGAACTTGGTCCATACTATCCAACAGTTCTGGTTCTCGATTGTCACCCTCCCCAAACATCCAGAGTTGGAACGCTGTGTTTGATTTCCACCAGGGACAGGACCGCCGTGCCGCCAACGGACTTGGGCACGCCCGCACCAGAGCGCTTCTCGTCCATCCGGCTTGCCACAGGGACTCTCCTGAAAGAAACGGTCTCAGGTTGCAGGAAACGCCGCAACCACCCTCCTATCGAGTCCCACAGCCGGCAGTTGAAGCCCCTGCTTCAGAGGGTTTTATCCCGAAAACGGAAATTGAAAAAGCATCGTTCTGCTGGAAGGGGCTTGGTTGAAGAGAGTTGCAACACAAACGCAACCTCACCCTCCGCACAAAACGATTCCTTCCTTCTTTCGCCCGGTTTTCGGTTCAAAACCAGTCCAAATCCGCTCCACTCCCAAGGCCGTCACCCCGTTTGGCGGACTGGTCAGTCTCTTCGAGTTTTTCAACAAAATCGGCCTGGCTCCCAAACTCGCGGAGACGATGCCGTTCACTCTCCACTCTCCAAACGCCATCCCTCCCGCCCACACGTTGATGGCCTTTGTGATCTCGGTCGTCGCGGGCGCAAAACGCTTCGCACACACCGACTGGCTGCGTTTCGACAAGGCCCTCCACGCCATGCTCGGCATCGCACGCTTCCCGGGCGCAGACACGGTCCGCAACCTCTTTGCCCGCTTCAACCAACGCGCCATTGAGGCCTTTT
>JBEIUI010000155.1:0-5455 GCA_040374425.1 Verrucomicrobiia bacterium | reverse complement strand
GAGGGGTGAGGGGTGAGGGGTGAGGGGTGAGGGGTGAGGGGTGAGGGGTGAGGGGTGAGGGGTGAGGGGTGAGCCCCAACGGGGTGAAATAAGATAGCCCCGGGCAACGCCCGGGTAGCCCGGCAAGCACAAACATCGAGCCGCTGAAGGGGCACCCCAAACCACGGCGCACCGGATGGCACGCCCCTTCGGGGCTGGAGGGGACTTGGGAGATCGGTCGGCGGGACGTCCTGCTCCCTGACCCAGCCGCCTGCTGCCAGCCACGGCTCTGGAAGAAAGCCTGCATCAAGGCGCGTGCATTTCCCTCTCTTTTTTCCTTACCTCGAACTCCGAAATGACAGAGAAATCCTTCTTTTTACGTGGAAGCGCGGAGAGCAAATGACAGCGGCGTTCAGTGATTTCCAATCTCCGCGTGAACTTCGGTTTTCAGTCTGAATAGTTTCTAGCCAAGCCCCGTCCCATGTTCCCGATGAAACTCCCCCTTCTAATCTCCTCTTTGGTCTCGGCGCTTGCGCTCATGCTCCTGACCGGCTGCGAGACGGTCAGTTCCACCCGGCAGTACTACCGCAACTACTCCTCTGTGGCCTATCCCAAGAAGTCTGCGGACACGCCGATGCCGCTTCTCGAGAGGCGCCCGAGTCGGCCACACGAGGTGATCGGACGGCTGAAGTTTGATTCCCAGGAGAGCGAAGCCTTTATGTATCGGGCCGTGGAATACAATGCGCGGGAAGCCGGGGCGGATGCGGCGGTGATCTTGGAGTTGAGCCGGACCGAGCATCCCTGGGAGCGCTGGGTGCCGCCCACGACCACCTACACGCCCGTGACCACCACCCTCAGCCAGCAAACCTGCCCGGTGGATCGCAGAACCCTGCGTCCCGGGTTGCCCGCCCCGGGGGAAGAGCTCTCAGGCGCAATACCTTCTGCCCGGATCTGCGTAAAAGACGACAAGGAAGACAAAAAAGAGAGGGAGAAGAAAAAGAGGAAAGAGCGCAAAAAAGACAGGGACGAGGACCGGGAGCAAAAACGGAGGCGGGATAGGAGGCACGCTGAAGACTGCGATTCAGGGGTGGAAGTTGTGACCACTTGGGTGCCGCATTATCATCCCGGCTACTTTGAGCAGGGAGTTGCCGTGCGCCACTGGGTGGACGCTCTGATGATCCGCTACACGGGACGGTAGACGGGCTGGGCGCGGGGAGGGGGACTGCAAGTGGAACAGAAGGTGTATCCCAGTTCGCGACTCCTCATGATGGAGGAAGAAGATTCTCGCGCAAAAACGACATGCCACTACGCGGAGCCGCTGATCGGGTGGCGGGGTCGGGAGCAAGCTCCGTCTGCCCAGCAGCCGGGCTGATTCCCTCGCCAACCCAGCGGGCGGAGGCATGTCCGTTTCGGACCCGTGCAAATTCCGTCCTCGCGCGAGACTTCCTCAGTGGTGTGCGGAAAAAGTGGACGCCGAGCACATCAACCTGAAAACCGAAGTTCCAAGCGGCTTGCCTGCGTTCCTTGAGATCTTTGTGGTTCCAAAAAAACCGCGCAACCGCCGTGGGCTCTGGTGCTCAGGCGACCGAGCCCTCGTCCATCTTCACCGCATAGAACTCAAAGAGCGTAAAGATTCCGGGAGTTCACGCGAAGGCGCGGGGGGGGCGCGGAGAGCCTTTTGAAAGTTACGGAACGCCTAGGGTTTGCACATCCGCATGCGCGGGGATGCCGCTGGAACTTCGGTTTTCGGGATAAAAGCCGTGAAGCCCGCGAAGACAGATCCGACTTGGCAATGGACCCACGGCTGCACCCTCAGAATCCCCTGCGCGCTTATTTTTTGGGGGGCGTTTTGGTTTGGGGCGCAGGTTTGGGGTCCAGGTTGGCGGCGAGGTCCGTTTCGCTGATTTTCGACTCCAATCCCTTCTCGGGTACCTCCGCCTGAGCTGTCCAAAGGATGGCGTTGAGCACGAGTTTGCGCTGGTTTTCGTTGCCCCAGCCCGCGTGGAAATGGCCACCCGTGAAGCCGAATCCCCGGCCTCCGTCCTCGCGGTCCACGGCCCATGCGACGTGCTGGGGTTCCTTGCGTTCCAGCACCGCTTGTTTCTGTTCCGGGTTTCCGCTGTGAGGGCCCTCGCCGCGTTCTGTGGTTTCGGGAGGCGGAAGATCTGAGAGGATCGGCGTGACCCGTTTCATGCCCTTACGGAAACGCATGTGATAGTACCACTCGTCGAGGGTGCTGAAGGGTTGCACACCGTTGGTAATCGGGTGTTTGGGGAACTTTTGAAAGTTGGCCGTCCAAGTCGGGTTCACCGACCAGAATTGCTCAAAATAGCCTCCCAGCCCGGTCGCGAGTTCGGCGCTCCCGGCTCCATTGGAAGAACGATTCGGATTGAACACGGTTTGTTTGGCCGGTTTGCCCTCGGGTGTTTTCTGAAATTCAGGCCAGTTGTCCGGGGTATAAGCCGGTTCCACGGCGTAATGCAGGCAAACCAATCCGCACCCGCGCTGCACCTCCCGGGCGACATCTTCCCAATGCCCCGAAGCGACGTGATTGGTGCCGCCGTCCGAGTACAGGACGAGGGTGTGAGCTTTGGCGAGCGTCTCCGCCGCGGGCCATTCCCCGTTGAGAATCCATTGAACCTCCACCCTGTCTCCCGCTTCCTCTTTCAAGCACTTGGCCAGCAGCTGAACCCCCGCGTTGTGTTCGTGGGCGCCGGGACCGTGGCTGGGACGCCCCGCAACGAGTAAAACCTGACGTTTGTTCTCGGCTCCAAACGAGGCCGATTGCAGGAGAGAAAGTAGTCCGAGGAGTACAAGGGAGGATGTTTTTTTCATTACGGTTCAGGTGTTTAAGCCGCCAGATTCAAAAACCATAGGCATTCCCGCCGCCGCCAATGCAATTTCGCATCCCGCGCGGTAAGGACCCCGGGCCGTTCTAGGAACGAGCGTGGCTCGTTTCCCAAGAAAGTTGGAAAGTCCGGGCAGAGGAGAAAGCGAGCCTGCGGACCTTCCCTGGGGGAGGGCGGGCAAGCCGGGGAAAGTCACCGCTGGGCGCGGGTGGACGCGTTTTTGAGTGCGCTGGCGCCGATGTCCTGCCACGGCGCGGATTCAGCAGCCCAAGCGAGTACCGACAAAAGCGAGCAGATCGTTGATCTCGATGGGTTTGCCGTAGTGAAAGTCGAACCCGGCGGCCCGGGCGCGTTCCTGGTCCTTGGCTTGGGCGTAGCCCGAGACGGCGATGAAAAGCGCGTTTGCCAGAGAAGGCTCCGCCCTCAAAGCCGCGGCGAGGGAGTATCCGTCCAGGCCGGGCAATCCGATATCGAGCAGCAACACCTCGGGCATAAAATCCTTCGCGGCTTCCATGCCCGCCAACCCGTCATGGGCGAGTCGTACCTCGCAGTTTCTCAGGGAAAGGATCTTTGCCATTCCCAGAGCGTTGTCCACGTGGTCGTCCACCACCAGCACGCGGACCCGGCGGGAGAGTTTCCTGGGCCCGGCGCTCGGGACCGGTTCGGGCACCGCGGCGGACTCCGGCAGAAGCGGCAGCCGCACGGTGAACGTGGATCCCTGGCCGGACTGATTGGCGGCAGCGGAGACACTGCCGCCGTGGATCTCCACAAGGGAACGAACCACGGCGAGGCCGAGTCCGAGCCCCCCTTGGGAATGATCCAGCGAACGGTCCGCCTGCCGGAAAGGCTCAAAAACGCAGGCCAACATCGCAGTGGGAATCCCGGGGCCGTTGTCGGAGACCGTGAGCACGGCCTCGGCGCCCTCGCGTCTTGCGAGGAGTCGCATCTCGCCACCTTCGGGGGTGAACTTGGCGGCGTTGTGGAGAAGGTTGGCGAAGATTTGCTCGAGCCGGGCGGCATCCCCTTCCACAACGAGACCCGGGGCGGCGTCGACTTGAAGGTTGTGCTGTTTTTCACTGCAGATGGCGGCCACGGCGGCCGCGGCGGATCGTAAGACGGGGGCGAGCTCCAGCGGTTCGCGGCGCAGTTCCACCAGCCCGAGGTCGAGGCGTTTGTTGTCGAGCAGATCGCTTACCATCCGCGAGAGCTGGAGGATCTGCCGGTCGACGACCTCCCTGGCCCAGGGCTGAAGTGCGGTGTCCTGAGGGGATTCTTTGCCGAGTTGCAGGGCGTGGTGGATCGCGGCCAATGGGTTGCGCAGTTCATGGCTGAGAATGGCCAGGAACTGATCCTTGCGATCGGCGGCTTCCCGCAGTTTTTCCTCCGCCTCTTTGCGCAGGGTGATGTCCTGGGTCTGGGTGATAAAATAAGCGACGGATCCATCCCGGTTCCGGATGACGGAGACGGAGGTGTCGCCCCAGACGATCCTGCCTGACTGGTGGAGGAATCGTTTTTCGGCACGGAACCGTTGGATCTTGCCCGACTGCATGTCGGCGATGACATCGGTGGTGGTGGCCTGGCGATCCGCTGGATGTGTGAGCTCAATAAAAGTGCGCCGGAGGATTTCTTCCCGCGAATAGCCGAGCATGTCGGCGTAGGCTTGGTTGACCTCCTCAAAATGGCCGTCGGGCAGGGAGAGCGCGACCGGGATGGGGGCGTTGTGGAACATTTTCCGAAACCGCTCTTCGCTGGCCATGAGCGCTGATTCGGCTCGTTTCTGCGCGCTGATGTCCACAAACGCCGTGATACTCCCCTTGAGCTCCCCGTTTTTGTTCCGGATCGGGTTTGAATGGCAAAGAACGTGGAACCGGTCGGACTCGGAAAAGCGCAACTCCATCTCCATGCCTGACACGGGTTCCCCTGCCGCGGCGCGTTGTGCCGGCAGTTCTCCGGGAGACAGTTGGCGGCCGTTGACCCAAAGGGTGAACTCAGGGCGCTCGCCTTCGGGGGCGGATTGCGAAAGGTTATCGCCTTGTTTTAGCAGCAGAAAATCAAGAGCTGCCCGGTTGCCCATCATGCGCTCGCAGCCCGGGTCGTTTGTGATCATGACCGGAATGGGCAGCAGATCCATCAATACCTCGATCTCAGCGGTGCCCTCGGTTTGTTGTCGCTGGGCTTCTTCCAAGGCTTTTCTGGCCTCGGCGAGTTGCGCGCGGAGCGACAAGATTTCCTCTTCCTGAGAGCGGGGGGGGGGCGTTTGGGGTGGCATGGAGTGCGGTCCCCCGGGTCGGCTGCCAACGCGCCCGAGCAGCGCATCGAGTCGGCCGTCATGGGCGACAGAGCCTGCATGGGACAAAAAGTGGGCCGCTAAAGAAACCCAAAAATATGGGAGGTATGATTGCGGGCTTGCGTTGGGCGGCGCGGCCCGAACGCCGGGGATCCCGAGGGCGCGGGCGGAAAGCGATGCCGGTGGGGGGTGCTCGTTCCCGGAGGGAACCGAGACCAAGCCGGTGGTCGAGCGAAGCGACACCAGCGGAATACGGTCTTGGATGCCTTCGGCATGCCCGGTGTCCAGGGTGTGATTTCGGCGGAGCCCGGTTCCTGCGCATCCGCGGCGATGGCTCCGG
>JBEIUI010000065.1:0-18614 GCA_040374425.1 Verrucomicrobiia bacterium | reverse complement strand
GTAGGCATTGAGTTTTTAAAAAGCGGGCACTGAAAAAGACAAAAAACGGGCGGAAAAATCGCAGCCCTCAAAGGCACTTTTTTCCTTCGGCCTCGGGCGGCATCTCTACGCGGGCACCCCGCCTCGAGCGGTGGCGCGCATCTCGTCGATGGTCGCGCTGAACTCCTCCGAAGCCGTCGAAGGCACCCGCACCGTGAGCGGAAGGCTGTGGGCTTTCTCGGTCATCCGCAGGAACTCACCTCGCCCGTTCTGCCGGAACTCGAAGTGGATATTTTTGCGCTGAACCTGAAGCTCGCGACTGGCGATGACGTTATCCATGGAACCCGTGTGGAGAAGAGGTGGGGAGACTTGAGAAAAGAGCCGGTGTGTATGACACAACGGGTTTGGGCCGTAAATTGGTTTTTTGATTTGACGCCGCGACAACGGCACTTGGGGACATGGGAAACGATCCCCGTCCACGTATCCGGCGACCTCACGCCCCCCCCCGCGGTGCCGCTTAATCGCGGTGGTAAGGTAGGCCCGCCTTGAGGGTGTAAGCCCGGTAGATCTGTTCGAGCGCCACCACAGTGGCCAACTCGTGCTGCAAGGTCAGCTGGCTCAGAGACCACATCCAGTCCGCCGAAGCCCGTAACTCCTCCGTGTGCCCGTCGGCGCCTCCCAGCAGCACGGCAATCCCCTTGAGGCTGCGTTGTTCCCATTGGCTGAGGCGGGCCGCCAATGCGCGGCTGCTGACATGTTCGCCCCGTTCATCCAACACCACGCGCCACAGCCCCGCACTCCGATCCCGGAGTGCCGCGCTCTCGGTTTCGCGCCTGCCTGATTTGAGAAAATCCAATTGAAAAGAGGCAAACGGTTGGATCCTCGCTACGTACTCGGCCATGCCCGCCGCGGCAAACGCCAGCTTGGGTTTGCCAATCGCTAGAAACTGCCAGCGCATCAACGCCCTTTCCGCTTTCCACGCTTCGGCTTTTCCGGAGAGCCCGGGCGCCCGGCGCCCCTGCCCCGCCCAATGACGGGTTTCTGCCCAATGACGGGTTTCTGCCGGACAACCGTTTTTATCGCATCCCCTCCGGCGGGAGGGACAGCGGGTATGAAATCGATCTGCCTCTTGTAGACGTCCACCCGGCAAACTGTCACCTCCAGCTCGTCCCCCAACTGGAACCGGCGTTGGGTGCGACGCCCGTGAAAACTCAGTCGGACGGGGTCAAACGCATAGAAATCCTCCGGCAACGCGCTCACATGAACGAGCCCGCTGACGAGCACCTCCGGCAGCTCCACAAACAATCCGTAGCTGCGCACATCCACAACCAGGGCGCGGAACCGTTCCGGGGCTTTGGCGGCGAGCTGTCTCTGGAAGAACTCCATCTTCTTGAGAAGCGTGGAATCTTTCTCCGCGTCCGCCGACACACGTTCGGTGGCGGAGAGATGCTCGGCCACGTCCGAGAAATGTTTGACCGGCGCCTTTTCCCCGGCCAGCACCCGGTGGACGAGCAGGTCGGCATAGCGCCGGATGGGGCTGGTGAAATGGGTGTAATTGACTTTGGCCAGGCCGTAGTGGCCCAGGGGTGATACGTCGTAAACCGCCCGTTTCAGGCTCTTGAGGAAGGCGATCTTCAATGCGTATTCCTCGGGTTTACCCCGCAACGAAACGAGCAACTTCTGCACTTCGCCCCGTTGCGAGAGATCCCCCACCCGCACCCCGTAACCCGAGGCAAACGCACGGAAGTCCTCCAAGCGCTCCATTTCCGGGTTTTCGTGGACGCGATAGATCGAGGGAACCCGCAACCTTTTGATCTCCTTGGCCACGGCCTCGTTGGCGGCCAGCATGCACTCCTCGATGAGCTGGTGAGAGATGTCGTTCTCGACCTTCTCTAGACGGACCGCACGGCCCTCCTCATCGAGCCAGACTTTGACTTCGGGAAAATCGAGATCGAGCGACCCCTCGGCAAACCGTTTTTTGCGCAGCAACAAGGCAAGATCCCAAGCCGCGCAAACGCGATCCCGGAGCTGGGGGGTGACTTCCAAAGGAACCGGTTTCGAGCTCAGATGCACCTTGCCGCCCCGCTCATAGTTGGGAGTGGGCGGCACGGGCAGCCCCTGCAAAATCGCGTAGGCCTGCCGGTAAGTGAGCCGTGCCGCGCTATGGATCACCGTCCTGCCAAAACGCGCCGAACGCACGTTGCCTTGATCATCGAACTCCAGGAACGCCGAGGTGGTCAGCCGATCCACCCGCGGCTTGAGGCTGCACACCCCGTTGCTCAACCGCTCGGGCAACATCGGGACGACACGGTCCGCCAGATAAGTGGAGTTGCCCCGGGCCCGCGCTTCCCGGTCCAAAGCACCGCCCGGACGCACGTAATGCGAAACGTCGGCAATGTGCACACCGAGCTTCCAGCCTCGCGCGGTCCGCTCCACGTGAATGGCGTCGTCGAAATCCTTGGCGTCATCGGGGTCGATGGTGAGGATGAACTGGCTCCGCAGATCTTCCCGGTTGGCTGCCTCCCGGGGATCCACCTCCTCCGCAATCCCCTCGGCCTCGTCCAGAACGTCCTCTGGGAACTCCTCGGCCAAATGGTATTTCCTGAGGATGGAGAGCATGTCGACTCCCGGGTCACTGGCCAGCCCGAGGTTCTCGATGATTTCGCCCTCGGGATTCACATGGCGGCTCTCCCATGGGTCGAGTCGCACCACCACTTTTTCACCCACCGCAGGCGGCCGGGAAAGCCGACTCTCGGCCGGGTTAACATACACGTCGTGAGGAAACCGGGCGTCATCGGGGATGACATAAAAGAACTTCTTGGTCGCCTGCAGCGTCCCGACCACCGTGGTGTTGGCTCGCTCCAAAATCCGGATCACCCGCCCTTCGACGGCCGATCCGGTGGCGCGCTGGCGCAAGCCCTCATGCATGAGCCGCACCACCACTTTGTCGCCGTGCATGGCGGTGGCGGCGTTGGCTTGGGATATGAAAAGATCCGGTACCCCGGGGGTTTGACTCAGCAAATGGGCATTGCCTCCGTGATGGAACTGCATGAGCCCCGTGACCAAATCGGCCTCCTGGGGCAGCACGTAGTGATCCTTCCGGATCCGAGCGATGACGCCCTCTTTCTCCATGGCCTTGAGCAAGCCGCGTAGTTCAGAGCGCTGCTGGCTGGGAAACCGGAGCGCCTTGGAAAGCTCCACCTTGTCCATGGGACGGTAGCCGGGCTTGTGGAGGAGTTGGAGGATGTCAGCGCGAAGATCTCGGTCTTTAGGCATGGGTGCGTTGGGATGAGCAAGTCCAGGGTTCTGCAGGAGGACAAACGGGTGTCGCCGGTGAGAAAATGGATTCCGGCTCAGGCACGATCCGACGCCCGAGCCGCCTGCACCGCATCGACAAACCGTTGTGCCCTGCGGGTCAATTCGGACCAGTCGCCTTTCTCCAAGACACTCTTGGAAACCAGGCTCGATCCCACGCCCAGCGCCACCGAGCCGGCCGCCAGAAAATCGCCCGCGTTCTCGGGGGTCACCCCGCCCGTGGGCACCACCTGCAGCATCGGCAGCGGCGCGAGAATGTTGCGGATGTAACTCGGCCCGAATTGGTCGGCGGGGAAGATCTTCACAAAATCCGCACCGGAATCATGTGCGAGCAGCGCTTCGGTGGGAGTCAGAGCTCCGCAGGCAATGGGTTTGCTGTAGCGGTTGCAGACGCGGATGACCTCGGGGCGCACCACGGGGGTGACCACAAATTGCGCTCCGGCCAAAATTGCAAGGCGCGCAGTCTCCGGGTCGAGCACTGAGCCGACGCCCATCAGGATCTGAGCGCCGAAGCGGCGATTGACTTCGCCGATGATCTCCAAAGCTCCTGGAGTGGTCATGGTCACCTCCATGGCCGTGACTCCGCCGCTCAGGAGCGCTTCTGCCACCGCCAGCAGATGTTCCGAGGAATCCGCGCGCAGGATTGCAATGATTCCCGGGGAAAGCAGGCGGCTGAGAATCTCAGGTTTGGTCATGGCAGGGTCTCTTAAAAGAAGCCGACGCGGATGAACAGAAGGAACCTATGGAAAGGGCCTCGCTCAATGGGACCAATGGGACCAATGGGACCAATGGGACCAATGGGACCAATGGGACCAATGGGACCTATGGGACCTATGGGACCTATGGGACCAAGCAACGGGAGTCCCCGTGAGGCGGGTGCTTACACCACGACCTCGCGCACTCGCACGTCGTTGGTGGTGCCCAGCGAGAACACTTCACCGCTCACCCCACTCCTCAGTGCCAGCGATTGGGCGCCTACTTTAAACGACAGAATCCGCTGCGCCACAAATCCGAAGTGGTCGGTCGCCACGTCCGCTGTGCCCGTCACGGTTCCACCGATGGTCACGCTCCCAATCTGCGCGACAATCCCGGGGCGATCGTCGCCCGAAATCGCCGCGTTGCTGGCTTCGCCAAAACCCGTGCCCGTCAGGGCCGCAACGCCCGCCACCAAATCACTGGCGACCCAGTTTCCGCTGACCCGCACCGAGCCGATCTGGGCGTCGGGATTCACGCCCGTTCCATCAAGATCGTAGCCAGCCAAAATCCGGGACCCGCTCACGGAGCCTTTGACCACAATACTCGCGAGGGCCAGGTCTTTGCTGGCGGTCTTGACCAGCTGACCCACGGCGGAAACCGTGGCGGCATCCAGACTGCCGTTCACCGTCAAAGTGCCGAGTGCTTGGCCCACGCGCGCAGCGCTCTGGCTCAGATTCCCCCCGATAAAGAGCGAACCGAGGTTACCGTCCACCTCGATTTCACCGGCCCCCGTCCCCGAACCGCCGGTGACGTTCTGGGCCACGCGAAGGCTGCCAGCAGCCCCGTCCTGGTCCACGCTGCTTCCGCTGCGAACGGAACCGCTCCAGGCCCCGGCACCGCCTTGGATCGCGGTGACGTTCAGCGAGCCCAGCTTACCCTCCGCCTCGATCGCCCCAGAGGACGCCCCGCCGCCACCGATCAAGGCACCCTTGATCCAGAGTTTACCCAAGCTCCCCGCGACCTGCTGATCGACGAAAGCCTCGGTTTTATTAAAAACCGCCGCGCTGTAATCTCCGGCCCCGCCACGGACGGCCCCGGACACCTCGAGAGTTTCCAAATGCAATCCCGCATGAATTGCAGCCGACGCCTTGCCGGTGCTCCCGACCATCTCGCCCATCACCTGGAGTTTACCCACCTTACCCGCGCCGTAAAAAGCCCCGCTGTAATCACCTGCCCCCCCTTGCATCGCCGGCTGGCCACCCAAGGCGCCGATCCAGGCCAGGCCGACATCCCCGCCTGCCACGATGGATCCGGATTGGTTGCCCCCAGCGCCCATCAATCCCTTCCCTATCTTTACCGAGCCGAGCCGACCGTTGGCTGAGGCATCTACGCCGGAAAAAATTGATCCGCTGTTGCCGCCCGTGCCGCCCTTGAGCGCGCCGCCCACCAAGGCCGCGCCAAGATCCTCCGCGGTAGCGACACTGCCAGAAGCCAAACCGGCGGCCCCGACCAAATCGCCTCGGATATCGAGCTTGGAAAGATCGCCAAGCACCCGAACAAAACCGCTGACGTCGCCCGCCCCACCCCGGAGATCCCCGCGAATCAACAGCGACTGGACGTTGCCTCCGGCCGAAATGCCGCCCGCACCCGCCGCGCTGCCCACCACGCTGCCGGCGATCTGGATTGCGCCCATATTCCCCGTTGTTTTGAGCAGGCCGCTGCCCTCACCCTCGCCACCAACAACCCCGCCCGAGTTGGACGCGCCGATCCATGCGCGTTGAATCACCTCCGCGCGGACCCCGCCGGAATCCACCCCGGTTCCGCCCTGCACACTTCTCAAAATCTCCGCCGTGCCCAGCTGTTTCCCGACGGAAATGAACCCGGATTGATTCCCGGCCCCGCCGACAAGGTCCCCGGTAATTCTGACTTTCCCGACACCACCCAGTGCCTTGATGAGCCCGCTGCCCGTTCCAGCCCCTCCGGTCAAACTGCCCGTCACCGTCACGCTGCCGAGGTTCTTGAGGGTTTCGATGGATCCGGAGGAGGCTTTGGCTCCGCCAAAAACACCTTGTGCGCCCGGGCCTGACAGAAACCCCACCTGTGCCGAGCCAATGTCGCCGTCCGCCTTGATCCGGCCGAGTTTGGAGCTGAGGGCGTCAGCGGAGCCGACCAAAGCACGGCCGATCTCGATCGTTCCTATTTGTCCCGTGAACTGGCTGTTCACCCCGCGCACGACCACCGAACCGAGCACGTCGGTTTCGACCACCAGTTTGCCCAGGTCGCCATAAATGAGGCTTTCGAAATTTGCAGTGCCAGACTGAGTTCCATCGGCACTCCCGAGGGAGCGCACTTTGAGCAGGCCGAGCTTGGCGGGATTTGAAAACGAGCCCACGTCAATCTGGCCGAGGTCCCCCGCAACGCTCACCGCGGTGACCACCTCGCCTACGGCGGAAATCGCGCCAACCCGAGTCCAGCCATCGCCGTTGGGAGCCTTGGACACGGTGACAGAGATCGAAGTACCCGAGAGCAGAGAACGCCCATTGGCACCGCGCAGGGTCGCCCCAAAATCCAGGAGTTGGAGTTGCTGGGGCCCGCTGGCATCAAAAACTGACTCGTCGCTCGCACTGGCGAACTTGAAAGCGTTCTTCACCGCGGCGATCTGCAAATTGGCGTTCGCCGAGTTGGGGTCATAGAGGTTCTTGGAGAACTTCACCGTCACGATGTCTCCATCGAGATCCGTGAAAACCACCGTTCCCGGGGTGATGACTGCGGGCGCAATACGCCCCTCCAAAGATTCCAAACTGGAAGCCTCCGCACTTTTCCGCGGGTGCGCTATCGGCAGCGGCTGGGCCCGGCGGGCCCACCATTGCGTCCACCAACGCAAGAGGTTTTGGAGGAGGAACTTTTTCACGGGGCGTTGGAATGGATGTTGGTCACGCGCACCGGGGCCACCGATGCGCCTTTGAATCGGGGATCGTCGCTGTCGACGGAGAACCCGATTTCGTAAGTGACATCGGGGGTGCTGGAGGCTCCTTGCGCCGTAATGGTCACGGTTTGATTGAGAGACCAATTGGTGGGGGTGAACTCCAGGCTACTCGTACTCAAGCTGCCTTCAGCCGGGGCGCCGTTGCCCAAGGTGACGGTGACTTTGCTTTTCGGCACCTGCGCGAGTTTCACATTAAACGTGGCGGTGTTCTCGGCACCCGGGGTCTGCCGGGTGATCAACGGCGTGGTGGCGGTGGTCGGCGCGACCACCACCCGGTCCACGTTGTCCAAGTTGCTCACAGTCACGTCGGTGTTGGTCGCCTGGGTATCCTTTGCGAGAGCCCCGGTTAACCCCTTGAAATGCGGGTCCACACTGTCGGTATCCAACGAGATGGAGTAACTGGCATCGTTTCCACGAGACCCATCGTCTTTGCCAGACACGCCCACCGTCTTGAGCGTGGCCGGCGTCCACGTCGCAGCCAGGAACGTCACGCTCGAAGGCACCACGTCCCCTTGGACCGGATCGGAAGAGGTAAATGTGACCGTCACGTCGTGCGTGGGCTTGCGCAACAAACGCACGTCGAATGTCGTCTGCGCAGTCGGACCGGCCCCCTTCGTGGTCACCAGCTCGGATTTGCTCACCTCCACTCCGTCGAAAAAACCTTCCACCGCGGCCCGGTCGATGAATTGTTGATCCGCAATCGGGTCACTGTAGCTCATCGCTCCCAAGAGGTTGTATCCCGTGCCGTCCTCGCCTAGGGGCAGCGACAACCGCAGATCCGATGGTCCGCGGTCCAACAGAAACCGGACTCCGGCACCGGGTTTCAATGAGGGAATTGCAATCGAGGGTTTGGTGCCGATTTTCAGCGCGATATCCGCCGGGTTGTCGGATTTGCCGGGCACGGCCTCGGTTTTTTTGAGGGAACGATCCTTTGAGAGATAAAAGTGGAGTAGCCCGGGCTTGGAAGTCGCGTTACCGGAATTGATCACCACCATCTGGGCCGTCATGTTCGTCTGTGCCGAGGTTCCGCTTCCCGCGGTGGCTCGCAGGGGTTTGAACCGGGGCGCCTCCGAGTTGTCCTTGGGGTTGCGCTTGGGGAGTTGAATTGGCGATATTTCCCCGACCAGATGGGCTTGGTCGAGCGGCGGCAGGTGCTTGGCGGCTCGCACGCCGCTGAGTTGCACCCGGCTCCACGCGAGCGCAGCCGCCACGCCGGGACGGCCCACAAGCACCGACACCGAGAAGGCCTCGGCGTCCTCGGCCCCGGAATAGAGATGACTGCCGAGCACCACAAACTCCCCGTTGCCCACGGATTTGAGCTGGCCGCCCGAAAGAACCCCATCGCCCCAGTCGATTGTCACGGCATACTGGTCCGGACTCACAGGAGCCGAATCCCGGATCCTGGCCACCAAACGTTTGCTGAGCCGGGGTCCCACAACCTGCAGATTCTCACCCGTGGCCCGGAGGGGCTGGGCGGACACCACGACCGTGCCACGAACGGAACTTTTGAACCCGTTGGTACCGGAAAAATCCACCTGCAGCGGGTAAACACCCGCGCGGGCGTAGGTGTGCGAGCCTTGAACGGCGCCACCGACATAGGCCGGGCGGGAAAAATCCCGCACCATGGTTCCCGCCTGAGGCGCCGTGCCATCGCCCCAGTTAATGGTGGCCGTGTAACCACTGGCCCCCCCCAGAAGATTGGAGTCCACAAACGTAGCCACTTTCACCCCCGTCAAAGCCGATCCAGGCGCGGCTTCCAAATTCAGCGCCCGAGCGTCCATGGATTTGAGCCCGATGTTCGCGTTGAGCGTGGAATACTGGGTTTCGGCACCGGCCCCGTCGATCGAGCCCCGGTAACTCGAATCGTATTGTTGGTAGAGGAACCGCAGCCGGGTGGAGCCCTGGAACCCGTTCCTGCCCAGCAAAAGCACCCGGTCTGCGATTTGCAGGCTGTCGACTTTGCGGGGAAACTGGAACCGCTGATCCGGCAGATCCGAACTGAGCGCCACATAGTCCCGCTCCAAATCCACGCGCTTGAGCAAGGGCGCACTGAAAACCTTGTCCTTGGGGCCGGCCACGTCGGCGAGCTCCAAGGCGTAGGGGCGCGAATTATTCTGATCGGCCTGGGTCTTGACGGTGAAAGTTTTTGCGGCCTGACCACCCTGTCCATCGCTGGCCGTCACGGTCAATGTGGCGGCATCCGAGGCCGCCAGGGCCGCAGTCGCCGTGAGCACCAGCACCGCGCTGCTGTGTTTGTGGATGCCATCGTCATACTGCGCGACCACCTCCGCCGAGGAAATCGTCACCGGCGACACGGGCCTGTCCGCCGGCGACTCGGAGCGCGGCGTGTCGTGGAGTTTCTGCAGGAGCTCCCATCCATGGGTCACCTGGCCAAAAACCGTGTGTTTAAAGTCCAAATACCGGGGCCCGCCTCCCACGAGAACCCCACCGCTCACATTGCCGTGGGTGATAAAAAACTGGGAACCGTTGGTGCCCTTGTAGTCGGTGCCCGCGCCGGCATTGGCCATGGCCAGCTGACCGCGTCCCGTGAAAGTCATCGGGGAAAAGAACTCGTCGCCAAACCGGAACGCCGGCCCTCCCGAGCCCGTGCCCTGAGGATCGCCGCCCTGATAAATAAAACTTTCCGTCGAGGTCCCTTTGTTGAGATCGGCAAGCCGATGGAAGATCAGCCCGTCGTAGAACCCCGCCTGCGCGAACCCGGCAATGTAACCCGCGGTCAAGGGAGCCCAGTCGCGGAACAACTGGAACACCAAGTCTCCGCTATAAGCCGGGTCCCCTGCCCCGCCCGCATGCTGGAGCGCCAGCTTAAGCAGCGGGTTGCCAGTTTTAACCCGGGCCGCAACGGCATTTTTATGGGCGGCATCAACCGCCACGGAGTAACTCAGGGGCAAACCCGTGCTGCTGTAGCCGGTCACAGGAATCAGCAGACATTTGCCCACGGGAATCACCCGCTGCACTTTGTCCGGCTGACCCGGGGCGGGCGCGGGATCCTCCAGCACCACAACCGGCGTCAGAGCTTGGGAACGGGCCGGGAGCAGAAGCGTCCCGATCCCCACGCTGACCAGAGTGGAAATGAGAGGGCGATACAATTTCATATCCAGGGGTGCGTCACCGGGGACTCTCGCCGCTGTCCCAAGGGCCGCGCAAGCTTGAAATATTTTTTATCACCCTGTTTTAATGCCGGAATACAATGGCCCGGTTTCCATAGAGCAGGACCCGGTCGCTCAGGGACCAACGCACGCCTCTTGCCAAAGCCAGCCGCTCGCAGTCGCGTCCGATCCGCACCAAGTCGTCTGGTGAATGGAAGTGCTCAACGCGGGTAACCTCTTGGTCGATGATCGGGCCGGCATCCAGTTCCGCCGTGGCATAATGGCAAGTGGCCCCGATGAGTTTAACCCCCCTCTCATAGGCGCGCTGGTAGGGATTTGCGCCGACAAATGACGGGAGAAAGGAGTGATGGATGTTGAGAATTTTGCCTTGGAACTCCGCGCAGAGCGCGGCCGGCAACACTTGCATGTACCGGGCTAACACCACCAAGTCGGGGGTTTGCTCCCTGAAAATAGCCGCCATTTCTTCAAACCCCGCCGCTTTGTCTTTGGAATGGATCGGGATATGCCGGAACTCCAGCCCTTCACGCTCAACAAAAGGCCGGTAATCCTCGTGATTGGAAATCACGCATGGGATGTCGCAGGCCAGTTCCCCGGAGCGCCAACGCCAGAGCAGGTCCGCCAAGCAATGGCCCTGTTTGCTCACCAGGACGATCATTTTGCGCCGGGCCTCGGCCGACCGCAGCGTCCATTCCGCGCCGAGTTCCTGCGCCAAAGGCTGGAAAGCGGCCCGAAGCGTGTCCAGATCCACTCGGATAGATTCAATCTCCATCCGGGTAAAAAACCAGCGGTGCAGGTTGTCGGTGAACTGATGGACTTCCAAGAGGTTCCCGCCAAAACGAGCCATGAAACCGGTCAACGCCGCAAGAAGCCCCACACGGTCCGGGCACGAAAGCTTCAAAAGAGTAATGGCCATAGAAAAAAGGGAGCTAGAAGCGAGCCGGGGAGCATCAGCCCATCCCCGCGTTTTTTTCAACCTTCGAGCGGCCCCCTCAAACAAGCAACGGGGCGGGCCCGATTTGACCATGGACGCTTGCGCCCGGTGCGGTTAGTCAGGAGCACCTATGCCCGTTTCTTCCACCATGCTCCCACTGGGTACTCCCGCGCCCGATTTTTCTCTACCCGATGTGGCTACAGGCCATTCCGTGAGTCTCCGGGACCTTGCCGAAAAACAGGCGCTCCTCGTCATCTTCCTCTGCGCTCATTGCCCCTACGTGATCCATGTGCAGCCCGAACTCGCCCGGCTCGCAAAAGACTACGGCTCGCGCGGATTGGGCATTATCGGGATCACCTCCAATGATCCGATTCAGTATCCCCAAGACGCCCCGGAACCCACCGCGGCGGCGCTGCGCGCGGCGGGGCTGACTTTCCCGGTGCTCTTTGATGAAACCCAGACCGTTGCGAAAGCTTACACCGCTGCCTGCACCCCGGATTTTTTCCTGTTCGGCCCGGACCGCCGCCTGGTTTACCGGGGGCAGCTTGATGATTCCCGGCCCGGACGCGGTCCAGACCGGCCGGAACGTGGCGTGCTCGATGGCAAACACCTGCGGCGCGCTCTGGAAGCCGTGCTGGCCGGGCAACCGGTTGACCCCGAGCAGTTCGCGAGCATCGGCTGCAACATCAAGTGGAAGCCCGGGAACGAGCCGCAGTATTTCACGCTTTAGCGCGAACTCCGAGATTCCAGGGAAAGATCATTCCCACGGGGAACCGGGGAGAACGCGGAGGGGTTGAGCCACTGGCAGCGTGGCGTGGCCGGGTGGATGCCAGATCTGCCCCGCAGCCAGGCCGAGTTCCTGACAGGCCGATTCGTCTTTGGAACGCTCAAGGGTGCACTTCCGAAGGATGGCCCGTGACACGGGCAGATGTGCGTCTGTTTCGGTCCTCATGAAAATGCCTTCTTCGCGGGCTTCGCGAGACACTTCTGCTTTTGCATGTGGAAAAGGGTCCCTTGGAGCACAGAGAAAGCGGAGAAGGTTCGGGAGTCACTTTCCTTGAAGCGCCTCGCATTTCTCCGCGTGCTCCGCGGCCACGCGTGAACTTCAGTGTGCGGCTTTAGCCCGGGACCCTTTGCTCCCCGGGGTCGGAGGCTGGGGCTGGAGCGTCTCGCGCAAAAACGGGGCGGTGCGGCTCTGGGCGCTCTGAGCCACCTGCTCGGGCGTACCTTCTGCCACAATCCGACCTCCCTGAGCACCGGCTTCGGGACCGACATCCAGAACGTAATCCGCCTCTGCAATGAGGCTGAGGTTGTGTTCGATTACCACCACCGTCTGGCCGTCGTCCACGAGCCGGTGCAACACTTTGAGCAACTCGTTCACATCGGCCATGTGCAGTCCGATGGTGGGTTCCTCCAGCAGGTAAAGCATCGACTTGGCTGCGCCTTTTCCTCGGAGCCTGGCGTTTTGGGTGCGGCCCAAACCGCGGGTAAGCTCGCTGGCGAGCTTGAGCCGCTGAGCTTCGCCGCCGCTCAATGTGGGGCTGGGCTGACCGAGCTTTAAGTAGCCCAACCCCGTGTCGCAGAGCAGAGCCAGCGGCCGGTGGATCTTGGGGAGGGCTTGGAAAAAATCCATCGCCTGCTCCAGGGTCATGTCCATCACGTCCCCGATGCTGCGGTCGTTGTAGAGCACCTCCAGCGTCGCGGGATGATAACGGCGGCCCCCGCAGTCGTGGCAGGGCGCGTAACTTGTCGGCAGGAAGTTCATCTCAATTTTGATGACCCCCTGGCCCGCGCACGTCTCGCAACGCCCCCCCTCGGCGTTGAATGAAAACCGGCTCGCCGAGTATCCGCGCATCCGCGCCAGAGGCACTTGAGCGTATAACTTCCGGATCTCGTCAAACACCTTGATGTAAGTCGCCGGCGTGGAGCGCGACGTCTTGCCGATGGGCGACTGATCCACCTCATACACCGCTTCAATGTGTTCCGCTCCCGTCACCTTGCCCCAGGGCAGCGCGCGACCCCGGGTCTTCTGCGGTTTGCGTTTCCCTGCTTCCGGAGCGGCGCCTTTTTTCAGACAGGCATCCACGGCGGGCTTGAGCACCCCGCGCATCAGCGTGCTTTTGCCAGACCCGGAGACCCCGGTGATCACATTCAAGCGGCCCAGAGGCAACCGGACCCGGACGTCCTTGAGGTTGTTCACATGGGCGTCCTGGACTTCCAGCCAGTGGCGCACCTCGCTCAGCGCCCGGCGACTGCCCCGCGTGGGATGCTGCAGAGGCTCGCGCAAACAACGCCCGGTGGCCGAGCGCGGGTTTTTGCGAATTTCGGCAAGGGTGCCTTGGGCCACGATCTCGCCTCCTCGGGACCCGGCCCCGGGCCCGAGATCGATGATGGAATCGGCCCGGCGCATTGTTTCCTCGTCGTGCTCGACGATGATCAGGGAATTGCCCTTGGCTTTGAGGGCCTCGAGCGTGTCGAGGAGCTGCTGGTTGTCGCGTGGATGCAAACCGATGGTGGGTTCATCCAACACATAGAGCACCCCCTGCAAATTGGACCCCAACTGCGCCGCCAGCCGGATCCGCTGGGATTCACCGCCACTGAGCGTCTTGGCGGAGCGCCCCAGGCTGAGGTAATCGAGCCCGACTTCGCCCATGAACGTGAGGCGCTGGCGGATCTCAGGCAAAATATCGGCCGCCACCGGGGCCTGCGCTCCGGTAAATTGGAGCTTCACCATCCAAGCCAGCGCTTCACTGGCGCTCCAAGCGGTGATTTCCGGCAAGGCGCGTCCCTCCATCCGCACGGCCCGCGCCACCTCGTTGAGCCGCGCACCTTGGCAGCCGGGACAAGGCTGCGCCTCGCCTTCCTCCAGCGCTTCATGCTGGCGTTCCTCGTCGAGTTCCAGCTCCACAGCGCTCTCCAGACGCGGGTTCACCGTGGCTTTCCACACCTCGCCAAACCCGTGGCACTGAACGCACCAGCCATGGGGGGAGTTGAATGAAAAAAGCCGGGGATCGAGCTCCTCAAAGGATTCACCGCAGCCGGGACAACTCCGCTCCAAACTCACCACCACACCCTCCCCGGAGGCCACCGCCCGAACCGCGGCCCGCCCCTGACGCGACTCCAGAATCCGAGCCGTGCCTTTGCCCACTTCCAGGGCGCGCTGAACCAACGCCCCGACGGGATCGCCCTCGCCGGTGACCCCGATCAACACCTCAATGGAGTGCTCCTGGAAACGTTCAAGTTTCTCGAACCGATCGGCCCGAACCCAAAACCCGTCCACCAAGAGTTCCTTGAACCCCTGCCGCACGGCCCACTTGGCCACGTCGGTATGGAACCCCTTGCGGGCTTTAACCAGCGGCGCGAGCACACGCACGGGACCCTTGCCAGCCAAGCCCTCCACCTGCCGGACAATGGCCGAAAGTCCCTGCTTTTGCACGGGCAGATCGCAACGGGGACAGTACTGCACGCCGAGTTTTGCAAAAAGCAGCCGCAGGAAGTGATACACCTCCGTCACGGTCGCCACGGTGGATTTGCCGCCGCCCCGGGTGATCCGCTGCTCAATGGCCACGCTGGGAGGCAGCCCGGTGATGAGATCCACCTCCGGCTTCTCGAGCTGCTCCACGAACTGCCGCGCATACGCCGACATGCTGTCCAAAAACCGTCTCTGGCCTTCCGCAAAGAGCAGATCGAACGCGAGCGTCGATTTCCCCGAGCCGCTCAGCCCGGTGATGATCACCATCTCGTTGTGCGCAATCCGTAGGTTGAAGTTCTTGAGGTTATGCTCGCGCGCCCCGAAAATCTGGATGACGCCTGCACGCCCCTGCGGGCCTTCCGCCAATTCGGCCTGCTCGGCCGCGCGCAACCCCAAGAGCGCAGCGTCCCCTCCGGAAGCAGCCCCGAGCAACAGCGGCCGCAGGAAACGCCCCGTGTGAGACACCTCGTTTCGGGCCACCTCCTCGGGCGTGCCCTCGGCAACCACCCTGCCTCCGCGAACGCCAGCATCGGGTCCGAGATCCACAATGTAATCGGCGCATTTGATGACCTCGAGGTTGTGCTCGATCACCAACAGGCTGTGCCCGGCATCCACCAAGCGGTTCAAAGCGCGGATCAACAGCGCCACGTCATCAAAATGCAGCCCCGTGGTGGGTTCATCGAAAATGAGCAGCGCCGGCCCCTCGCCCCGGCGGGTGAGTCGCTCCACCAGTTTGAGCCGTTGGGATTCCCCGCCGGAGAGCACGTTGAGCGGCTGGCCCAGCGTGAGATACCCCAACCCCACCTCCTCCAGCACCGAGAGCGGCTCGACCACCTTGGAAGCCCCCAGCCGGGCGAAAAACCCGATCGCCTCACTCACCGTCATCGAAAGCACGTCGTGGATGGATTTGCCCACGCCGGGTTCCCCGCCCAGGAGCAACTCCAATAACTCCGGCTGGTAACGTTTGCCGTCGCATTCCGGGCATCGCACAAACACGTCGCTCAGAAACTGCATCTCAATTTTCTCAAACCCACTGCCCGAGCAGCGCTCACAACGGCCCGTGCCGGTGTTGAACGAAAACGCGCTGGCCGTGAGCCCCCGCGCCAAGGCGTCGGGCGTGCAGGCAAAGAGCTCCCGGATCGAGTCAAAGACCCCGAGATACACCGCCGGGCTCGAACGCGGCGTCCGGGAAAGCGGCGACTGATCCACCATCACCACCTGCTCGACCGATTCATGGCCGAGAATCGCCCGGCACCGGCCCACCCCGTCCTCGGCAGCGAGGCCCTTGGCGGTTTGCAGGTTCTTGAACAACACCTCGTGCAACAGGGTGCTTTTGCCCGACCCCGATACGCCGCTGATGCAGGCTAAAACCCCGAGCGGAAAATCCACGTCGATGTCCCGCAGGTTATGCTCCGAGGCGCCTTTCACCGTGAGAAACCCGCGCGGGATTCTCCGATGCCCAGGCACAGGGATGGATTTCCGTCCTGAGAGATAATCCGCCGTCAACGAGTCGCCCGTTTTTGGCCCCGTAGTTTTGGACGTTTTTTTCGCGGGCTCGCGGAGCAACCCTTCCAGCGGTCCGCTGTAAACCAAGTTGCCGCCCGCGTCGCCCCGGCCCGGCCCGATTTCGATCACATGATCGGCAGCGCGGATGACGGCTTCCTCGTGTTCGACCACCAGGAGCGTGTTGCCTTTGTTTCGCAACCCTTTGAGCACGCCGATCAACCGGCCCGTATCGCGGGGATGCAATCCGACGCTGGGTTCATCGAGCACGAAGAGCGTATTGACCAAGGACGCACCGAGGCAGGTGGTGAGGTTTACCCGCTCAATCTCGCCTCCGCTCAGGGTGCGGGTCGGCCGGTCCAGGCTCAGATAGTCGAGGCCCACCTCAAGTAAAAATCCGAGCCGGGAGCGCACTTCGCCGAGCAAAAGCGCGGTGGTGGCGTCTGCAGCGGCTTGGATCAGCCGGCTTTCATTGAGCACCGCGGCGAGATCCCCGATGGGCAGCGCCATGAGTTCCGGCAGGGTTTTTCCGCCCAGCCGAAAGTGGAGGGTGGCGGGCTGAAAACGCCCGCCGTTGCAGGCGGCGCACGGGGTGTAAGCCCGATAACGGCTCAGCAACACCCGGACATGCATTTTGTAGGATTTGCTCTCGAGCCAGTCGAAAAAGCCTTTCACCCCATACCACAGCCCTTCTTTCCAGAGTTCTTCCCCGGACTCGCCCGGGCGTTCCCCGAAAAACACCCAGCGTTGATCGGCCTCGGAGAGTTGGGCAAAGGGCGTTTTGACGTTGAGCTTTCGGGCCGCCGCACTCCGCAAAAGGTCCCGCTGGCATTCGGCTCCGTTCTCGGTCTGAAAGGGTTTGATGGCGCCCTGGACGAGACTCAGGCTGCGGTCGGGAATCGCTCGGTCCAAGTCGATCGTGATCGTGCGCCCAAACCCGCGGCAAGTCGGGCAGGCACCCATGGGATGGTTGAAACTGAACAACCCGGCGGAAGGGGCGGCGATGTCCACGTCGCAATGGGCGCAATGCCAGCCTGTGGAAAAGGGCACCACGGCATCCGGCAAAAGGAACGCGATCTTTCCCTTTCCAAACCGGAGGGCCGTCTCCACCGCCTCGCTCAGACGCGACCGGTTTTCTTCCACCACGCGGACCCGGTCCTGAATCACCCGCACCACCGCGGGCAATTCCTGCAGCGGGCAGGGTTCATCCGTGCGCAGGAGCCGGTCGCCGATTTGCACCCGTAAATAGCCTTGTTGCTGGAGGAACTCGAAAAATTCCGAGGGCGGCGTTTTGGGAGGCACCGGCACCGCGAAGCTCACCAGCACGGTCTGGCCCGCCAACGTCCGGCGTTCCGGGGCCCCAGCAAAAAGTGCGTCCAAGATCGAACAAGCCGTTTCCGGCCGGATCTCGCGCTGGCAGGCGGGACAGAAAGCCTGGACCACGCGGGGCAAGAGCAGCTTGAGGTAGTCGTTGATCTCGGTGATGGTGCCGACCGTTGAGCGCGTGGTTTTGACCGGGTTGGCCTGCTCAATGGCAATGGCCGGGGGGATTCCGCGGATTTCGTCCACCTTGGGCTTATCCATCCGCTCCAGGAACTGCCGGGTGTAGGGTGAAAACGTCTCTACGTATCGCCTCTGGCCCTCGGCATAGAGGGTGTCAAACGCCAGGCTCGACTTGCCGCTCCCGCTCGGTCCCGTGATGACGTTGAGTTTGCCCAGGGGCAGGTCCAGGTCCACGCCCTTCAAGTTGTTCTGGCGCGCCCCGCGGATCTCGATCACTCCGGAGTCCGCAACACGATGGATAGTCGTCTTTTTCAAGGGCGGCGAGCTTCGCCTGCCCTCTGCAAATTTGCAAACGGTGCATGGCAAAGAAACCAAGCCGCCTTTTTGACCGGAGGCGTTTCCGGAGGATCACCCGCGAAGGGAAAGCACGTCGCGCTCGTGAGCTTTGACTTCCTCCAGCCAACCCAGCCCGGCGGGTACCCCGCCGCGTTCACAAGCCATGTCCCACACCGCACCAAAGGGCAGGCTGCGGATTTCCTCCTGCAAAGCCAGGCGCGTCGTGTAATCGCCCGCCTGTTCCGCCGCGCGGAGCCGGTCGATCGGCTCCAGCAGCGCCCGCAAGAGCGCCTGAATCAACGCCCGGCTCCCAATCACCCAAGCCGCAATCCGGTTGATGCTCGCGTCGAAAAAATCCAACCCCAGATGCACCCGCCCCAGGAAACCGCCCCGGACAACTTCCTGGGCGATCAACTCGAGTTCGTCGCTCAAGGTCACCACGTGGTCGCTGTCCCAGCGCACCCCGCGGCTCACATGCAGGAGCAGCCGCTCGCTCCATTGTAAAACGGATGAAATTTTGTCGGCCACCGATTCGGTGGGATGGAAATGCCCCGCATCCAGGCAGAGCAGTTTTTTACGGCTCAACGCGTAGCCGAGATAAAACTCGTGGGATCCCACCACGTAACTCTCCGAACCCATCCCGAAGAGCTTGGATTCCACCGCATCCAACGCGAACCGCGGTTCGATGGGCTCCGCAAAAAGCGCGTCCAGGGACTCGGCCAAGCGCTCCCGGGGCGTTTTACGGTCCACCGGGGTGTCCTT
>JBEIUI010000058.1:0-19642 GCA_040374425.1 Verrucomicrobiia bacterium | reverse complement strand
GGATCTTTGGGCGCTGCCGCAAGCGTCGCAACCCCCGCACCACCCACAGCAATCACGATTATCCCATCGCCCCCAATCTGCTCCAGGACCGCGCTCCAGCCCAAGCCATTGACGAAGTTTGGCGCACCGACATCACCTACGTTCCAACCGACGAAGGCTGGCTCTCTGTGGCCGCAATGATGGATGCCTACAGCCGGCGGATTGTCGGTTGGGCGTGCAGCTCCACCTTGGCCACCGGGCTTTGCTTGGAGGCGTTGAAGAGGGCGCTCTTGAATCGGCGCCCGCCGGCGGGGCTCATCCATCACTCGGATCGCGGCGTCCAGTATGCGTCGCGCGAATACCGGCAAGCGCTTGTGAAGGCGGGGCTCACCCAAAGCATGAGCCGCAAAGCCAACTGCTATGACAACGCCATGATCGAGTCGTGTTGGAGCACGCTGAAAACCGAGTCCACAGCCCGCAACCACTTCAAGACTCGTGCGCAGGCGCGGCTAGCCGTGTTTGATTACATCGAGTGCATCTACAACCCGCACCGACGCCATAGCTCCATCGGCGGCGTCTCCCCGGTTGCTTTCGAGACCCTCAACAACTAAACCAAAAACACCCCGCCCTCTCTGTCCAAAAAACGGAGCAAGCCCACAATCGGTTGGCAGAACGCCTCGAGTGGAGGCCGAGAAACTCCGGTACAAGCTGAGACGTGAATTATCATTCTGTTGTTATGCGCAAGAAACATTGCCCTGCATTGCCTCGGGTCATTTTCACCGGACTCTTCGCTCTATTTTCCAACGGAACCATCCTGCTTGGCGCAGAGCGCTTGATCTTGTTGGAGCAACCGAGCAACGCCACACTGGCCGAGCACTTTCACCTGAGTGCCAAGCGGGTCATCAGCCCCTTTGCGCTGAAAGCCATCCAAGTAAATCCCAATACGAGCAACGGCGCATTCGTACCGGCGAGCTGGCCTATGGGTACAAAAACCGGCTTCTTTCCTCCACCTGGATGTCAGCTTGGAATGACCGATACACCGGGCAGCACCGGAGTGCAAATTGCGGGGGATACCATTGGGGTCTATCTCAACAGCGTCGGGGTTCCCATGGATCCCAAGAACGGGGTTCCCGGCAAACTCATGATCACTCCAGGGGCCGAACCTGCCAAACCGGTCATGCTGAAACCGGGCCAAACCTTCACCCTCACATTTGACATGCAAGTGCCGGTAACGGTCACCACGCCCAAGGTTAAATCGCGTTATTATATGAACTGGTGCCTTTTGTTTCTGCCGAAAAGCACCATCGGCATGACGAAGAAGGCGGCTCAGGCCACGGCCTCCATTTCCTACACCGTACGCTTTTACGTCTACGGCTATGCCCCCGAAAAACCGGTTTCGGAATCCGTCCGCCAAGATCCCGTGACCAAAAATTGGATGTGTTCTACCAGCGCAGAAGCCTCCTCACAGCGCTGCACCCTGTTGCCCGGAACGACCACCATGCAGGGGCAGCCTTGGTCCGGATTTAAGCCCTTCGGGGTCACTATCTCGTTTGAGCAGTTCAGCCGGACGCTCGCCGAGACCATCGCCAGTGCACCCGATGCGAATCTGCCGAGTAACCCCAGCGACTGGTATTTCGCCGGCACGCATTTTAACGCTGAGGCGATGTACGCCGGCGGACCGGTGGAAGCCGGCTGGTCGATGCGTCGCGCACGGCTGGAGTTAACCGGACCCTGAGCTCCTATCAGTGAATTTTCAAAAACCATGGAGGTCGATTCGAGCGTGCTCCTCGCCTATCCGTCGTGCAGATTTCTCCGCTAAAGAACGCGTATCGTAACGCAAAGCGTGGTCGTGCCTGATCGCTCCGCAGCCTCGAACAGCTAAAAGAAAAGGAGACGCCGCCCCTTTTCTTCCGCCCGTGCCGACTCATCGATACGGCGGGTTTCAGACGTCTCCGAACCGCTTTCGAGAAACACACCTCATTCGAGTCACCGCGATACAGCCTAACGAGGCACAAGCTCAGGCTTTTATGCAGAAAATGCTCGCGTCGTTTTGGAGCACGCTTAGAACCGAGTCCACAGCCCGCAACCACTTCAAGAGTCGCGCGCAGGCGAGGCTCGCCGTGTTTGATTTCATCGAGTGCTTCTACAACCCGCAGCGACGCCATAGCTCCATCGGCGGCGTCTCCCCGGTTGCTTTCGAGACCCTCAACAACTAAACCAAAAACACCCCGTCCTCTCTGTCCAAAAAAGCGGATTACAAGCCATCCCTTCCCTCTCGATCCCGAAATCATCAATCCCTCACCCCACGCATTCCGTGTCACATCACATTATTCTCATTCACGGCTACTCCGACAAAGGAACGTCCTTCAAAAGGTGGAAGAATCTCCTGGAGAAAAGGGGCTTCGACACAGACCACATCCACGTGCTCTCGTACGAGAGCCTGACCAACGAGATCACCGTGAAGGACATCGCCGAGGGCTTCGAGCGTGCCCTCCGGAGCAGGCCCACCATTGACGAGAACGACACCTTCGACGCCATCGTCCATTCCACCGGAATGCTCGTCATCCGGGCTTGGCTCGTGAACTTCACCAGCCGCCGTAGCAGGCTGAAGCGACTCGTGGGCCTTGCCCCAGCCACATTCGGCTCCCCCCTCGCACACAAGGGTCGGGGCTTTCTGGGGTCCATATTCAAGGGCCGCCGGGAGCTGGGCGCTGACTTCCTCGAGGCAGGCGACAAGGTCTTGGAAAACCTCGAGCTCGGAAGCCGGTTCACATGGGACCTAGCCCATGAAGACCTCATTGGGCCTTCATCCTTCTACGGCCGCGACAACTCCACCCCCTACGTATTCGTCTTCTGCGGAACGTCTGCCTACGGGGGCCTTCGACAGGCCCTCAACAAGCCGGGCACCGATGGCACGGTCCGCCTCGCCGGCTGCGCATTGAACACGCGGAAGATCAACATCGACCTGACCCGACCCGAAGATCCAACACTCCACAACAAAGTGGCCGATGCCAAGCTCGCGCCATGGTCGAACATCAACATCCCCCTGTATCCCGTTCCGAGCCTCAACCATGGCACCATCCTCACGGAGCCCTCAGATGAACTCGCGGACCAGGTGGCGGCCGCCCTGCGCGTGAACACGTTCAAGGATTTCGATAACTGGACCCAAAAAGCCCAGCAAACCTTCCCGTTGCCCGACCCTTCAAACACAGCACCGCACCACCAACAGTTCGTATTCCGCGCAATCGACGAAAGGGGTGATCCCATCAGGGACTACAACGTCCAGCTTCTGGCCCCCGACAACGATGGCAATCTCATTGAAATCCCGGGCTTCGAGGATGACGTCCATCCTTACGAAAACGACCCAAGCCTTCGCTGCTTCCACGTGAACATCACGGCCCTCCGAGGCCGTAACCTCGACGGATTGCACCTGGAGATCACGGCGCACACCGGCTCCAGGCTCGTGGGATACATCGGCTACCTGCCCTCGGGCGATGCGGTCGCGAGCCAACCGCACCGTCGTTCCCCGTCGCTGCAAACGATCCGAGTCAACATTTCCGGGCTCAAGAACCAAAATTCATTCAGTTTGTTCCACCCGTTCACAACCACCCTCGTCGAGTTGCGCCTGAACCGCGAGCCCCTGCCCCACGACAAGGCAAACAACGTGTGCCGCTTCATTTAGACCGATGCGTCGCCCCAAGGCGGCTCAAGCACAGCACCAGCACGCCCCAAGGCTCAAGGTGCGGCTCAAGGCGGCTCAAGGGACAGACAAAATAGAGAGGGCGCAATAGAGCGGGCGGCAGCCTCGGCCGAAACCGGCCCGGCACCCCCGGCGTTGGGAGCGGTTACCACGTAGAAATAGGTTATCCCGTTGGTGAGCCCGGTGTTGTGGGGCGTTGGGGGTATGGGGCGTTGGGGACATGCAACGCCGCCCCTGATCGCCGCCCCTGGGACCGCACGCGCCACGCCCGCATAAGGTCCGCAAATTACCCCCGGCGCTCCCATATCAGATGCGTGAGCCTCGGGGAAACCATCCCGAGAATCTCCCACACCCCGCCCTCCCGTTCCTTGACGCCTCCGCCCCGCTTAGAGTTTTGTCCCGGAATGGATGTGTTGCCCACTTACTTGGAACCGTTTCTTGGGGAATACCCGCGGCTGCGGGAGATTTGTCCCGGCGCGGAGAACCGTGGACCGCTCGTGGCCAAGATCCGGGACCTGACCGCCGAGGAATTATCGGCGCACCGGCCGGTGGCCTGTCCGGCGGCTTTGGAGCGGGTGCGGGGCGGCCTTTTTTACGCCGTGGACGCCCTCTCCCCGGCGCACCGGATTTTTCAGGACGACGAGTCGGAACTCGGTTCCTACTGGCACGGGATGATGCACCGGCGCGAGGGCGACTTCAGCAACGCCTGCTACTGGTTTCGGCGGGCCGGCCGCATCGAGCCCCTTGGCAAAATGCCCGGATTCGATCCGGTAAAGTTCACCGAGCGCTGCTCGCAACAACGAGGGCCGGCTCCCGATCTGCTGGCGCTGCAGTTGCAGGAGTGGACCGTGCTGATTTCCCATTGCCTGAGCTTGGCCGTGCGATAACGCTGCCCCCCCCCTCCGTGTTTGGCTTGCCCCGGAAACAAAACCGCTGTTCCTCAGCCGCACCACTTTGAACCTCAGCCTCCGCGCCCTCAGCAAAGCGTTCGCAGGAAAACCCGTCCTCGACGCGATCACCGCCGAGTTCCCTCCCCTGCGCAGCCTCGTTCTCATCGGTCCATCCGGCGGCGGAAAATCCACCCTGCTCCGGATCCTAGCCGGCTTGGAAACGCCCGATTCCGGCACGGTCGAGCTCGACGGCGAACCCGTGGATTTCGCGGGAGGCGAACCCGCGCTGCTCCGATACCGTCGCCAACTGGGCATCGTTTTCCAGGCGTTCAACCTCTTCCCGCATCTCACCGCGCTGGAGAACCTCACCCTGCCCCTGGTCCAAGCCCACGGCCAGTCCCCACAGGACGCCCGGGAACTGGCGCAAACCACCCTTGCGCGGTTTGGTCTGGCGGATCACGCACACAAAAAACCAGCGGAACTCTCCGGCGGCCAAAAACAGCGGGTGGCCATCGCACGGGCCCTGGCGCACAAACCGCGGCTCCTGCTTCTGGACGAACCGACCTCCGCGCTGGACCCGGAGATGACGGCGGAGGTGCTCGAAGCCATCGAGGAACTCAAAGCCGAAGGCCGCCATTTCGTGCTGGTCACCCACGAAATGGGATTCGCCCGGGAGGTCGCCGATGAGGTGGCTTTTCTGGCAGACGGCAAGATCCTCGAGCACGGCCCGGCCGACGCGCTTTTCTCCACACCACAAACCGCCGAGTGCCGGCGTTTCCTTTCCCGGGTGCTCCGGCACTAAGCCCGGCCCGGACGCCGTTGAACCCCTGCGGAACGCGCCCCTGGCAAATCCCGTGGCGTGGAGCCCTCCCCGAAAATGAGGCGGCGCTCGGAGAGCGTCACCTCCCGCCACTGGCCGGCCGCGAGATCGCCCAGGCGGAACTGCCCGATCCCTTCCCGGAGCAGCCGCAGCGTGGGATGGCCCACGGCGGCGGTCATCCGACGGACCTGATGGTTTTTGCCTTCCACCAGTTCCAAGGCGATCCACACGTCCTGGACATTCTTGCGGTAGCGGACAGGCGGCTCGCGCGGGGGCATCTCCGGCTGGGGATCCAGCAGCCAAGCCCGGCACGGCAGGGTGCGACGGCCGCCGATCAGCAGGCCCCGCTCCAGTGTTAACAGCGCCTCTGGTCCGGGCTGGCGTTCCACCAGCGCCCAGTAACGCCGCCAATGCCCCTGCGTGGGATGCAGGAGGCGCGCATTGAGGGCGGGTTCGTCGGCCAGAAGCAGGAGCCCCTCGCTCTCGGCATCCAACCGACCGATGGGATACAGGCCCTTGGGGAAACCGAATTCCGCCAGGGTGCGATGGGCCGAGCCGTCTCCGGTGAACTGGGAGAGGACTCCAAAGGGTTTGTGAAATGCAACAAGCACCCGGGCAGATTGTACGGAATCAAAGAGGATTCACAGGCCGCAAAGGATGGTGCACTTTACGCCGCCCGCCCGCCAACCCCGACCCACTTTTTCCCCCGTTTTGAACCGTCGCGACCTACCCATTTTTCAACTCGAAGACGCCCTTGTCCGCTCGCTCCGGGCCAGTTCCCGGCTGGTGCTTGAAGCGCCCACCGGCTCGGGAAAATCCACCCAAGTCCCGCAGATCCTGCTCGATTCGGGCGTGATCGGGACCGGCGAGATTGTGGTGCTGCAACCCCGGCGCCTGGCCACGCGGATGCTGGCCGCCCGAGTCGCCTCGGAGCGCGGCGGCCGGCTCGGCGACGAAGTGGGTTACCAGATCCGGCTCGACCGGGTCTGCTCCGGGCGCACCCGGATCCGGTTTGTCACGGAAGGCATTCTCCTTCGGCAGATGTTGGCCGACCCGAGCCTGTCGGGCATTGGCGCGATCATTTTTGACGAATTCCACGAGCGCCATCTCTACGGCGACATCACCCTCGCCCGGGCGCTGGACCTCCAGGAAAACCTCCGGCCCGACCTCAAGCTGGTGGTCATGTCGGCCACACTCGACGCCGGCGCGCTCGAGAAATACATGGCCCCGTGCGACCGGCTCACCTCGGCCGGACGGAATTACCCGGTGGAGATCGAGTATCTGCAAAAGTCGCTGGGCGATTTCCCCGTCTGGGACGCCGCCGCCCAGGAACTCGAGCGGCTCGCCGCCCAAACGGAGGGCGATGTGCTGGTTTTCATGCCGGGCGCTTATGAGATCAACCGCACCCTGCAATCCATCAAGGCATCAGGCAGTCAGTTTCTGAGCTTCGCACTGCACGGGGAGTTATCCGCGGCGGACCAGGACGCGGCGGTGGCCCGGTATGACCGGCGCAAAGTCATCGTCTCCACCAACGTGGCTGAAACCTCGCTCACCATCGACGGCGTTCGCGTGGTCATTGACGCCGGCCAGGCCAAGATCTCACGATTTGATCCCTACCGCGGGATCAACACCCTGTTCGTCGAGAAAATCAGCCGCGCCTCGGCCGATCAACGCGCTGGACGTGCCGGACGCACCGCCCCGGGCCATTGCATCCGGCTCTGGACGGAGCGCGAACACGGCGACCGCGCCCACCAGGAGCTGCCAGAGATCCGCCGCCTGGACCTGGCCGAGGTGGTGCTCACGCTCAAGGCCAGCGGCGTCCAGGATGTGGCCGGGTTCCGCTGGCTCGAGTCACCGGAACCCCGGTCCTTGGAACGCGCGCTCACCCTGCTCTCCGATCTCGGCGCAATCGACGCCGGGGGCGCCATCACCGCGCTCGGCCGGCGGATGCTGGCTTTCCCGGCGCATCCCCGGTACGCCCGGATGCTGCTCGCCGCCCATGAGCTGGGTTGCGTTCCGGACATCGCTCTGGTGGCCGCGCTCACCCAGGGACGCAATCTGATGCGGCGGGCCGAGGGCAAACAGATGGAGGCAGACCGCGAGCGGGCGCTCGGGGAATGCGTCGACTCGGATTTTTTCGTGCTCATGCGGGCGCACCGGTTCGCCGAGCAATGCAACTTCAACCCGCAACGCTGCCGCCCCCTGGGCATCAACGGACTCGCCGCGCGCGAGGCGGCTGCGCTGGCTGAGCAATTTGTTTTCATCGCAAAAAACGAAGGCCTGGACGTTCGGGGCCGGGACACCTCCAGCGAAGCCGTTGCCCGCTGCGTGTTGGCGGGGTTTCCCGACCAGGTGGCCCTGCGGTGCGATAGCGGCACCCTGCGCTGCCAACTCGTGCACCAGCGCAAAGGCGTGTTGGCCCGGGAAAGCGTGGTCCACGATTCCCCGCTACTGGTCGCCTGCGAGGTGCGCGAAATCGAGATCCGCGGCGAGGTGGAAACCCTGCTTACCCTGGCCACAGGGATCCGCGAGGAGTGGCTGCGCGACCTTTTTCCCGAGGCGTTCCGCGAGGAGACCGAGGTCGCATTCGACGCGACCCAACGCCGGGTCGTTGCCCGGAGCACCACGCGGTTTCACGATCTGGTGTTGCACACCGGATCCTCGGACAAAGTGCCGCACGACCAGGCCGCAGCCCTGCTGGCGCGCGAGGTGGCTTCCGGGGCGTGCCCGCTCAAGAACTGGGACAACGCCGTGGAGCAATGGATCCTGCGGCTCAACCAACTGGCGGATTGGTGCCCGGAATACCAACTCCCGAAGCTGCCCCCGGAGGACCGCCAGCTTTTGGTGGAGGAAATCTGCCACGGCGCCACCACCTACAAGGAAATCAAGGAACGGGCCGTCTGGCCGGTGGTCCGCTCCTGGCTCTCGGAGCCCCAGCAGAGGTTGCTGGAACAATACGCCCCGGAACGGCTCGACCTACCCAACGGCCGGAAATGCAAAATCCAGTATGCGCCCAACGCGCAACCCACCATCGCGGTGCGGATCCAGGATTTATACGGCGTGACCGGGGATTTGCGGATCGCCGGGGGGCGGGTGCCGTTGGTGATCCAAGTGCTGGCGCCCAACCATCGCCCGATCCAGATCACCCAGAACCTGGCTACTTTCTGGAAAGAGTCCTATCCGAAGATCAAACAGGAGCTGCAGCGCAAATATCCGCGTCACGAGTGGCGCTAGCCGTCGGCGCAATCCACGCATTCAACTTCGGCTCGAAGAAACCGGGCTTCGGAGGGCAGGGCTCACGCGTCTAGAAAAAGCGCGAGGGAACGACACGCAGCGCGTCTCCGCCGCGGCTGCCTCTTTTGAAACCACGCTCCCCCCGCCGATCCTCGTCCCTCAATGAGCGCCATTCTGGGCAGCCCCGAATGGCCCTTCCATTGAAGATGTGTGAACCCTGCTTCGAAGGGTTGCCCTGAGGCGGTGCCCCGGGCGAAGGTGCGCGGGTGCATTCCCCAACTTCCTCCCCGGCTCCCGCGTCCTTGAGCGATTTGCTCGCAAGCCAGCCCGGACGTGACAACGACACGCTGCTGGGGATGTTCCTGGACTTCCTCGAAGCGCGCCGACTCCAGCTGTATCCGGCGCAGGAAGCCGCCATCCTGGAGCTCTTTGAGGGCAAAAACGTCATCCTCAATACCCCGACCGGCTCGGGAAAATCGCTCGTCGCCACCGCGCTGCACTTCCAGTCCCTGGCCCAGGGGCGGCGCTCCGTTTACACCTGCCCGATCAAGGCCTTGGTGAACGAAAAATGGCTCGCGTTGTGCCGCGAGTTCGGGCCGGAAAACGTCGGGTTGAGCACCGGCGACGCCACGGTCAACCACGGCGCGCCGATTCTTTGTTGCACGGCGGAAATCCTCGCCAACATCGCCCTGCGCGAAGGCGCCGACGCCCAGGTGCACGACGTGATCATGGACGAGTTCCATTATTACTCCGACCGCGAGCGCGGCGTGGCCTGGCAGGTGCCGCTGCTCACCCTTCCCCAAAGCCGGTTCCTGCTCATGTCCGCCACGCTGGGCGACACCCAATTCTTTGAGGGCGAACTCACCCGGCTCACCGGCCGTTCCACCCTCACAGTGCGTTCGCAGGATCGCCCGGTGCCTCTGGAGTTTGCCTACTCGGAGGTGCCGCTCGCCCAGGCCCTCGAGGGGTTGGTGAACCAAGGGAAATGCCCCGTCTATGTGGTGCATTTCACCCAGCTGGAGGCCGCCCAGAGCGCCCAGGATTTCATGAGCATCAACGTGTGCTCCCGCGAGGAAAAGGCGGCCCTCGCCGAGGCTATGGAAGGGTTCGCGTTCAGCAGCCCTTACGGGCCCGAGATCCGGAAATGGCTGCGGCACGGGATCGGGCTGCATCACGCGGGGCTGCTGCCCAAATACCGCGTTCTCGTCGAGCAACTCGCCCAGAAAGGCCTGCTCAAGGTCATCTGCGGAACCGACACCCTCGGCGTGGGAATCAACGTCCCAATCCGCTGCGTGCTTTTCACCCAGCTCTGCAAGTTCAGCGGCCAAAAAACCGGGATCCTCAGTGCCCGGGATTTTCATCAAATAGCCGGGCGCGCCGGCCGGAAAGGATTCGACGACTGTGGGTGGGTGGTGGCCCAGGCGCCTGAACACGCGATTGAGAACCTGCAGCTGGAGAAAAAGCAGGCGAGCGGGGGCAAGAAATTCGTGAAGCGCAAGCCGCCGGAGAAGAACTTTGTGAACTGGGACAAACAGACGTTCACCCGGCTCATCGCGGCGGCGCCGGAACGGCTGACCAGCCAGTTCCAAGTCTCGCACGGGATGCTCCTCAACGTGCTCAGCCGTAAGACCGACGGCGGCCAAGCGATGCGCGAGTTGATCCGCTGCAGCCATGAATCTGGCGCTTCAAAGAAAGCGCTCACCCGCCGGGCCTGGCAACTGTTCCGGGCCCTGGTGGAGCACCGGATCATCGAGGTCATCCCGCGCACGCCCGAGGGTGCCCGGGTCCGGGTCAACGTGGATCTGCAGGAGGACTTCTCCATGAACCAGGCGCTCTCTTTATACGTGCACGACACCCTGCCCCAGATCGATCCCCAGGCCCCGGATTACGCGCTGGTGGTGTTGAGTCTCGTCGAGGCGATCCTCGAAAACCCGGAAGTCATCCTGCGCAAGCAACTCGACAAGGTAAAATCCCAAGCCCTGGCGGAGATGAAAATGCAGGGACTCGACTACGACGCGCGCATGGAGGAACTCGAGAAACTCGAGTACCCGAAACCCAACCGCGATTTCATCTATTCCACATTCAACGCATTTGCCGAGCGGCACCCCTGGGTGGGCCAGGAAAACATCCGCCCTAAATCCATCGTGCGGGAGATGTTCGAGGAGTTCCGATCGTTTGCGGACTACATCAAGGTCTACGAGCTCCAACGGGCGGAAGGATTGCTGCTGCGGCATGTGTCGAGTGTGCACAAGGTGCTGGCTCAGACGGTGCCGGACTCGGCCAAAAACGAGGCCATCTGGGAGATGGAACTCTATCTCGCCAGCATGATCCGGCAGGTGGACTCCAGTTTGCTCGAGCAATGGGAGAAAATGCGCAACCCGGACGCCGCCCCCGCCGAGCAACCCCAAGCCCTGCCTATGCCGGGCGCGGAAGAGGCGGCCCGCGATGTCACCCGCAACACGAAGGCCTTCAGCGCGGCCATCCGGCACCGGATTTTCCTTTTCCTGCGCGCGGCGGTGAACGGGGATTCCGAGGAGGCGCTGGCGAGCCTGGGGCCGCAGCCGGAGGGCATGGCACAGTCGCCGGCAGACCTTCGGCAGGCGTTGGAAGCGCACGCTGCAGCCCGAAACAGGATTCGGCTGGATCCCGAGGCGCGCAATGCGCGGCACACGTATGTGGAGGTGGAACCCAAGACGTGGCGGGTGCAACAGATGCTCGTGGATCCCGAGGAAGCCAACGACTGGGTGGCGGAGTTCCGGGTGGACCTGGAGCTCTCGCGAGAGCGAGGAGAACCCGCGTTGCATTTTTTACGGATCGGCGAGTTCCAAGCCGGCCCGTAGCAGGCCCTGCGGAACCACCCGTGTTCGCCCACGTCGGAGGATCTGCCGCGGATCAGCGTCGCCGGATTCGAGGGCGGGCGGGAGAACTCTAAAAATCGGGCCGGCGAGATTCGAACTCGCGACCTCTTGAACCCCATTCAAGCGCACTACCAAGCTGTGCTACGGCCCGTTTTTGAGAGGGTGGGAATGTTGGCGGAGTTCCGGGCGTTGGCAAGTGCCTTTTCCCGAAAAAAGCCCCGCCCCAGAGCGCTCTTCCGGTCCGCCTCCGCGTGTTTGCGGTTTGCAAAGTGCGCGCTCCCCCCATAATCCGCCCCGATGAATTCCGTGAAAATTGCCGTCGTCGGCGCCAGCGGTTACTCGGGGGAAGAGCTCGTCCGCCTTTTGATCCACCATGCCGGGGTGGATCTTGTGGCGCTCACCTCGCGGCAACAGGCAGGACAGCGTTTGGACGCCGTGTATCCCCGGTTCCGTGGCCAGCGTTACGCCGACCTGCCTTTTGTGGAGTCCTCCATCGACGCCATTCTGGGCAGCGGAGCGACGGTGGTGTTTCTCGCCCTGCCCCATGGCGTGGCCACGGAATTTGCCAAACCCCTGGTCGAGGCCGGGTTGCGGGTGATCGATCTGAGCGCGGATTTCCGGATCAAAAACCCCGCAGTTTACGAGGAGTTCTACGGCGAACCCCATCACGCCCCGGAACTAGCCGCGTTGAGCGTGTATGGGATGCCGGAGATTTACCGGGAAAAAATCCGCACCGCCCAGCTGGTGGCGTCGCCCGGGTGTTATCCCACGAGCATCATCCTGCCGCTGCATCCGCTGCTTCGGGCGGGCTTGGTAGACCCGGCAACCGTGATCATCAACAGCATGAGCGGCGTGAGCGGCGCTGGGCGCACGGCGAAGACGGAGTATCTCTATGCCGAATGCAACGAGAGCGTCCGGGCATATGGAGTGCCCAAACACCGGCATCTGGCGGAGATCGAGCAGGAACTGGGGCTGGCTTGGGGCGGACCTGTCACGGTCAGTTTTCAGCCCCATCTGATTCCTGTTACGCGCGGGATCCACACCACGATTGTCGCCTCGCTCGCAGCAGGCGTGGCCCCCGCCCGGATCGGGGAAGCTCTCGCCGCAGCCTACGCAAACGAGCCGTTCGTGCGGCTCGCCCAAGACCCGCTTTTCGTGGACACCAAGCACGTTACCGGAACCAATTTCTGCGATATCGCTTGGCGGATCGACCCCCGCACGGGGCGCGTCGTGATCCTCAGCGCCGAGGACAACCTCGTCAAAGGTGCCGCGGGCCAAGCCGTCCAATCCCTCAACGTGATGTGCGGCTGGCCAGAGACAACCGCTTTGCTGTAGTTTCATCCACTTGCCCCGAATCCGCCTTGTTTTTCACGGCGCGGCTTTGGGAAATTGAAGCCCGTTTTTTCACATGTCTTACCAACAGATTTCCGGCGGCGTGACCGCACCCCGAGGTTTTCTCGCAGGCAGCGCCTACTGCGGCATCAAAGCCAGCAACACCAGCCGCCCCGACATCGCGCTGATTTATTCCCCGCACCCGACCGTGGCCGGGGGAACATTCACGACGAACAAGGTCAAGGCCGCCCCGGTACGCATTTCGGCGGTCAACCTGCGGGCGCCGGATGTGCGCGCCATTGTGGCCAACTCCGGCAACGCCAGCGCCTGCACGGGAGTCGGCGGGATTGAAACCGCCAAACGCATGACCCGGGCAGCCGCCGCGGCGCTGGGCCTCAAAGACAAGCAGGTGATGGTATGTTCCACGGGGCGGATCGGGGTGCCGCTGCCCATTGAGAAAATGGAAGAAACCATCGCCAGGATGCCGGAAGTGTTGGGACCGGAGGGTAGCAAGGCCGCAGCGGAGGCCATCATGACCAGCGACACCTACGCCAAATCGATCGCCGTTGAGTTGGAGATCGACGGCAAAAAGGTCCGCATCGGCGGCATTGCAAAGGGCGCGGGAATGATCGACCCCAACATGGCCACGATGCTCTGCTTTGTCACCACCGACGCCGTGATTGAGAAACAGGTCCTTCAGCAGGCGCTCAGCGTGTCCGTCGAACAGTCCTTCAACCGGATCACCATCGATGGCGACATGAGCACCAACGACAGCGTGATTATTCTGGCCAACGGGCAGGCCGAAAACCCGACGCTGGTGTCGCCCTCCCCGCAGCTCGACGCTTTCCAGCGCGCCCTGGATCATGTGACCCAAAGCCTCGCCCGGCTCATTGTTGAAGACGGCGAAGGGGTGACCAAGTTTGTCGAGGTGCACGTGAACGGTGCAGCCAGCTTCAGCGACGCCAGGCGCGCGGCGGAAGCGGTCGCGAAATCCACGCTCACCAAATGCGCGTGGTTTGGCGGCGACCCCAACTGGGGGCGGATCATGGACGCCATCGGCTATTCCGGAGCGAAGATGCGGGAGGAGCTCGTGGACATTTACTACGACGGCGTTGTGGCGGTGAAAGGCGGGGTCGCCAGCAGCACCCCCTTCTCCAAGCTCCAGGAGATCGTGGCCGCCAAACGGTTCACCATCACCATCGATCTGCATCTGGGCTCGGCGGAATACACGGTTTACACCACCGACCTGAGCACCGATTACGTCACGCTCAACATGGGTGAGTAACCCGCCCTTTTCGCCGTCCGCTTTTCCCCGTCCGCTTTTCCCAATGGCTCAATCACCCAGTCTCCGTGCCGAAGCTCTCATCGAAGCGCTTCCGTTTATCCAGAAATTCCGAGGCGCACTCTTTGTCATCAAATACGGCGGCAGCGCCATGGAAGATGAGCAGGTAGTGGAACGGTTCCTCAAGGACGTCGTGTTCCTGGAGGCTGTCGGCATCAACCCGGTGCTCATCCACGGCGGGGGCAAAGCGATCACCACTCGGATGCGCGACGCGGGGCTCAAGCCGAAATTTGTGAATGGTCTGCGCGTCACCGATGCGCAGTCGATCGGGATCGTGGAGGACGTGCTCGACAACCTCATCAACCCGGACATTGTCCGGCAACTTAACGCGTTTGGCGGGCAAGCCGTGGGCGTTCACGGGAAGAGCTTTCTCAAGGGCAAAAAGCTGCCGCCGCAAACCGAGGGCAAAACCACAGGAATCGACCTGGGGTTTGTTGGCGAAGTGACGGACATGGAGCTGGACGCCATTGCAAAGGCCGTGGCCGATGAAAAAGTGCCGGTGATTTCGCCCCTTGCAAAGGACGAGAACGGGTTGGTCCTCAACATCAATGCGGACATCGCCGCCGGCACGATCGCAGGCCGGCTTCGGGCGGCCAAGTTCATCTACCTCAGCGACGTGCCCGGCATCATGCGCGACCCCACCGACAAGGAATCGCTCATCCCGTCGGTGAACCGGGAAAAAATCGATCAGCTTCTCGAGGAAGAGATCATCACCGGGGGAATGATCCCCAAGGTGGAGTCCGCGCTCAACGCCCTTCAGCAAGGCGTCACCAAAGTGCATTTCATCGACGGGCGCACCCCGCACTCACTCCTCCTGGAGATTTTCACCAACACCGGCATCGGCACGGAGATCATCGCCTAGAAGCGGCGGCGCGTTCGTTGGCAGACCGGGCGGGGAGGCCGGCGGCGGGGAAGGAGGCGCAACCTCAAAGGAGCACAGCCATCCTGGCTGTGATTGTCACAGGTCACAGGCTGGAAGCCTGTGCTCCCTTCCGCCCACCCCGCCTCGGTGTCCTGCCTGCGCTGGAATCCGGTCCGAGGCCGGAGATTTTGTCAGCCCCCTGTGCTTCTACGATGGGTCGGGGAAGTTAATAAGGAGAACCAATAGAATTGGTTCAGGGACCCCGTTGAAAAGCGGCAGGAAAACCAGGTTGTTACCAGATTGACATTTTGCCTGTCCCTAACAGCCGCTCGAATGCAGTTTCGCTTCGCTCAACCCCTCACCCCGGCCCTCTCCCAGGGGGAGAGGAAAAGCGGGAGGCCATCCGGCGGCCGAATCCGGCCATTGCACCCTCGCCACCGTGCGCGATACGCTGCTGCCGAAGCTGCTGAGCGGGGCGGCCAAAGAACTACTAAAATGAAACGTTTTAGCAGTTGGCTGCGTATTCAGACCGATCTACTAATCTGAAATTAATTAGTAGATCCTTGAAAGGAAACCGATGCGCTTCCCGCAAACACCGCCGAAACTGAACGTTCTGATGGCTGAAGTGACGCAGCCCGAACGGATGATGCAGCTCTTTTCCCTGGTGCGGGAGGCAAAGACGCAAAGGCACTACCTGCATTGGGACAAACTCCGGCGCCTTTCACCGCCGCCGGGCGTGAACCACAGGGAATGGTGGATGGTGCAAAAGCTTTCCCGGATGGATGCGCTGAAACCCATCCCGCTCAAGGACACGGCGCAGAGGCCCTTTGAGTTTGCCGTGACGGAGATGGTGTTGGAAGAACTCCACCAGATCGATCTCGGGGCGGGCGGGCTCGTGAGCATCCCGGAGCCGATTACCAATCCGCAGACGCGCGACAGGTATCTGGTGAGTTCGCTCATGGAGGAGGCGATCACGTCCAGCCAGCTCGAAGGCGCGGTGACGACGCGCGAGGTGGCGAAGGAGCTGATCCGCTCGGGCCGAAAGCCGCGCGACAACAGCGAGCAAATGATCCTGAACAACTACGTGACGATGCAGCGCATCCGGGCGCTGAAAGCGTCGGCGCTCTCGCCGGAACTGGTGTGCGAGATTCACCGACTGGTGACGGAGAAAACGCTGGAGGATCCGACCGCAGCAGGTCGTTTTCGCCGCGCCGACGAGGAGCGGGTCGTGGGCGATGACTTCGGCGAAATCTATCACACCCCGCCGCCCGCGGAGGAACTCACGGAGCGGATGGCGGCGATGTGCGCTTTCGCAAATGGCGAGACGCCGGGGCACTTTGTGCATCCCGCGGTGCGGGCGATCATCCTGCACTTCTGGCTGGCCTACGATCATCCCTTCGTGGACGGCAACGGGCGCACGGCGCGGGCATTGTTCTACTGGGCCATGCTGCACAGCGGTTACTGGCTTTTTGAGTTTATCTCGATCTCCAACATCCTGCGCAAAGCGCCGGTGAAGTATGGCCGCTCCTTCCTCTACACGGAGACGGATGACAACGATCTAACGTATTTCATCATCGCACAGACACAGGTGATCCGCCGGGCGGTCCGCGAACTGCATGCTTACATCGAGCGTAAAACGGCTGATTTGAAGGACGTAGAATCGCACATGCGGGCGCTAGATTTGTTCAATCACCGGCAGGTGGAAATCATCCGCAACGCTCTCAAGCATCCGGGCCAACGCTACACCTTCGCCAGCCATCAAAAGAGCCACAATGTGGTGTATCAAACCGCGCGGACCGACCTGCTCGATCTCGGCGAGCGCGGCGTTCTTGAGAAGCGCAAGAAGGGCAAGCAGATGGTCTTTGTTGCGCCTGCGGATTTGTCGGCACGATTGCTGAAACTGGAGAAGGAGGCGGGTGCGTGAGCCTCAACGACTCCCTCGTCGAAGACGCCGCCCTCGAATGCAGTTTCTCTTCGCTCCAACCCTCACCCCGGCCCTCTCCCACGGGGAGAGGGAGACCTACGGCGACGTGCTGCAATCTCGCTTCGCTCCAACCCTCACCCCGACCTTCTCCCAGTGGGAGAAGGCCGGGATGAGCGCGAGGCCATCCGGCGGCTGAATCCGGCCATTCCCGAGGAGGTGGTGTCCGCCTGCGCTGGAATCCGGCCCGAGGCCTGAGATTTTGTGCCCGGCAGATTCCGGCAGATTCTCTGCCGATGAGTGTGCCTCGGCTTTGGGCGCTCCTCAGGCAGGAATTTAACGGAGCAGGACTTCTGCGGGGATTCTCAGCCCACGATGCAGGGCGCGAATCATGCCGATGCTCAGCGGGCGTTTGTGATTGAGCACCTCAGACACCCGGTTCTTGCCGGGGAAATATTTCACCAAGTCTTTTTGTTGAAGACCCTCCTGCTCCATGCGGAATTTGATCGCCTCCACCGGGTCTGGAAGATCCACGGGAAAATGTTCCTGCTCGTAACGCTCCACCAGCAGGGACCAGAGCTCCAGTTCCTCCTCCTTGGCAGTGCCGGGTTTCGCATCCATGAGGCTTTCCACCCGCGCCAGAGCCGCCGCGTGTTCCTCCTCGGTCTTGATGATTTTCGGTTTCATGGGCTAGAAGGTCGCGGCGTCAACCTTGTCATAGTCCGCGCTGCCGCGCAGGCTCAAAGTGGCACAGCCATCCTGGCTGTGACTTGCAACGGCCACAGGCTGGAAGCCTGTGCCACCTTCCGAACCCAGGGCAGTAAGACGGCGTCCAAAGAACCATCAACGCCTCCCCCGACCTCGACGCCAAATGGGCGATCTTCCCCACCGAAACACCGCCACCTCCAAACGTCCCAAAGTGAGCTAAACTTAGCGCCATTCACGTCTGTCCCTTGTCCCGCTCCCCGGCGCCTCCCGCAAGAGGAGCCTGAGCGGACCGGGGCGGGCGATGTTTGCCGGCTGTTTTCGAGTCGCGGCCGGAGCGCCGCATCGTGTAAACATCCCCCGATGCCCTCAAAACTGCGGCAGCCGCAGAGCATTGCGGCAGCCGGCTCATCCATGTGGGGCGTGCCCACCCGATTTCCCAATGGCTGAACAATCTTGGAAGAACGCAATCATCACGGTGCTCTCCGCGTCCAAGGAGCCGCTCCACTACACCGAGATCACGGAGCGCATCCTGACTCGCGGACTCAAGACCACAGCAGGGGCGACTCCCGACGCCACGGTCAACGCCCAGATTGCCACATCCATCAAGCACGACGGCGCAAACTCACCGTTCTACCGGGTCGCCAAAGGCATTTTCACGCTGCGCCCCACCCACGGAGCAGTGGCTGCGCAGGCGGTGATCGAGGCGGAGACCGAGACATCCGCAGACGTCATTCGTGCTTTCGGCATTTATTGGCAGCGCGAGCACGTTGTCTGGCGTCGCCAGCCCCGGATTTTTGGCCGTCAGCAGGTCGCGGCCAAGAGCGTTGATTTCGGGGGCCAACGCGGAGTGTATGTGTTGGCCGACCATCACACCGTTGTCTATGTCGGTCGCGCCACCGAGCGCCCGCTGGGACAGCGCCTCTACGAGCACACACTCGACCGACTCTCCGGCCGCTGGAACCGCTTCTCGTGGTTTGGTCTCTATGGCGTGGCCGACACCGGCAGGCTCACCGAGGACGAACTCAAGCCCACCTTTGCTTCGATCGTCACGGCTTTCGAGGCCATCCTCATCGAGACGCTGGAGCCGCCGCAGAACCGGCGCCGAGGCGACGACTTCGCCGCCGTCGAATACATCCAAGACATCGACCCGGAACTGCGTGAGCAGGAGCTTCAAACAACTCTCCGCGGCATCGAGCAAAAGCTGCGACAAGCCCAATAAAAACAGCCGGAACGCCTATCCAAGGGGGCCTGCAGGGAAAGAGCTTCCATTGGAAAACCCGCGGTGCCAGATCACAGTTTGTCTGGCCCCCGGATCCCCAGATCCCGAAACAATCAGAGGGGTGCCCCCGCAGATGTCCTACCGACCTTCCTAAAAAACTGATCTTCATGGCACGCAAATCATCCAGCAAACCTGCTGACACCACCGCCAACATCGGCTTCGAAGCCAAGCTCTGGCTCGCCGCCGACAAGCTCCGCAACAACATGGACGCTGCGGAATACAAGCACGTCGTCCTCGGCCTCATCTTCCTCAAATACATCTCCGACACGTTCGAGGAACACCGCGCCAAACTCCTCGCCGGCGAGGGTGACTACGCCGGGGCCAATCCCGAGGACCCGGACGAATACAAGGCCGAGAACGTCTTCTGGGTGCCGACCGATGCCCGCTGGTCCCACCTCCAGGCCAACGCCAAGCAGCCCACCATCGGCAAAACCGTCGACGACGCCATGGTCGCCATCGAGCGCGACAACCCAAGACTCAGGGGCGTTTTGCCCAAGGACTACGCCCGCCCCGGCCTCGACAAACACCGCCTCGGCGAACTTATTGATTTGATCGCGACGATTGATCTCGTCGCATCAAATCAACCCTCACCCCAGCCCTCTCCCAGCGGGAGAGGGAGACAAGAACCGGAACTCTCCTCGACCTCTGAAGAACCCGAACTCCCCTGGACCTCTGCAAGAGGGGCCGCGGGAACAGGCCGAGTATCTCCGCCACTCC
>JBEIUI010000003.1:0-70961 GCA_040374425.1 Verrucomicrobiia bacterium | reverse complement strand
TTCCTTGACGGCCAGACCCTTGATTTTGTGGCCGTCCACCACCAACACGTCGTCCTCAGCCACCGATGGGCTGCTCTTCGCGCTGTGCACCAGCCCCGGATACTTGCCTTGGGTGGAGTCGTATTTCACCAGATAAGCCAGGTTATCGGCAGGCACCAAATCGTTGACGGCCACGACTTCGATTTCCTTGCCCAGCAGGCCTTGGTCACAAATTGCGCGAAATACCAGACGACCGATGCGTCCAAAGCCGTTAATACCAATTTTGATCATAGAATGTAGTGGGTGATGACTGTGGTCAGAAAAAATGCGACCCGTTACTAAAAGGGTGTGCCCCTCCGAGCGTCAATCCTCATTACCTCTCCGAGCCGACATTGCGCAATTGCCACGTCTTTTCGCGAACACGGCCCCGGCGCCACGCGTCGTCCAGCATGAAACTCAAAGCGGTTGACCGGGCCAAACTTTGAGCTTATCTGGGCGCTCTTTGTCCCGCATGCGATTCCCTCACCCTATCTGGATTGGCTGCTTTTTGTGGAGCGCAGCTTGGGCCCAAGCCAGTGAATCGTTGGCCAATGCCGAAAGCTCCCGACCGCTAAGCCTCAGGGAACGGGCCCGATTCGGCCCGGCTTCGGGCTCCTTCCGTTATGATCCGGGGATGATCCGAGCCGCGGAAATAGCGGCACGGCGTGCGCACCCGAAAATGACATGGCACTGCTGGAAGTATGTCAAAGACGCCCTGCTCGCCGCGCAGTTGATCTCTGAGAGGCCCACCTCTCTCTGGGCCAAAGAAGCCGGCGCAGAACTCGTCGGAAAGTTCGGGTTTGAGCGGCTGCCCATTAGCGACCCCTTCAAGGCCCCCGTAGGTGCTGTGATCGTCTATGGGGGCCCCGATGCGGGCCATGTCGAACTGCGAACAAGCACGGGATTTGTGAGCGATTTCGCCTCCGATACGCCTTATCCCCGCCCCCTCATCGGGGTGTTTGTAAAGCGTTCGTAATCCCACCAATGCGGCTTAGGGAGCCACAAACCGCCCAGAGGTTGCCGTCACGCGGAGCATCTCGGGAAGCCTCTCCCGTTTCAGGAGCACGCCAACCCAATGATCCCCTGCGCCAAGCTCGCGATCCGTGGATTTTCCGGACACTTTCTCGCCGTTGATCCAGAACTCCGCGGCACCTTCGAGCTCCAGCCGCACCCGCCCCGCGCTTCCCAGCGCGAGTTTAGTGAGGGCATACACATCGGCGTTGCCCGGGCTCATCGCCAAAGGGCTCTGGAAATGCTCGGCCAACACCCGACCGTCGGTTAGCGAAAACACGGAAGGCGCCGTCGGGAGAAGCTCTGCGTTTTTTGCCGGATCCACACCAGGCGCGAGCTTCCAAGCACGCGCAACCCCTCCATTGCTGGCATCAAACGCGCCCGGCCGTCCCACGGACGCTAGAAAGGCGAACAAGTTGAGTTTGTCCTCCTCCGAAAGGCCCTCCAGCAACCCTTGAGGCATCAGGGAACCGATGATGTCATTGGATTTGATTTTTGACTTGGGCACCTCGGTTTCAACCCCGCCTGGCAACCGCACACGGACTGCCGTGGAGCTCTCATCAAATGGAACCCCCACCACCGCGCCGCCATCGCTGAGTGTGTAGCTCACCCCGTGGTAACCCTCCTTCACCTTGGCGGCAGGCTCCAAAACACTCTCCACAATGTAATCCAAAGGAGCACTTGCACCGAGGGTGGACATATCCGGCCCGAGCTTTCCGCCGGCACCTCCAATGGCATGGCATTGAACGCAGTTCACCGCCGCGCCGTGATAAATGCGTTCTCCCTTGAGCGCGTTGCCACGCTCCTGCACCAGTTTGGCCCAATCCTCCATCGACCGCGTCATACTGTCCGGAGCCTTGCCGGTTTTGGATAGAACCGTAAAAACAGCCGTCACCGCGCGACCACGGGCGCCTAGTTCACGGGCGGCATCGAGCCCGGCTTTAATAGCCTTGGGACCCATCTCAGATCCCAGCTCGCGCCCCATTTTTTCGGCGAGCCCCGCGTTCTTTGCCATCAACACCCGCCAGACTTGGAGGGCCTCGTCAGCAGAAGGCGACGCGTTGATGAGCTCCAGCGCCAGCGCCGGAGCATCGGTTGGACGCGCTTTAATCACAATCGCCAGCGCCTTGCGGCGCATCGGCAACGGTTTATCCGCCGAAAGCAGAACCATTGCCTCTTTGAGAGCGGGGACACCTCCGATTCCCGCCAGGGCCTCAATCGCTGCGTCTCCAAGCGCGGGGTCAGAGCCCGCAGCCAAAACACCGAGGCGAGGAGCTGCCTCCAAACGCCTCCAAACCCCGACCAGCTCCACCGCTGCGCGAACCACCCCGGGCTGTTTACTTTCTAGGAAGCTGGAAATGACAGCCACGTCATTGTGAGGGAGCACCCCCCGGATTGCGGCCGCTTTGAGGGCGTCCAAACCAGAAAGCACCAGTGGGAGAGCCGCGCCCTCCTTGCGCACCTCCGCCCAGAGCTTATCCACTTCACCAACGCCTCCGGCATGCGCAATCAACGCCGTCCACGGCCCCGAACCATCCGCAGGCACCGCCAGGTCCTTCATCACGAAAGAAAGCAGCGGCCCCGCCACTCCCGGATCCAGCGCTCGTAATCCAACCGCCAACTCTTGCTCTCGACCCTTCCAATCCCATTGGCCCGACAATACGGCCTTGGCCCAGATTCCTGACAACTCCCGCACGGAACGCGCGGCAGCAAAATGATACTGGCGATCATCCTGAGGAGACGCGGCTGCTGCTTTCAAAACCGCATCCGCCGAGCTCAGCTCCGACACGCGGGCAAGCGCGCGCATCGCCTCCAAACGCACCCGAGGCGATGGGTCCTGAGCCAGAACCCCCAGACGGGCCTTGCGCTCCGCCGTAGAAACCACGGCCCCCAACCAGCGGGCCTCCCAGGCCCGCCCCCCCGCGTCGAGCACTTTGATTTGATGGAGAGCGGCCTCAGGCCCGAGGGCTCCAGCCCGGGCAAAGGCGGCTTCGCGGGCCGCCTCGGCGCTGCCTTTGCTCTCCTGCCAAGCCGCCACCTCGTCCATGCCACCCCCGCGCAGCTTTTGGCTCAACAAGCGCCGCGATTGTTCCTGCTCCCAGAGGTTCGGAGAAAGCAGTCCGTCCAGCAATTGCACGGTGCTCCGATCCGTCAGCGCCTCCCACGGCAAGGCCTTGGCGTCTTTGGAAACAATCCGCCAGATTCTGCCGTGTTTTTTGTCCCGGCGCGGATCGCGAAAATCCACCTCGCCGTGATTGATCACGGGGTTGGTCCAGTCAGCCACGTAAAGCGCCCCATCCGGGCCGAATTTAAGGTCAATGGGACGGAAACTCTGGTCCGGCGTCCGCACGACATCGGGCTGGTCGGTCGTAGCAAATGCGCTCAGGGCAGGCTGACTCTTTTCAAGGTCATTGATCGAGAACCTCACGATGCGATGTGCCCGAAAATCATTGGTGATGGCGTTGCCCTGCCAGTCAGCGGGGAAAAGCGGGCTGCGGACGATCTCCAATCCACAAAACTTGGGATAACCGCCCGGACTCACGGAGGGCATCGTCGCACTCGCGCCCTCGAAAGGGGCGAATGTGGCGCCCGGAAACGCCCAACTCAGCCCGTTGCTGCCCGCCCCATCGGTGAGGAATGACTGGCCCTCTCGATTTGTCTGGTGCCCCCAAGTATTAACCAGCCCTTTGGCAAACACCTCCACCCGCTCCGTGCGCGGATCGTAGGCCAGCACGCCGCCGCTGTTGAGGCGGACCACCCCCCATGGGGTTTCCATGTGGGAATGAATATAAATGCTCTGGCTGAAATAGAGCCGCCCATCCACCCCCCAGTGCATGTCGTGGATCGTATGGTGGGTGTCTTCTGTTCCAAACCCGCTCAACACCACTCTGCGTTCATCTGCTTTGCCATCGCCGTCTTGGTCCTTCAAAAGCAGAAGTTCCGTGGATGCCCCGACAAATGCACTCTGCTCTTTGCCAGGTCCAATCTCCGGCTCCACTCCCGTGGGGATCAGAAGATCATCCGCAAACACGGTGACCTTGTCCGCTTTTCCCCCGTGCTTGCTGTCTTCCAGGATGAAAATCCGATCCGTTGCGTACGCTCCCGGCTGGATCTGCGGATAAATCGGCGTCGACGCCACCCACAGCCGCCCCCGCGCATCCCAGTTCATCTGGACCGGTTTGGACAAAAGCGGGTTCTCCGCCCAAAGACTGATTTCCAGCCCATCGCCCAGTTGGAAATCCGGCTTTCCCACAGGCTCCGACCCCAGAACGTCCGGAGGAACCACCTTTTCCGCAGGAGCCGGTTTGCCCGCTCGAAGATCCGCAATCGCGGCCTCGGCCTGCGCCAGGAGCGCGTCAAATTGTTCGATCTCAACCGCGTTCCGCCCCTGCTCGCGTTTGCGGAACCCGAGAATGTAAGTGTGATTGGCCGGACGCCAGCGATGGAAAAAAAGTTCGTTTTTGCGCTGGAGAGCTTTGCGGAGCGCCCCGGCTTGGGAAGTCGAAATGTTTTTCACCTTCGGGGCCCACCCCAACTCCGACGCCACGCCGTCCGCCCACCGCTCTAATCCCGCCGACGTCGGGTGGATCCCGTTGTCGGTCAGAGGTTGAGCCCCCGCGGGCTGAACCAGCGCGGGAGTGTCCACAAAACGTGCACCGCGTTCAGCCGCAAGCTGGCGAATTGCCGCCGTATAACCCGCGAGAATTTCGTTATGCCGGGCAGGATCCGGAAGCCCCGGCCGTTGCTTGCGAAGATCCTCGTGTTTCAGGGGGGCCAGCAGAACAAAGCGCACCGGCTTACCTTCATTGGTGGCCGTAATAGCGTCCATGAGTTCCGAAAGATCCGTCTTAAATTTCGCGGCCGAGAACCCGTTCCCATACCGAGCGGGGTCCGCATTGAGGTTGGGGTCCCCCGAGGCATAAGTCATTTCCTCCAGACTCGCCGCCATGCCATACCCCAAAACTGCCACCGTCGGTTTAACCAAATCCAACTGCTCCCGCATCCGATCTTTGCCCGTGATTGCGGGGTCGAAACTGACCCGGGAAACCCCCGTGGGCAGATCCGCGCTAAAGGAGAGGTTGCGCACCGTCAACGGCGTCCCAGCCGCCGACTCCACAAGGCGGGATTCCAATGCAGCCGCCGCACCCTCACGCTCCAAAAGGGTGTCGCCCAGGAACAAGACCCGGTCGCCTGACTGAATTTGAACGGGAACCTGACTTTGAACGGGAACCTGCGCACAGACGACGGCCGGTACGGCGAGATAAAAGGCGGGGAAAAATGATCTAGGATACATAAAAAGGGTTATCACTGGGGGTGCGGGGGGAAACAACGGCCCCTTGGTAGAACCACGCGGAGCCGGAAAACTTGGAAGGATTCTTACCTGAGTTTCCGTGCCGTTCGGAGCCAATGAAACCCCAATGGATCGTCACGTCTCCAGAACCCTCTTTTGCTGGTGTCGCTCTTTTTGAGTCAACGACCTTCTCGAGTCACCTCTAGCTGTTCCTTCCCGGTGTCAAAACTTATGAGGCAACAGGTAGTCCGACCGGGAAGGCTTTTTAACCCGTCTCGACAAGCCAACAAAGCCGTGGAAGGGCGTCCCTTTTAGGGTGCAAAGCTGCCGGCCTCCATCCGAAAAAGGCCTGTGCTTTAAATACTCGGGGCCTCCCAGAAAAAGCATCGCGGGTCATGCGGGAAACTCCACAAAATCGCTACTGAACGGGATGCCGAGGATTGATTTCTATTGCTGGTGGGTGGCCCAGCCCTAGCAGGACTGAGGAAAAGGAGGTGGCAAGCATGACCGGGACTGCAGGCCCACCTCCCGGCACATGACGGCTCTCTGCGCGCCGAACAGGCGCCCCATCTTTGCGTGCTGACCCGCGACGAACACCGGAAAATCCCGTCCCCGAAGCGGGGCTGCGCCTGATGGCAGGCTGAGCCCTCCCGCGGCACGATGGCTCCCCTAGTTTGCATCGCCATGAATCCTGCCCTATCCGAGTGTTTATCGCCCGCTTCACGCTCTTCGACCATGCGTGTTGCCTCGGTCACCACCACCCATCGCGTCACCTTATCGGAGGCGCCCATACCCGAGCCCGCTCCAGGCCAACTCCGGATCCAAGTCGAACTCTGGAGTGTTCCTCCTTCCGACCTGCAGGTTTTGTCCCGTCAAACTCGAGAGCACTCACGCCCCCTCCCCTTGGGCGTCGGCACTGAAGCATGCGGTTTCATCGATGCTATTGGGCAAAACACTCCCGGTTGGCAATGCGGCGAACGCGTGACCTTCCACGCGCCGCAGGGGTTCGCCGAATACTGTGTGTGTTCGGTAAACCAAGCCATTCGCCTGCCCAGCAAACTGGACTCGCAGCCGGTTCCCTGGGGTACACTCGGCGCCGCAATCGACCTCATCCGACAGGCACGGATTGAGTCCCACCAGACCGTGGCAATCGTGGGCATTGGTTTTCTTGGAGCACTTCTCACCCAACTGGCCGCCTGCACAGGGGCACGAGTGATCGCGCTCTCCCGACGTTCAAACGCACTGGCGTTGGCTCATTCGATGGGGGCTTCCGAACTAGTCTGTTTGGGAGCGCCCAATGACGCACTCCATCAAATCAACTTATGGACCAAGGGCACGCGTTGTGATGTCGTGATCGATGCGACTGGTAAACCGCAATCCCTCGCATTGTGCGAAGCACTCACGGCCGATTCCGGGCGGCTCCTCGTCGCGCAACCTCGCTCCTTACCGGACGCTCCGCTCGATTTTCAGAAGCGCAATGTGCCAAGTCGCGAGATCCTGCGTGTGCCGCCACCGGATCCCTCACTGCAGCTCACCTGCATGCGGGGCGCCGTGGACGCGCTTTGCAAGGGCGAATTGACTCCCGCTCGTCTCTTCACCCATCGCTTCCATCTCGAGGAGCTAGACACAGCCTTTGCGATGGCAAAAAAACGCCCGGAAGGCTTTATGAGAGCCTTGATCCTGCCCTAGCCGCTTTCCCAGGAGCGCCCACATCCTCCGTCGCCCTTTTCTCGACGGACAAGATCCCCCGTTCACCACCTCCTCCGGGCACCACCGCCACCGTTTAGCAAGCACCCGCGCAGTGCCACTCCCCCAAAACGCGGTTCTTTACTGAAAACTCCTCCAAAAGCCCCAAACGCTTCAACCCGCGTCCACCGTCTTCTGCTTCAGCAACCGACCAATCGCCCTCAGAGGAATGCCGACAAAATCGGGCCGGTATGCCAGCTCATATTCGAGTTCATAAAGCGCTTTGTCCAAGACTAGGGTTTCCAGCAATAGATCGAACTCACGCAGGGATTCCGGGACAAACACTGAGCCCCGGGTTTTCTCGCGGTAAGCGCCGACAAACACCTCCGCCATGGAACGGCTCCAGGCTTCCGCCCAAAACTCGAGTTCGGGCTGATCTGCCGGACGTTCCCGCTCCAAGGCTACGTGCGCCGCGTAATCAAACGACCGCACCATGCCAGCCACGTCCTGCAATGCCGGACGTTTCAGAGCGCGTTCACCGATCGACCTCCGGGGCTCCCCCTCAAAATCAATCAATACAAAATCTTTTCCCGTGTTGAGGACCTGCCCGAGATGGAAATCCCCGTGAATCCGGATCTTGCACGCTTTGAGCGGCGTTCCCAGCAGGCGCGCCTGATGGGCCAGAAGTTCCGGCTCAGATGCCAGGATCCGCTGCGCTGCAGCCCGAACCGGCTCGGGCAAATCCGGGAGTGCCCGGCGCAACGACCGCAGCGCGCGTCCCAGCGCACTGCGCATCGACTGATAGAGGGCGCGCTGACCGTGCCCCGTGAATGCTTCAGGCGCGAACTCTGGCTCGTCTGAATTCCCGCCGAGGGCCCAGTGCAACTCCCCGGTGCGTTCCCCGAGTTGGCGGACCCGGTCGGGATAAACACCCCCAATGAGCTCATTCAAGGCCCCGGGAGATGCCGGTTCCGCCGTGGACACCCTCTCAAAAAAACGGGCCAGAGAATCCAGGGCATGTTGCCAGCCGTCGCCTTGGTGAACCGTGTAATCCACCAGCAAGCCCACCACCCCCATGCCTCCATGCCCCTGTAAGCTGAGCGCCCCACCAAACCCCGCCATGGCTTCAAAATCCGTCGCCTCGCTCAGATGCCGTACCAGCTGCACTTCAGGATGCGGCCCCCGCTCCCACTTCCGATAGAGCTTCAAAAAATAACGCGTCCCGTAAGCAACCGACGAATTGGACTGCTCGGATTTAAGAACTTGGGAATGAGCCAGGCTCGCCCGGGCTGCAACGGGATCAAAATCGCGGCCCACCAACGCGCTCCAACCTGGCCCCGACTCCGATGCGTCACTACCGCCGGGCACCTGGAGAAACTTCGCCATGAGCGCTTTCCGAAAAGACTCCTCCCACAACCCGTCACAAACCGCCCCCCCATCTGCCGTTCGGGCGATCACCGATTGCGGACTTTCCCGCAGCAACCTCTCCGCGGTTTCTCCTTGGACAAACTGCACGGGCAGAACGTAGATCTCCGGCAACCCTTGGGTCAGCTGGGCCTCCAACAAAATCACCCGGGCCCCGCCTTCCTCGGCATCCACAGGAATCACACCCGCCAGAGATAACGCCCGCAGTCCACGGCCCCCAAACCAACGGCAACTCTCAACGTAGCCCGGAAGGATTCGCGCGATGAACTCCTCAAAAAACGCAGGAGACCACCGCGCGCAATCCTCAAGCACCGGAATGGAACGCTGCACTTGCACCCTCCCACCTTGGCTACGGGCCTGCAGCCGTAGCCAGTAAAAATCGTGCGCTCCCAAGGTGAGCACCCACGGATCCCCGCGCACCGGCGGAAAGGAGCCCTGCCCGAAAATCTCCTGGGGCACCCAGCCCGAGTACCGCTCCAAATCGAGCTCCACCATCTGCGGATGCCGCGAAAGATTTGCCACCACCAAAACCACCTCTTGATCGGCCCGCCGGAGATATGCCAGCACCCGCCCATTGTCCGGATGCAAGAACTCCAAAGTGCCCTGAACCAAGGCTCTCGAACTCTGCCGGATCGAAATGAGCCGACGCATCCACGAGTAGAGTGAGCTGGGGTTGCGTTGCAGGTTTTCCACGTTCACCGACTCGAAGTGATACTCGGGATCCACAATCACCGGCAGAAAGAGCCGCTGCGGGTTGGCCTTCGAAAAACCCGCATTGCGATCCGCACTCCACTGCATCGGGGTGCGCACCCCGTCCCGGTCGCCCAGGTAAATGTTGTCTCCCATGCCGATCTCGTCGCCGTAATAAAGTATCGGGGTCCCAGGCAGGCTCAGCAGAAGCGAATGGATGAGCTCAATGCGTCTCCGGCTGTTGCCCAGCAAAGGGCTCAGCCGACGCCGGATCCCGAGGTTGATGCGGGCCCGGTGATCTGCCGCATAAACGCGATACATGTAATCGCGCTCCTCGTCGGTGACCATCTCCAAGGTCAGCTCATCGTGGTTGCGTAGGAAAGTCGCCCACTGACAGCCCTCGGGAATGTCCGGGGTCTGCTCAAGGATGTCGACAATCGGAAACCGGTCCTCCATCTGAAGCGCCATAAACAGGCGCGGCATGAGCGGAAAGTGAAAGTTCATGTGGCACTCGTCGCCCGCACCGAAATAATGCACCGCGTCTTCGGGCCACTGGTTGGCTTCAGCAAGCAGCATCCGCCCCTCAAAACGGTCATCCACATGCCTGCGAAGGTCGCGCAGAAACGCATGCGTCTCAGGCAGGTTCTCACAGGAGGTGTGGTCCCGCTCAAAGAGGTAGGGCACCGCATCCAGCCGCAACCCGTCCACACCCAGGGCCAGCCAGAAATCGATGACCTCAAAAAGAGCGCGACGCACAGGCTCAGATTCAAAGTTGAGATCAGGTTGGTGCGCATAGAACCGGTGCCAGTAAAAGGCCTTGGCTCCGGCATCCCAGCTCCAGTTGGAGTCCTCGAAATCCCGGAAAATCACCCGCGCTTCCCGGTACTTCGCACCGTCCGCGCTCCACACGTAAAAATCCCGGTGAACGCTGCCAGGAACCGCACGTCGGGACCTCTGGAACCAGGGATGCTGGTCGGAGGTATGGTTGAGCACCAACTCAGTGATCACCCGAAGGCCACGTCGGTGGGATTCCCTGAGAAAAACCCGAAAATCCTCAAGCGTGCCATAGCTGGGATGCACGTTGAAGTAGTCAGCAATATCGTATCCATCGTCCCGCAGGGGCGACGGATAAAATGGCAACAACCAGAGTGCAGTGACTCCGAGATGTTTGAAATAGTCGAGCTTCTCGATCAGCCCCCGAAAATCCCCCACTCCATCCCCGTCGCTGTCGGCAAAGGACTTTACGTGGAGCTCATAAATGATCGCCTGCTTAAACCACTGGGCATCTTTCATCGGCTTCCTCCCCCCCCTCTTTTCTGTTTCGAGAACCGGACCCTGCCCGGGCGCATGGAGCGCTCCGGAAAGACCCATCGTTTCTATCGCCCTGATCCCAGATGCACCCCCAGCCCTTCCGCGTTACCCCTATGCGATTCCTCCCATTGAAAGACCAAAAACGGCTCGAACTCCTCAACGCCAACGACCCCACTCATCAATGGCACTCCTGCGATGAACGCCGCGCCTGTGTGCTCTGCGAGCAAGTTTTCACCGGACGCGAAGTGCGGCTCCACTGGTTCCGCCGTAGCTCCACCCTTATCAAATGTGCCACCCACGGGTGCGCGGGTGGGCCGTCCACCTGGGTGCATCCCGAAAACCCGCTGGTGTCCGAAGAGGCATGGGAAGACTGGGAGAGGCTCATCCGCGATACGGAAGCTGCGGCATCTTAGAGTTGCGGAAGGCCTCCGCGGGCCCTCAAATAAAACCAGGGAAAACCCTTTATGCCGTTTTCAGGTGTTTACCGGAGCACGAATACCTTGAAACTGCTCATCCGAACCGGTTTTCTGCAGCAAGCGTAGGCCGGAACGGACTCCGTAGCTTTTATCATCCTAAACCAATACCGGAGGCCGGATGTTCAGAACAGAACTTCCAGCCCGTATCCGGGAGGAGCCTATTGCTGGCGCCACCCGGAGATGATCGAAGGGTCATCGCAGAAATGTCTCAAATACTCCCACTACCCATTATTCATGATGCCACCTGAAGTCGCAGAACCACCAAAAGCCGCCGCCCCCGCCATCAAACAGAAGCGGATTCTCATCGTAGACGATCATCCCGTGTTCCGTCACGGGATCGCGGCCCTCATCTGTGGAGAAAAGGATCTCACCGTCTGCGGCGAAGCGGAGAGCGCCCCGGCAGCGCTGGAGGCAATGCGTCGGCTGCAACCCGACGTGGCGCTGCTCGACATATCCCTGCAAGGCACCAACGGCATCGAGCTCATCAAACTCATGCGCGCCGAGCAGCCCCGGCTGCCCGTGCTGATGCTCTCAATGCACGATGAGTCGCTCTACGCTCTGAGGGCTCTTCGGGCGGGTGCCAAGGGGTATGTAATGAAGGCGGAGGCCATGACCCAGGTGCTCACCGCACTGCGCAAGGTCCTCAACGGCGAGATCTATGTAAGCCCGCGCTTTGGCGAAAGACTCGTTTTCAAGGCAATCCAATCCATTGAGGGCGGCATGGGATCGCCTGTGGACAAGCTCTCCGATCGCGAGCTCGAGGTACTCCAACTCCTGGGGAAAGGATTCGGCACCCGCGAGATTGCCAACGAGCTGCATCTCAGCGTCAAAACCATTGAGACCCATCGCGCTCATATTAAGGAAAAGCTGGGATTCAGGGACGCCGGGGAAATGGTCCGGTTCTCCATCGATTGGGTGGCCCAGGAACAGGGTTAGTTTTTTCTTTCCCCGAGGAATCCGGCCCCTTCAAAACGGGGGCGGATTCCTCAACGGGACGCGGGTGGCTGCATTCATTTCGATACGGCGCCCGTCCCGATTCGCCGGGTGTTCAAGCAGGGTTTTTGCCGTCTCTCTTGGTTCATGGAGCCGTTTCGGCTCCGTGACGACTTTAGGCGGCCGCCCTAGGCGCGGGCGACACAACCTTAGCTTGCCCTAAGCACCCCGCAGAAACCCCGGGAAACCCATCCCCGGAGAACGGCACATTTCCCCGTCGGGCATGCGGGTTTTCCCAAGTCGCAATCCACGACGAGTGCTTCTTAACCGGGGCCTTTAGCGGTGGTATCCGACTTTTTTTCGCACGGTACCAGCTGAAACGCACGGGGCCTGCGATGGGAGAGATGTGGAGTAAACCCTGCCATGCGTCCTCCCTTTTCCAGAAGCAGCAGTCGGCCCCGCCCGTCTTGGCGCTTTGGGCATTTGAGGCGGCACACCGAAAAGCGCGACGAGCCAGAAGCTCCCGGGGCCTCCGATTACGCCCCCTCGGCAACGCCCCCTGCACCGGTTCCCCATCCAGCAGGGCCGCTGCGAGTTGCGCAGCCCGGAGCCGGCCCCGAAGCTGCGGCAGGCTCGGAGCCGCCGTGTTGGATCCCGGGGGGCACCTACCGGCTGCAGTTCCACAAGGAGTTCACATTCGATGATGCGCGGGTTTTGCTGCCTTACCTGAAGGCTCTTGGAATTACCCACATCTACACTTCCCCCCTTTTTAAAGCACTCCCGGGCAGCCCTCACGGCTACGACATCTGCGACCAAAACCGGATCAACCCTGAAATAGGCTCCCGCGAGGGCTTTGAAGCCTTCCATCAGGCGCTCGCGGAACACGGCATCGGGCTGGTGCTCGATTTTGTGCCCAATCACATGGGCGTAGGGCAGGGATTTAACCGTTGGTGGACGGACGTGCTCGAGAACGGGCCGAGCTCTGCCTATGCCGCCTACTTCGACATCGACTGGCAGCCCCTCAAACGCGAACTCGAAAACAAGGTGCTGCTGCCCATCCTCGGAGACCAATACGGGCGGGTGCTTGAACAAGGGCACTTTGGGCTGCGGTTCGAGCGGGGCGCATTTTTTCTCTGTTATTTGGGACGAATCCTGCCTCTTGAACCGAGCACCCTGCGCCCGCTCCTCGCTGAAGTACTCTCACAACTCACCCCGCCCCATTCGACCGTGGCCGAGGAACTCGCCAGCATCCTTACAGGGCTCGAACATCTGCCACCGCCCACAGAGCGCTGCCCGAACAAAATGACCGAACGGGCCCGGGAGAAAGAGATCATCAAAAGCCGCCTGTTACGTCTCTGCCAACGAGCGTCTGCCGTGGAGGCATTGATCCGGGAGCATCTCGGCAGAATCGAGTCGGGCGGCAGCGACGGTCATTACGATGCGTTGGACGCGTTGCTCAACCGCCAGTCCTACCGGCTTGCCTACTGGCGGGTGGCGGCTGAAGAGATCAATTACCGGCGTTTTTTTGATGTGAACGATCTGGCGGCCCTCCGGATGGAACTGCCTGAGGTGTTCGATGCCACCCACCGCCTGGTGCTTGAACTCATCGCGAACGGTTCCGTCCATGGACTTCGGATCGACCACGTGGACGGCCTTGCCGATCCAAGGGCTTATCTCGACACCCTGCGCGCCAGGATTTGGAGTAGCGGAGGGGCGGCCTCCAGAAACGGGTTCTATCTCGTGGTGGAAAAAATTCTGGCTCCGGGGGAGAAACTCCAGAGCCAGTGGCCGGTGCAAGGTACCACCGGATACGAGTTCGGCGCGCAAGTCACCGAGCTGCTGATCCGGCACGAAGCGGAACCGATCTTTGATCAGATCTATAAGAAGTTCACAGGCCACACTTTGGGGTTTGGAGAGGTGGTGTATCGCAGCAAACTGCTGACCATGCGGGCAATGATGGCCAGCGACATCAACGCCCTGGGCGCCATGCTCAACCGGCTCTCCGAGACGCACCGCTGGTATCGGGATTTCACGCTCAACGCGCTCACAGCAGCCGTTCGCGAGGTGATCGCCTGTTTCCCCGTTTATCGCACCTATCTGCGGCCCGAAAGTGAGCCAGGCCCGGAAGACACCCGGGTGATCCACCGGGCGATCCGGGCCGCGCGCCGACGCAACCCAGCCTTAGAACGCACGGTGTTTGAATTTGTGCGGGACGTGCTCATCCCGCCCCGCGGGAACCGGCATCCGGTAAACGAGAAAGATCGGCGCGCGTTCGTTGCGAAATTTCAGCAGTGCACGGGAGCCATCGCAGCAAAGGGCGTGGAGGACACGGCATTCTACGTTTACAACCGCCTGGTGGCACTCAACGAGGTCGGCAACGACCCCTCGGTCTTTGGTCAACCGCTGGAGCGCTTCCATGAATTCAACAGGGAACGCCAGCGAACGTTCCCCCACGGCCTGCTGGCCACCTCCACCCATGACAGCAAACGAAGTGAAGACGTCCGGGCGCGCATCGCCGGGCTCTCCGAGCTCGCGCCGGAGTGGCGCCGGGCGTTGCGGCATTGGCGTTCACTCAATGCCGCCCACCACACGGCGCTCGGCGAAGAGTCTGCGCCCGACGCAAATGAAGAATATCTTTTCTACCAGACCCTGCTGGGCACGTGGCCACTGGCACCCCTCCCGGGCGCCGCTTACGCGGAATACATCCGCCGGATCCAGTCGTACATGCGCAAGGCCCTCGCCGAGGCCAAAGCAAACAGCAGCTGGATCGAACCCAACGAGGAATGGGAGATCGCTACCGATCGTTTCGTTGAGAAAGCAATGGATCCCGCCCCCGGAAACCAATTCCTCGCCGCATTTAAATCCATGGCAGATCAAGTCGCACAACTCGGATGCGTCAATTCGCTGAGCCAGATCGTCTTAAAACTCACCTGCCCCGGAGTGCCGGATTTTTATCAGGGACAGGAACTCTGGGACCTGAGCCTGGTGGATCCCGACAACCGGCGCCCGGTCGATTACGCCATCCGCCGAGAGATGCTTAGGTCGATCCAGTCGGGAGTGGATCCAGAGGAGCTGCTGCTCCACTGGCGAGACGGGCGCATCAAAATCTGGATCACGCATCGGCTCCTGCAAATACGCCGGGAGTTACCCGAGCTCTTCGCGCACGGCACCTACGAACCGATTGCGGCTGAGGGAGCGTTCGCCGGCTGCTGCGTCGCATTCGAGCGTCGCACCAACGCCCACCGGCTCCTCGTAATTGTCCCCAGACTCACCGCGAGGCTTGGGTTTCCTCCCACGGGCGCGGCCTGGGCCGACACTTGCATCCCGTCTCTGGGCACCCATTCCTGGCGAAATCTGCTGACGGGAACCGACATGGATTCCGACAACGAACCCATCCCCCTGAGAGTCCTGCTTGAACGATTCCCGATCGCGGTCCTCGCCACATCCAACAAGCCGCAGACAACCGGGTAAAACGGGCGACCACGGCTGGGCCTCATCGCGACGGACACAGAAAATACCGCAGCAAAACGAACTTCACGCGAAGTAACTGTGTTTGATGACAAGGGGATTTAGGGCCCTTTTTTGGGGGGGCGAACCGAATTGATCAGGGCTGTGCGCCCCCAAACCCCGCACCGCTCGCCGCGGCAGGCGTTCGGGGGGAACTCTTTTAGGAGGCGGTTTCTGGATCAACGTTGCTCGCGAGCACGAGCTGGAAATCGGGCTTTGCCAAACCAGCATTCAGGGCAATGAGGAGCTTTCGCATGAGGGCGGTCCATGCGACTTTGGCCGGTTTGCCGGCGGCGCGAAGCCGCTCGTAAACCATGGAAAGCACGGGGTTGATTCTGGAGGCTGTGACGCTCGCCATGTAGAGGGCGGCTCTGAGTCCAGCACGCCCGCCTCGGATGCTGCGTTTGCCTTGGAGCGTGCCGCTATCGCGCTTGTCAGGAGCCAGTCCCGCCAGCGGGCTGATCTGCCCCCGGGAGAGCGTTCCCAGCTCCGGAGCATATCAGAGGACTGCAAAGGCGGTGGTTTTTTCCCCACGCCTTGAAAGGCGGTGAGTTTTTAGACCTTGGAAGCCCACTCTGGCTCGTCCTTTACCAGCGCACTCAAGTCTTTTTCGGTCCGCTTGATCTCGTTGAGGTGGGCTTTGGAGTGCTCGAGCACTCCACTGCACCCCAGCGGCAAATGTGGGAATATTTCACCCCGGCCAGTCTGGCGAACAGCACCCCGCTCAGCCCGCTGCGTTCCAACTCGTCGAGTAAGGCCTCGCGGCGTTGCACCGACAAGCGCACCCGGCCCGTTCCGTCGCAAGCAAATCGATTCCCCTCCGTATTCATCAAAGTCATAATCCCATCGGCTCTGGCGTTGATGCACGCTATCCACAGAAGCGCTTGGGTGGACGCTTACTCCTATCACGCGGAAACCTCCGCTTATTTTTACTCCTCTCCCGGTGGCAGTCGCTCCGCGATGGACTCGATGAACGGAATGTTTTCGGCGCAGTGTTCTGCTGCGCGGGAAAACGGGCCGCTCGCTTTTAGATTTCCACCCAGCGCCCGGAATACAGGCTGCCGCGTACGGATTCCTTGACCCGGTCAAAATCTCTTTCCCTCGCTGAAACCGCAAACCGGATCCCGGTTTTGTCCGTGCAACCAAACCACACACACTTTCTGAGGTTCCGGTTGCCGTATCTAAATCCCACCGTGAACTCCGCGGCGCGGCAGCCGTGAACCGCCACGCCGTCAACAAGCTCCGCATCAAACTCAACCGCCGTGCTTTCCCGGGGCAGCGTGGCGTCGAGTTGCGCACGCTCCCGCCCACGGGAAGAGGGGGCGGCGCCGAGTGATTAGCCGAATCACTCGGCGCGCATCCCGGTGGAACCGGGCCTCTTTGCGGGCTGCGTTCGCCCCCCGCTCCTCAGCCTTCTTTTAAAGGGCTTGGGCGATGGCTTCGCCCATCTCCCTTGTCCCCACGCGTTGCGTGCCTTCGCTCCAGATGTCTCCGGTGCGCAGCCCGTCGTCGATGACGCGCAGGACAGCGGCATCGATGAAATCAGCCGCCGCAGGCTGGCCCAAAGCGTAGCGCAACATCATGCCCGCTGACAGAATCTGAGCGATGGGATTGGCGATGCCTTTGCCCGCGATATCCGGGGCGGTGCCGCCGCTGGGTTCAAACAGGCCGAAACGTCCGTGGGCGGTCTCCGAGAGGCCTAGACTGGCACTGGGCAGCATTCCCAAGGAACCGGTGATCATGGCCATTTCATCGGAGAGAATGTCCCCGAAAAGGTTTTCAGCGAGAATCACGTCGAAGCCCTTCGGGTTCTTGATGAGCTGCATTGCGGCGTTGTCCACGTAAAGGTGGGCCAAGGTGACATCGGGATACTGCGGGGCGATCTCGACAAGCGTTTTTCTCCACAACACCGAGTTCTCGAGGACGTTTGCCTTGTCAATCGAGGTGAGGTGTTTACGCCGGCCTTGCGCGGCTTTGAATGCGATGTGCGCGATGCGCTCAATCTCGCTCTTCTTATAGACCATCGTGTCGACCGCGACGGTGTCTCCGTTTTCTTCCCGGCTGTATTTGGGCTGCCCGAAATACAGGCCGCCGGTGAGTTCCCGCACGCAGAGCACATCGAATCCCCCGGCTACGATTGACTCTTTGACCGGCGACGCGTGAGTCAGTTTTGGGAAACAGATGGCCGGGCGCAAATTGGCGAAGAGGCCGAAATGCTTTCGCAACGGGAGAAGCGCCGCTCGTTCCGGCTGCTTATGCGGGGTCAAAGACTCCCATTTTGGGCCCCCAACCGACCCGAAGAGGATGGCGTCGGCAGCGCGACAAACCCGCAGGGTTTCTTCCGGGAGGGCCTCGCCATCAACATCAATCGCGATGCCGCCCACCCGGGCCTCGGTGAACTGGAACTGGAGCCCGCACTTTTTCTCCACCGCGGCAAGCACGCGAAGGGCTTCGGCCATCACTTCCGGACCAATGCCGTCGCCCGACAGCACCGCAATATTAAAGCTTTTCATAGGGGCCGAAAGACTAGAGCCGGGAGCCCAACTGAAAAGTGCAAAGTCGCGGAGAAACCCGCCCGGGTCTTGATTGGCTCAGGGCAAGCGGGATGGCGCCGAAGGCTTGACTCTGCCCTGTTTGGAAGCGCCCTTGATTCCGGGTTTGGGAATATCCGCTGAGAGTTGACGCTGCGAGGTGGGCACTGCCCGGTAGGCGCCTCTGGCGTTGTTGCGCCAGCCGTTGGGATCGGCGTACTCTTCGCCGCTGTTGAGGAGGCCGCTGACCTGATCCTCCAATCCCGTGCCCTGCGCTTGGCGCAGAATGGTGGGGGTAACAAACACGAGGAGATTGCGCTTGGAACGGCCATTGAGCCGTTCCTGGAATGCGTAACCCAGAATTGGGATATCGCCGAGAATGGGCACCTTCGTGCGATTCTTGATTGTCTCGTCCTGGAGTAACCCGCCAATGGCCAAAGTGTTGCCGCTGCGGATCAACACATTGGAATTGAGCGAGCGCTTGTCGATGATCGGAGAGGTGACAACCGAGCCGCCGAAACTAAAGGTTTGGTCCCCGACTTTGTTGCTAATCTCTGGCTTCACCGAGAGGGAAATAAACTCCTCCTGGTTAATCGAGGGGGTCACTTCAAGGGTGTTTCCAAATTCCTTGTCTTGGAAACCGCTGAACACTGCCTGGGCTGTTTGCTCGTTAAAATTGAGCTGCGGCACGGGCTGTTGCCGGATGATCTTGATCTCCGCCTTTTGATTGTTGGCGGTGACGACCCGCGGGTTCGCCAAGAACTCGGCATCGGAATCCTCGTTGAGCAGCCTGAGGGTGGCGGACATCTGGGGCACGGAAAGAATCGCAAACTGGCCGCTGATGGCGCCAAGAAAATTGCCCGTGGTGCGTCCATCGAAAAACAAATCGCGCCCCTTGAGTCGGCCCGAGGCCTCGTCCACCACGGCGGTCGCGGGTTTACCGGGAGTCGTGCTGACCCGGCCGGTGTTGTCGATGACGTAGGAGGGCGGCTCCCCCAAACCGGCGCCCCCGTAGCGGAACACCTGGGGCACCGCAGCGCCCCCAACGACGCCCGCCCAGTTGATTCCGTAACTCTGCCTTGGATTCGCGGTCACTTCCACGAGCCGGGCCTCAATCATGACCTGCTTGGTGGGCCGATCAATGGAACGCAGGAAAGTCATGACGCCTTCCATGTTGGACTTGGATTCGCGGAAAAAAAGCGTGTTGGTGCGCTGATCAAACTGAGGCACCACGCCGCTCTGGAGCTGGGAGGCAAGCAGCGGCACGATGTCTTTGGCCTGGCCGTAACTCAGCGTGTAGCTCCCGGAAACCGTCGGTTCCTTGGCCCGTTCCTCCAAGGTTTTGACGGTGAAAACGCCGTTTTTTTCGTCGAGGATGAGGCCCTTGGATTCGACGATGATCTGGATCGCCTGAAGCGGCGTTGTTTTCTCAATCCTTGCCGTCACTGTGTTTCCCGGTTGCGCCACTTTATCGCTGACAATCATGGTGACGCCCGCTTGGCGCGCCAGAGAGCGTAAGACCAAACCGATTTCTTCCCCTTGGAACTCGATGGGGCTCGAACCTTGCGCGGTGGGTTGCAGGGAAGACACGGCGGGCGCATCCAAGGGCACAGCGGGAGGCACGGCCTGCTGACGCACGATAGGAGGATCAATCGGGGCGGGAACGGAAGGCACTCCCTGTGCGAGGGAGGAAGAGGCCACAGAATCGGGACTCACGCCTGCAGGCACATCTGCAGGCACATCTGCAGGCACACCCACAGGCGTGGGCACGGTTGGCTGCTGAGAAAACGCCGAGGAGAGAGCCAGAACCCCGCAGGCGCAAAGGGCAGAAGAGAATTTAACCATGAAGAGGGGCAGTCGGGGGGAGGGGCAATCCGCCCTTCTATTTTCAGCATTTTCCGAGCCATTGCTCCCGCGCCAAAAAACCGCGCCGCGTTCAACTCCAAGCGGCCCGCAGAAACGCGCTCATGAGCTCAGGGCATTTCCGCCGCGATTCGCGCTCAACGCCGCTCGCCACGTCCACCGCATACGGCCGCACGGCCCTTTTGGCGGCATCCACGTTTTCGGGGCTTAAGCCCCCCGCCAAGAACACCCGCAACTGCGGATACTGCCGCACCAGTTCCCCAGCCAACTCGAGATTGATGCGGCTGCCCGTTCCGCCAAATGCGCCGGCCACATGGGCATCCAGCAGAATGTTGGGAGTGGAAAAGGTGTCAGCCATCTCCAAATCGGAGGCCCCACCCAGCCTCATCGCCTTGATGAACTCCCGGCCCGAACGTGAGAAGCGCTCGCAATAAGAGGCATCCTCGTCTCCATGAAATTGCACCAAATCGATTGCGGGCAGGTCCGCGATCCGTAACGCCTCCTCCAGAGGCACGTTCACAAGCAACGCCACTTTGGTCACCAAAGGCGGCAGACGCCCGATCCAGCCAATGTGCTCCTCCAGCGGCAAATAACGTTTGGAGCCCGGGAAAAAATTAAATCCCAAGGCATCCGCACCCAGCTCTATGGCCCGGAGAGCGTCCTCCTCCGAGGTGAATCCGCAAATTTTGACCCGTACCCGAGAATGAAATTCCGTGTTCATGTTCTGCTAGCCCACAACTGATGGGTGCCAAGGATCGTAAGAATGAGAGAGTGCAGCATCAGAAAAACTTGAGTCTGCCATGACACGAGCCACGCCCAGAGCAAGCAAGCGCGAAAGCGTCTGGGGAGGATTGTCGGCCCCTCCCAGGCATCCCCCTGCGGGCAGGGAGAACCACCGACGCGCATTCAATTCAAAACCCGTCCGTTCACGGGCTTGGGTTCACCCGGCTGCGGTTCGTTGCGCACCACCCGAGACTGAACCTCCTGGTTGCGGAAAAGGCCATTGAGCAACCAGCTCACAAAACTGACAACGGTGGCCCCAAAAAATGCCTGCCAAAAGCCATCCACGTGAAAACCCGGAACGAGACTGCCCACGATCCACAACAAGAGCCCATTCACGACGAGAATGAAGATCCCCATGGAGAGAAGGATGAAGGGGAGGCTCAGGAGCAGCAGAACGGGGCGGACCAGAGCGTTGAGGATCCCAAGAAAAAGCGACACGGTTAAGAGGGGAAACAATCCTTCGGTCCGCATCCCTGTGAGTTCGACGGCGGCGCCCACCGCGAGGGTTGTCACCATCCAGCGGAGAAAAAAAGCTCTCATGCAGGGAAGATAAGATGAGCCACGCGCTCTTTCCAAGGCGACTTGTGTTCACGCCCCCTCCTTTCCCTGCCGCCACATTCTTCCCGGAGACCCGCTTGAACCGATCAAGTGGTCTGCTAGGGTCCGGGGCGTGTTTCCCTCTCGCCCGTTGATTTTCGCCCTGAGCTTCGCGAGCACAGCGCTCTTAATCGCCCAACAGCCCAAGGCCCCCTCGGAGGAGGAGAAACGCCAGCAATTTCTCAAGGCGCGCGAGGAAATGCGCACCCTCCCCCCCAAGCCTAACGGGGAACCGGCGCCCAAACCCAAACCCAAACCGGAGCGCTCGATTCCGCCTGAACGCCCCGAGCCTCCCCCAGCGGCTGCGAACGCCAAATCGGATCCAGTAGAGGCCTCCAAGCCGACAAAGGAATCCGCGCCCCGCGCGGTGTCTTCGCCGGCTGAAGACAAGCCAAAGCCGTCGTCGAAACCGTCCGAAAAGAAAACGCCCCAGTCCAAGTCTACAAAACCGTCGCCTCCTCCGCAGAAAAGCTCTTCAGCCAAAGCACCAAAAGAGGACAAGCCAAAGGAATTGGCTCCCGAACCTTCCCCGGCACCATCAGCAATCAAGCCGCAGCCGGTGCCGCCTCAACCTGTTGAGAAAGCTGAGCCCCCGCCAAAGCCCGCGGAAGAGAAGGCGTCGGCGCCGCAGCCCGGTCCTGCCAAACCTGCGGTGCCGCCCGAGCCCCAGAAAACCATTCCTCCTCAGCGAGTTGCGCTGCCGCCGGTCGAGCCTCCGCCCCAGGCGCCGGTCACGATTGAGAAATCCGGGGTGGAAGAAGAGCGCGGACTCCAACCCGCCGCGCCCGGAGGTTGGTTTACTCGCTGGAAATATCTTTCCAAATCCGTCCGCCAGGAAATCGATCGTGCCCCCGTCCAGAAGCACCGCTGGCGTTACATTGTCATCCACAACAGTGGGACGCGACAGGGCAGCGCCAAGGCATTCGATTACTACCATCTCCACGTTCGAAAAATGCCCAACGGGCTCGCGTATCAATTCGTCATCGGCAATGGGAGCTCCTCTGGAGACGGCGAGATTGAGATCGGCAACCGGTGGCGCCGCCAGGTCAACGGAGGCCACGTCCACAGCGACTACCTCAACAACATTGCTTTGGGAATCTGCCTGGTAGGCGACTTCAACCGGGACAAACCCACCAAGCGTCAAATCGACGCGCTCGAAGAACTCACCCGGTACCTTCGGATGCGGGTCGGGAAAATCGACCGTCAATTCGCCATTGTCAAAGCGCACCGGGAAATCAACCCCCCTCGATGGCCCACCGACTGCCCGGGTGATAGCTTTCCCTACCGCTGGCTCCACGGGAAATTCGATTAGTTTTTGGGGACAACCCTCGCTGCATTTCTCAGAAGAAAAACATGAATCTCGGCATCACCGGCGCGACCGGTTTAATTGGGCGTCGGCTTGTTGACGTGGCGCTGCGACGCGGCCACGAGGTCATCGCATTTACTCGGGATGAACGCCGCCAGATCCCGGGATGCACCATGCGCATTTTCCCGGAAGATCGTCCCCCAGACATCGCGGGCTGCGAAGCGCTGATCCATCTGGCCGGCGAACCGGTGGTGGGGCTTTGGACTGCCGCGAAAAAAAGGCGGATTCGCGAGAGCCGTGTCCAGGGAACGCACCGCGTGGTGGAGGCGATCGCCGCGGCCTCCGCTGCGCCCGAGGTGTTCATCAGCGGAAGCGCGATTGGTTTTTACGGAAATCGCGGGGAAGAGGAACTTACCGAGACCTCCAGCCCCGGGACCGGATTTCTTGCTGAATGCAGCGTCCAGTGGGAAGCCGAGGCCCTCAAATCCATCCACACCCGGTTGGTGCTTCTGCGCACCTCCATTGTTCTTGGACGCGAAGGCGGCGCGCTCAAAGCCATGCTGCCGATATTCCGCGCCGGCCTCGGCGGGCGCATCGGCAGCGGAAAACAGTGGATGTCCTGGATCCATATCGAAGACCAAGTGCGCCTGATCCTATTCGCCCTCGAAAACATGGAGGTGCGGGGTCCTCTCAACGCCAGCGCGCCCTGGCCTACGCGCAACGCGGACTTCACCCAGGCGCTCGCACGCGCGGTGGGCCGGCCGGCCATCCTCCCCGTTCCAGCGCCCTTTCTCTGGCCGCTGGGCGAATTCCGCCATGAACTCCTCGACAGCAAAAAAGTGCTGCCGGCTGCCGCCTTGGACTACGGCTTCGGCTTCAAGCACCCTGAGCTGCCAGAGGCGCTCAAGAATCTTCTTGGCTGACCGCCGCGCCGGGCCCTCTGGAAAACACGCTTTTAGCGGTCGCACGTAGCCCTCTGGCATGGCTAAATGGCCGCCCATGTCCGCGCCGCAAAACACCATCGCAATCGTTTACGATTACGACCAGACGCTCTCCCCCAACTACATGCAGGACGAGGTTTTGTTTCCTACGTTCGGCATTGATTCGCGAAAGTTCTGGGCCCGCTGCCACGCACTTGTCGGGGAACAGGGATACGACAACGAGCTGGCCTACATGAAAACGCTCCTCGACTGTCTGGATATCGACCGGCCCACCAACGCACGGCTGCGCGAACTCGGGGATCACCTCAACTTCTTCCCGGGGCTACCGGAAATGTTCTCGGAGCTCGAGGGCCGGCTTCTGACGGCGCATCATGCAGCTCACGGGATCAAGGTGGAGCACTACATTATCTCCAGCGGGCTCAAAGTGCTTATTGAGGGGTCGCGTCTGGCGCGGCACGTCAAAGCAATCTTCGGATGCGAGTTTGGAGAGGACAATGAAGGGGCGGATCAGCTTTCCCAAGCGGGTAATCAGCCACACCCAGAAGACGCAGTTCCTGTTCCGGATCAACAAAGGCCTGCTCAACTTGGCCGAAGACGTCAACGACCACATGGCCTCGGAACTGCGTCCGATTCCCTTTGAGCACATGATCTACATCGGAGACGGCCCCACCGACGTGCCGTGTTTTACCGTGGTCAGACAGCAAGGCGGCCACGCTATCGCGGTTTATAACCCGCAAGACCCATTGCGGATGTCATTCAAGAAATGTTTCCAACTCAGCACCCACGCCGATCGGATCCGGCACATCGCCCCGGCCGACTTCCGCGCAGGGTCTCATCTGCGGCTGCTTTTGGAGCAGATGGCGGAAGAAATCGCCGACCGGATCATTGAACGCCGGGCCAGGGACGTTGAGGAAGGGACCGTCCGAGCCCCGAAACACACCTAACTACCCAGGCCTGAGGGGGGACTGGCGAAGCGGCTTAAGGATCAAGAACTTGCAGAGCAACAAGCCCAGCGCTCTCAGGGCACGAACCTACCCTTCAGCGCAGAGAGCGCGGACTCGATCCGGGTAATCACTGAAGAGCCCGTCCACGCCCAGCTCTTTTAGCCGAAGAATCTGGGTGTCGGCATTTGCCGTGTAGGGGATCACTTTGAAGCCGCGCCGGTGCGCATCCTCAACGAAACGGCGGCTGACCGCACTTGCAGCCGGATGCAAGGACCACGCCCCCAGCCGACGCGCGGTGAGATAATAGAGAGGCGTGGGTCGGGAATAAAGCAACCCGATGCGCACCTGTCCGTGGGCCGCCTTGCGCAGTTCTCCGCGCCGAAACGAGGAGAGAAGAAAATCCTCCCGGCGTGCCCCATGCCGGTTAACGAACTCGTCGATGAGCTGGAGCACAGGTTCTGCAGTACCGGGCCCTTTGAGTTCGACGTTCACGAAGCCTTTGCCCTGAGACGCCTCGAACACCTCCCGTAACGTAGGGATTTTCTCCCCCTGTCCGGCATCGAGCTGGCGCAATTCGGCGAGGGTTTTGCGCGTCAAAAGCCCTCGCCCGTTGGTGGTGCGTTGGAGGGTGCGATCATGAATGACCAGCAACTCCCCCTGGACTAGCCAGACGTCGATCTCCACGCCTTGAGCGCCGAGTTCAAAGCCTTTGCGCACAGACCGCAGTGTGTTCTCGGGTGCATGGCCCCGAGCGCCTCTGTGGCCGATACAAATGAAGTCCCTCATTCCGGGCTCATCTCCTTGAGCGAGGCAAACTGCGTTCCCGGAAAGAGCTGAGACGCGCGAGACAATGTCATTCAGTGAATCCGATAAAGGCTCGTCTTGGTCCGAAGAATCAGCGAGGCGCCCACCACAGCGGGGCTTGCCATGAAACCGTCCGGCAACTCACTGGCGGCGAGCTCCTGATAAACGTCGCCCGGTTCGATGACTCGGCATTTGCCGAGGCAATCGAAAAAATAAATATGACCGTCCGCATACAGGGGGGAAGCGGCAAAATCCGAACTAATCCGCTCCTTCCAAACGACCTTGCCCGATGCGGTGTCCAGGCAAGTGGCGATGCCGCCGTTGTTGAGCATGTAGAGACGATTTCCCACGACAACCGGCGAGGACTGATCCGGGGCTCCCGAGTTCTGCTTCCAAAGCACGTGGGTGCCCGTGACATCTCCCGCTGCGTCTCCCAGGCGGATCGCCCACAATTCAGGCTTCGGGAATCCAGTGCTCACATAAACTGCGTTTCCATCGGAAACCGGCACGGGCACATTGGAAAAGCCGGGGTGATCCACGTGCCAAAGCTCTTTGCCGGTTTCCGGGTCATACGCGTAAAACCGCTCCGCGCCGGTGGTGATACTCAGGGTCCGACCATTGTGCACGAGCAACTGGGGCGTGCCGTAGGCTTTGCGCCTGTCTTTGGGGCGGTTCTCCAGTTTGGGAATGGCTGAACGCTCCGTCTTCCAAACGACTTTGCCGGTCAACTTGTCGAGCGCCACTTCGTACTGAAAATCCATGCCGTCACAGGCAATCAACAACGTGTCCTTGTAAAGAGTGGGAGATCCCCCCGCCCCGTTTTGGAAGTCCACCTTGAGATCCCGGTTTTCCCAGAGCTTTTTGCCGTCCTTGGCGGACAAACAGGCGGTGCCTTCCCAGCCGAAATGCACGTAAACCCGGTCCCCGTCCAGCACGGGAGTGGGAGACGCGTGGGAATTGCGGCGGTGCTTGGGCTGCGCCACCTCCGTCTGAAAAACCTCCACGTCCAGGAGCATTTTCCCCGTGGCGAAATCCACGCACAACGCGCGGAGGGATTTCCCATCCTCGAGCGCCGTCGTCACCCAGATCCGCCCGTCCGCAACCACGGGAGAGGACCAGCCTTCCCCGGGCAACGGCGTCTTCCACGTCACGTTTTCTGTTTCACTCCAGCGCAAAGGCAGCCCCTTTGCGTCCGAAACGCCTTGGGCCGTTGGTCCGCGAAACTGCCGCCAGGATTCCTCGGCGTGGCCCGGCAAACTCAGAACCAAGGCAAAAACACCAAGGAGCGGCAAAACACCAGCGGAGAAGGAACTCATAAAATGGGGAGAAAACACGACGGAACGCACGGTTCATAAATGAAGGTTGCCCATCAAGGCAAACCCGCACCGCTCCCATCATTGAAATGCAAAAGGCCGCTTCTTTCTTGGAAGCGGCCTTTGCAGTTAAGAAACGAGGGTTCCTTTTTAGGAGAGCTTCGGCACGTTCACCCACTGCCCGGAACGAGCCGAGGAAAGCACCGCGTCGCAGACGTATTGAGTCTCGAGCGCGTCGCGGAAAGTCGGGGATGCCGGTTTACCGCTGCCGATGCCCTGGAGGAAGTCAGCCACTTGATGCACGAAACTGTGCTCGTAGCCGATCGCCAAGCCCGGCACCCACCAGTTGCCCATGTATGGGTGATCGGGATCGGTGACGTGGATCGAGCGCCATCCGCGGTATTGGCCTTCGTCGTTGTAGTCGAAGAACTGGAGCCGGTGAAGGTCGTGAAGATCCCAAGCGATCGAGGCGTTCTCACCGTTGATCTCGAAGGTGTTCAGCGCCTTGTGACCGCGCGCATAACGGGTGGACTCGAAGGTGGCCAGGGAACCGTTCCCGAACCGGGCCATAAAGGCACAAGCATCATCAATCTCCACCTTTTCCACCTGTCCAGTGAGCTGGTGTTTGCGCTCCTTCACAAAGGTCTCCGTCATTGCGCTCACGTTGTCGATGCTGCCGTTGAGCCAGAGAGCCGTGTCGATGCAATGCGCCAGCAAATCTCCCGTCACGCCGCTGCCGGCGGCCGCGGCATCCAGACGCCACAACCCGGCGCCGCCCTGGGGCAAATCGGCGTTGATGGTCCAGTCCTGAAGGAACTTGGCGCGGTAATGAAAAATACGGCCGAGCTTGCCGGATTCGATAATCTGTTTTGCCAACGTCACCGCGGGGACACGCCGGTAGTTGTACCAAACCATGTTGGCGACACCGGCCTTCTCGATCTCGCGCACCATCTCTTCGCCCTGTTTGCCGTCGAGAGAAAGCGGCTTCTCACACATCACCATCTTGCCGGCGCGCGCCGCGGCAATGGCGATCTCGGCATGGGAATCGTTGGGGGTGCAGATATCCACAATATCGATGTCACTGCGTTCGATAATGCGTTTCCAGTCGGTTTCGGTGGACTCCCAGCCCCATTTGTCCGCGTAAGCCTGGAGCTTCGCGCCGTCCCGGCCGCAAGCGGCCTTCAGAACGGGTTGAAAAGGAGTGTCAAAAAAATTGGTAACTTTGCGGAAGGCATTGGCATGGGTGCGGCCCATGAAGCCGTATCCAATGATGCCAACATTGAGTGTCTTTTTATTGCTCATTAATTTGTTGTCCTGAGTTGAGAGGGGCGAGATTCCATCACGGAAATTCTTCGCTGACAACCCTCGCGCGAAAGGATTCCTATTTTTCCAAACCGCGGCTGCGGCCACAAAATCGGTTGTCCCAAAACCGTTGTTTTATGCTGTTGACCTAGGAAAGGTGCTCAAGAGCGAGCCACAACTCGATCCGCCCCCTTGAACACTCTCCACCCTCCCCAAAGACCACTTCAGCAGCTTCTCAAAAACGCCCCCCCGCATCGAGCTCATCGCCGCGTCCGTTCGCTATGAATCCGCAAAGCACATCCCCTCTCCAGCAGCCGGATCGCGCCAAAGAGCTCCTGATGCTGGTCACGCAGAATCAGCGACGGATTTTCTCCTACATCTACGCTCTGGTGCCGGACCGGCACGATGCAGAGGATCTGCTCCAGGAAACCAACCGAGTGATCTGCGAGAAATTCGACCAGTTCACACTCGGCACGGATTTTGTGGCTTGGGCCTGCCAAGTGGCCTACTGGCAGGTGCGCGCGGCTCGGCAGAAGTTCGCAAGGGCTAAGGTGGTGTTCGATCAAGACCTGATGGACGCGGTTGCCAAAACTGTGGAGGAACTCCGTCCCGAGCTCGATCTGCGGCATGAAGCACTGGGTCGCTGCCTCCAGAAGCTTCACCCGCGCGACCGCGAGTTGGTTCTCACCCGATACGAGCCCGGCTGCGGCGTCGAAGAGGCCGCTCAACGCAGTGGCCGCTCCTTGGACGCGGCCTATAAGGCCCTCGGTCGGCTCAGGAAATTGCTCTTGGACTGCGTGAGTCAACAGCTCGATTTTGAATCCGCCTCCTGACGTATGAACGACCCGGACATTCTCGAGCTCAACGCCCTGTCCAACAGCCTCATCGAAGGCACCCTGAGCGACGAACAAAAACGTCGCCTCGAGGCGCTGCTCTCAGAGTCCGAACAAGCCCGGCGGTTTTACGTGAGGGCCATGGCGCTCTCCTCAAGTTTGTTTGATTACGCCGCCGAAATGCAGGTGGACGCGCCCAGCGCACCCGCGCCACGCGCCAAACTCCCCTTCCCGATCGCCCGGGCCTTCGGCCCCGCGCTGGCCTTGGCGGCTGCGGTGGCCCTCGCCCTCTGGATTCCACCCCGGTTAGCGCCCCTCCCCGAACCCGCATCCTCCGAGACGGTCGGCGAAGAAACCGTGGCTCAGCTCACGGCCTCCAAGGACTGCAAATGGATCGGAGACACTCCGCTTGTCGGCGAATGGTGCAATGCGGGGAAAAAGCTCCAGCTCGCGCAGGGCTTTGCGGAGATCACGTTTGATTGCGGCGCGCAGGTCATCCTTGAGGGCCCCGCAGCCCTTGAGCTGAGTTCCCCTTGGAGCGCTTTGCTCCATCACGGAGCACTCAGGGCGAAGGTGCCGCCCGAGGCGATCGGGTTCCGGATCGAAAACCCGGCGGTTCAAATCGTGGACCTAGGCACGCAGTTTAGCATGCTGGCCGAGGAAAACGGCGCAGCGGAAGTTTTCGTGATGGAAGGCTCGGTGGAGGCGGTCGGCCGCGACTCGGTCAACCAATCTGCCCAAATAATCACCCTCAAAGAGAAACAAGCCCGCCGGTTTGCCCTTCGTGGAGATGGCGAGGTAACGAACAGGGATCAGAAAATAGCCCGGCTCAGCCGCAAAGTGGAGTTCCAGCACGGCTCGGGAAAGACCGAATACACCCATTGGAGCTTTGATGGAACATCCGGAGAGATCGCCCACGGCCGCTCCGTCGGTTTCGAACCGGGCGGCTTCGACGCCACTTTTGAGCCCGCTCTTCCCCAAACGCTTGTGCCGGGGCGATGGGGCAGCGCCTTGAGTTTCGACGGCCCGTTCAGCGCGCGTGCGGCATTGCCCCCCAAGGGCACAAATGGGACGCGCACGTTGGCATTCTGGTGCAAAATCCCCGGCGACGCGACGCTCTCAGAATCCGACGCGATCATTTCCTGGCATTCCGCAGAGAACGGCGAACGCCCCTTCGCGATCGGGTGGAACGGCGACCCGACCCTCGGCGCGCTGGGAGCGTTAAAGACCTCTCTGGGACGGGGCCTGAAGGTTGGCAGCACCCCGCTGCGGGACGGTCGATGGCACCACGTGGCTGTCGTGTTCGTGCCCAACCCCAAAGCCCCGTCGCGAAACCACGTGAAGAGTTATTTGGACGGACGGCTGGAGGCCACATCCTTCGTGCTCGGTGCCATGAAGAACTGGAAAAAGGCCAGGAGCGCGGACGCCCGCGTTACAGCCGAGGGAGGCCTTTGGATGGGACTCAACCCCTTTCAGAGCCCGCATACCCATGGGTTTCGAGGGGAACTCGACGAACTCTATCTCATCAACCGAGCACTCAGCCCTCGAGAGATCCAGCATTTGCTCAGGAAAAACCGGCTCCCCTCACCAGACATGCTGGTCGCCCAATAAAACAACGGGCTCCGCCGCGGGTTGAAAGCGGCGAAGCCCGGTAAATCTGCGGCTTGGCGGGAACCGACCGGCTACCAGCCGTGCGCCTCGCGCACCTTCACCATCGCGCCGAGGATGGTGTTCCACGTGTCCTGCTTTTTGAGCATGGAGTTGGGGAACATGCAGCCGTCCCAGCAGATGTGCTGGAGCACAGTGCGCGGTTCGCCGTTGGGTTCCCTGAGCCAGAATCCCGCAGCCTTGGTGATGTCGAGCTTGCCGTTGGGGTCATCCGCCGGACAGTGACGCCCGGTCTTGTCGTGGGACCCGGTGCCGTGGACCGAGCCGTCGTTCTGGGCGACATGGAAATCAATCGTCCAAGGCCGGAGCGCATCGGTCATCTCTTTGTAGGCCGCTTCGAACTCCGCCTCGGAATATCCGGGCCTGAGCAGCGCGTGCTCGGGGGCGTTGACGCCCAGGAGGTAGAGGTAGGTGTGCGCCAAATCCGCCTGGAAACCCACCACCCCGGGCATGGCAACCGTTTCGAGCAGTTGCACCATGTTTTGCCAGCTGTGCATGCCGGCCCAACAAACTTCGCCCTCAGCGGCGAGCCGTTCGCCGTGGTCCTGTGCCACCTTCGCCGCCTCCCGGAACGTGGCCGCGATTTTCGCGGTGTTGCCGGCGGGATCCGCATACCAGTGGTCCGGGTTATCGGCCGAATCGATGCGAATCGCCCCGTATTTGCGCACCCCGTGTTGTTTGAGCAGATCGGCAATCCGGCAGGCTTTTTTGACAGCGAGCACGAACTTTTCGCGGTCCTCCGCGGTGCCCATCGCCGTGCTACCGACCGTTCCCGGCCAGACAGGAGCCACCAATGAACCGATGTTCAAGCCCTTGGCCGCGACCTTATCGGCGATGCGCTTGAGGTCCTCCTCGTTGATGTCGATCGGGATATGAGGATCAAAAAGAAACAAGTCCACGCCCTCGAACTTCTGTCCGTTGAAGGAGGCGTTGGCTGTGAACTCCAGCATTTCATCCAGACTAATGGGCGATTCCTCAGTGCCGGGCGTCTTGCCGACCAGGCCGGGCCACATTGCGTTGTGGAGTTTCGGAGAAGTATGTGTGTGGTGACTCATGGGAATTGAGGGTTAATTTTGGGGAGCACAGTTGGCCGAGCCGGGAAGGGGCTTCGGAATCGGTGAAAAGAACGCATTCCTCTGCAGCAAACTTCCCGGACCGACAAGCTTCTTTTGGCGGTTTTCTGTCTCCCGCCACTCAATCAAGGGGCTCGCCCCAATGGTTCCTTTCTCTCTCCCAAAACCGCGCCAGCGCGATCAGTCGGCGACCGCTGGGGCCGCCGTATCCCCAAGCGCCCGAGCCGCAATTCTGCGCTTGCCGGCAACCAAATCCCAAACACCCCAGTCCAAGGTGCCGCGGGCCAGAAAATACCAAGCGCTGACGGTGTCACTCTGACCGATGCGATGGCAGCGGTCCTCGCCTTGGTCCATGATGCCAGGGGTCCACGGCAACTCCACCGCGGCGACATTGCTGGCCCGGGTAAGGGTCAACCCAACCCCGCCCGCTTTCCAGTTCAGCAAGATGAGTGGGAAGTTCCCGGCCTGGAATGCGTCCACAATCTCCTGCCTGCGGGCAAGCGGAGTCGCCCCAGTGATGGCCGGCGCGTCAAATGCCCGCGCCAAATCCTCCAAGACTGCGGCGTGCTCGGCAAAACAGACAAGGGCCTCTCCCCCATCAATCACCGAGCGGATCCATTCCTTGACCGCCGCCAACTTGCCTTTCGCGGCAATCTGTAACAACGCACCCACCTTGACCAACTCTTCAGCTGGCATGGCGCGCATAGCCGCATCCTGGGCCCGCCGCGCGATAAGCTGGAGCTGGGCTTCTTGAGGCAAATGGACGATCTCCTGCCGGAATTTCGGATCCGCAGCCGCCCGCTGGGCGATCCACTCCAACACATCGTTTGCAGCCGCGCGGTACTCCTCGGCGTTGGTCAACGCCACGGGCAGCACCGTGCGCCGCTTGGGAGGCAACTCGGAAAGCACGTCGGATTTAAGCCGCCGGATCATGCAGGTGGCGCGGAGTTTCTCCGAGAGCTCCCCCAAATGATCCGCCCCGCTGAGATCCATCGCCATGCGCCCCCGTCCAACCGGTTTCTCCTTTGCGGCGCAGTACCGCCGCGCAAACACCTGAAATCCACCGAAATCATTCAGCCGACCCAATACCCCCAAAGGCGCGAGCAACTCCCCGGGCCGATTGAGAATGGGGGTGCCGGTGAGCAGGATCCGCACTCCGATGCCGCGCACCAGTTTGACGGCCGCCTTGGTTCGCTCGGCCCTGTAATTTTTGAGCGCATGGCTTTCATCGAAAACCACGGCCGCCAGGTCGAGTGCCCGGAGCTTGTCCAAATGCTTGGGCAGAAGTTCGTAGTTGAGGATGTTGAGGTGGGCGTGCCGTGTCGGCGCCCCCCCCTGCACGACGTGGACGATCTTGCCGGGCAACCACCGGAGCGCCTCACGTTCCCAGTTTAATTTAAGGCTCGCCGGGCAAACGATGACCGCGGGAAACGCCCCGAGCTTCTGAAGGGAGGCGAGGGCTTGAACCGTTTTACCCAAGCCCATTTCATCGGCGATCCAGCCCCGTTTGACTCTCGTCATGTAGGCGACGCCCGCGCGCTGAAAAGGCAGGAGCTCGCCTCCCAACCCCACCACTTCGAGCACTGCGTCCTCCGCCCGGCTGGCGGTGAGGTTTTCACGCGCTTGGGCACGGAGATCGCGCCAGAGTGCCCGTAGCGAGTCGGGGATGAAAAAACCGTGCTCTTTGGCGAACTGCCCCGCCGCCCGCAGCGAATCAAGCTGGGTCGGCACGCACCAAGCCCCCTTGGATGCGTCCCAGCGCGCACCGGGCAAAAGCCGCACCGCTGCCACCAGCGCGACGTCATAATGGAAGAGAATCCAGATCCGGTCGCGATCCAGGAGCAAGGAGGGCTTGGGGGGAGCCGGAGTGGCCTGGGGTTCCATGGAAATTAGCCCTGAAAGGAACGCGAGCGCGTTGTCGAGTCCACGGAGCCGACGACTGTCGTCCATTCAAAACAAAGCGCCAGACGAGAGAAATCTCCCGCCTGGCGCCTGTGATTCATTGAACTGCCGACGAAGGCTTACGCGAACTTGTTGGAGCGATAAGCGCCCATCTCAGGGGCGTCGGGATTTACCTCTGGCCCGAAATAGCGCAACACCACCAGGGGTTCCGTCGTGCTGGTGTTCTCGAACGTCACGCCCGCCTTGGCGCCGTCCTCGGTGCAGAAGTATTCGTCCTCGGTGAGCTCATGGAACCGGATCATCTTGGGGCTGTTGAGCGGGAGCCCGTTGATTTTACCGATGCCCTGGACGCAGATGAGCCCGTAAGCGCCGGAATCCTTGATGGTGGCTTTGACGCCCGGCTCCAGCGTGAGCTCCTTGGCGGTGAAGAGCTGTTCGCCCTTGAGACGGCCATAAACAATCCAGCGATCCACGTAACCTTCGCTGCGGGTATCGGCCACGGCCACGGGTTCCAGGTAGTGGTTGTCCTTGAAATTGGGATCCACGTTCCCCTCCCAGTCGAGCTGATCGACGATGAAATCGAGGTCCTGGTGTTTCTCGGCGGGCATGTCCTTGACCAGGAGCGACCAGGGCACTTCGCGTCCCTCCACCAGCGACTGATACATGCCGAACACGTCGGACCCCCACTGCGGCTCATACGTGCAAAGCGAACCCGGCGCGTGCAACACGCAGGGAGGAATGAGCCAGCCGGTGCCGGGCTTGAGTCGATAGGCACGGGAGAGATCGAGAATGCCGTTGTCCCCTTTGTTCCAATTCTCCAGGCATTTACGGACCTGAGCCTTGGTGGTTCCCGGCTCAAAACCCATGAAGGTGTAAGGGAAATTGTTCCCGACTGGGTTGTGCTGCGGAGGGAAATAATAGGACTCGGGCTTGCCTTCCTGGCCCACCAGAGCCGCCTGCTCCTTGGACTGGTGCATGTGGTGCGGGATCGGCCCCATGTTGTCGAAGAACTTCGAGTAAACAGGCCACTTGTTGTATTTGTCCCAAATCGATTTCCCGATGAGCGTGGCACCGAGCTCGGACACCGCCTGGGCAAGCGTGAAACGGTTTTCGCCGACAACAACGTAACTCAGTCCTTCGTCTGGAGTCCGGTTTTCGTTGGCAGCAGGCGTGGTGGAAGCAAACCAGCGCTCATCGATGCCACCCCGGTTGAGTCCAAAAGCGTAGAGGTCATCGGGATGCAGTTTGAGGCGTTTACCGGGCTGCAGAAAGGAACGCGGCACCCAGCAGGGAGCCAGACGCAGAAGCCCGCCAGTCTCGGCGAGAGCGCCTTCGACGAGCGATTGAACGTTACCAGTAACGGTTGTGAGCGAAGTGACTGTATTCATGAATGGTTTCTTTGAAGGGGAAGAAAAAACGGCCCGTTGTTATTTCAGTGGCCTTGAAGCTCGTCAAGAGCGCGCCCGCCAAGTGGCAGGGCGGGTGTATTGCCCCGCTTTAATCCTCGGGAAGAGGTTTGCCTTTTGTTTCAGGGGCAAACGGAAGAACGGCAAGGCCCACCAGGAAGATGACGCACATTGTCATCGCGGAATACCGCTCCATGAGAGGCGAGCCGTATTTTCCGAAAACTCCAGTCGCGAGCTGTGCTGAGAAGAAGCTTCCTGCAGCCGCTGCAAAACGGCCGAGGTTGTAACAGAAAGACGTTCCGGTGCTCCGCAAACTGCTGGGGGAAAAGCTCCGGGAGATAGATGGCGAAACCGGCGAAAACCGCCAGCTGACAGCCGCCCATCAGCGGCATCATCCAGTAGGCATCCTCCGGGGTGCTCATGTTGTAATAAACGTAGAGGGTCGAGAGAAGAGCGGCCGAGAATCCGATGAAGAACGCGGTGCGACGCCCTACGGAGATAGCCAGTTTCGTGAAGAGGCTCATTCCGATCGCCGCACCGATCATTTGCAGGATGTAAGCGTTGCTGATGGCTTTCTTCACGGCGGCGTCGATGCCGGCGGGATCCATGCCCATTTGTTGGAAGTGGGTGCGGAAGACGTTTTTCTGAAGGTCCACCGCGTACTCGCCAATCGCCCAGAGGCCGACGACACCCGTCGAGGCCACAACAGCACCCACAATCATGTTCCTGCGCCATTTCTTCTGGGAAAACAGGGCCGCATACGAGGAAAGGAAACTCCCTTTGGGCAGGTTGCCCTCAGCCTTTGCGCGCAGCCATGACTCCGGCTCTTTGAGGTAACGCTGAATAAAGATCACCATGAACGCCGGGAGTGCGCCGACCAGAAAAACCCAGCGCCACCCCTCCCCCATGGAAATACTTCCCGATTTTTCCAGGGAATCGATCAGCATTTTGAGCAGCCCGGCGGAAACATTCCCCACGGTGGAGAGCACCTGGAGCGTGCCCAGCGCCCCCGTGCGCGCTTTGTCGGGGAGCGTTTCCGCAATCAACGCGACGGCGAGCCCAAACACGCCCCCGACCCCCACCCCGGTCAAAAAGCGAAAGAGCGCAAAATCCCAGTAGGTCCGGCTGAAGAAACTCAGCCCCGTGCAGATGGAATACAACAGAACCGTGACGGTGAGCATTTTGGCCCGGCCGTGACGGTCTCCCAGCGCGCCGAAAATCATGCCCCCGATTCCCCACCCGACGAGGAAGAGCGCCGTCACTTGTTTGCCCAGCACTTGGATCTCACCTGCGAGTGTTTCCTTCGGCAGCAACACCTTCAGGGCATCAATTCGAGCCAGAGAAAACAAACGCTGGTCCAGACAATCGAAAAACCAAGCCGCAGAGGCCACGATCAGAACAAACCAATGATAGCCGGTGAGTTGGCGCCACCATGGCGCCGTGGAGGGAGCGTGCATAAGCCACGAACCATGCGAGGAGGTTTCGAGAGGAACAATCAAAAACCATTGCGGCATCCGAAAGAGGCTCAAGCAGTGGAATTCGAACGCACCCCCACCGGAGCAGGCCGCATCGAGATGAATGAAAGGGGGGGGGAAAGGCCATGATCCCACGCCTCTGATGGGCTTTTCCGGACCTTTCCCTATCCTCCTAGACGCGTTATCTTCGACCGGTTTGAAGCTCACGATTTTCAAAAAAAACTTACATCCCCGCCGCGTTTTCCGGATTGCACGGGCGCGCCGCAGCGCCGTGGTCAATGTGTTCGTTGCGCTCTCCGCGGATGGCATTACCGGATACGGAGAAGCCTCTCCCAATAGCTTTTATGATGAGACTGCGGAAGGTGTAAGCCACGCGCTCCGGGGAGCAAAGCCTTGGATCGAGGGACTGCGCGTTCGGTCTGTATCTGACATCGAACATCTCTGGAATGAACTCTGGGCAAGGCTGGCCCCCTCGCGGGCAGCCCAATGCGCTGTGGATCTTGCACTCTGGGATTGGCTGGCAAAAGCCGAGCAAACGAGTGTCGGCACCCTTTTGTGGGGCCGGAACCCGGCCCCGGTCGCCACGTTCTGCACGCTTGGTCTTTCCACCCCTGAGGAGCTGGGATCCAAGATCGATGAGCTCGAGGGGTTTCCCCTGGTGAAGCTGAAGTCGGATCAAACGGCGGACTTGGCTCCCGTGCGACACGTCCGCTCCCGAAGCCGTGCGAGGATTGCGGTGGACGCCAACGGCTCCTGGTCTCCGTCCAGCCTCGGGGCGTTGTCATCGTGTCTGGAGACAATGGGCGTCGAATTCCTCGAACAACCCCTCCCCGATTCAGCCGCACGCGAGTGGGTCGCAAAACCCCTAGCGCTTCCCGTGATGGCGGATGAAAGCTGCGTGACCGAGGCGGATCTCGATCAGCTGCCTGCTCTTTACTCGGGATTTAACATCAAACTGGTGAAATGCGGCGGGCTGACGGCAGGAGCGAGAATGGCGCGCAAAGGAGCCGAGCGCGGGCTCAGCACAATGGTTGGTTGTATGTTGGAAAGCAGTTTGCTCATCGGGGCTGGTGCGGCCTTGGCTCAGGGAACAAAATACGCCGACTTGGATGGGGCTTGGCTGCTGAGCGACGATCCCTTCGATGGCTGGCGCTTTGAATCGGGAATGCTCGAGCCCGGGGATCCACTCGGCTTTGGCGCAGAACCCAAGCCCGGAGTTTTTAGCGAGTCTGCCGACACATCGGCCTAGGCCAGAATCTCTTTGACCACGGTGCCGTGTACATCGGTGAGCCGGAAATCCCTGCCCGCATAGCGATAGGTGAGTTTCTCATGATCGAATCCGAGAAGATGAAGGATGGTGGCGTGCAAATCGTGGACATGCACGGGCTTCTCAATGGCCTTGAAGCCGAATTCATCGGTGGCGCCGTGCACGTAACCGCCCCGCACTCCGCCCCCTGCCAGCCAATGGCAAAACCCGTAATGGTTGTGATCTCGTCCATTGACTTTTCCCTCGTTACTACCCGGCGTGGGCAACTCCACGGTGGGAGTCCGGCCAAACTCGCCCCCCCAAATCACTAGGGTGTCCTCCAGGAGCCCCCTTTGTTTGAGATCTTTGAGCAAGGCACCAATCGCCTGATCGCATTCGCCGGCGAGCCTGCGGTGATTTTTCTCGATGTCATCATGACTATCCCATGGCTGGCCTGCCCCATGCCAGACCTGGACAAAGCGCACACCGCGTTCCACTAAGCGCCGCGCAATGAGAAGTTGTCGGGCTTGCGCACCCTCGCCATACATTGCCCGGGTAGCCGGGCTTTCCTTGGAAACATCAAAAGCATCGGCCGCATCCATTTGCATCCGATAGGCCAACTCGAAGGATTGGACCCGGGCCTCCAGCTGCGCATCGCTGGAACGGCGCCTATGGTAGTCAGCATTGAGCTGCTGCAGCAAATCGAGCTGCTGCCGCTGTGCCTGAGAAGAAACTGAGAGGTTGCGGATGTTCTCAATGAGCTTTTCCAAATCGCTGTGCTTGGTGTCGATGTAAGTGCCCTGAAAAACCCCCGGCAGAAAAGCCGACTGCCAGTTCTGGGACTCCTGAATAGGGTAGCCGCCGGGGCACATGGCGATGAAACCGGGCATGTTCTCATTTTCACTTCCCAGGCCGTATGTCAGCCAAGACCCCATGCTCGGTCGCACCTGACGCGCGTCGCCACAATTCATCAGCATCAAGGACGGCTCATGATTGGGCACATCCGCCTGCATCGAGCGAATCAGACAAATATCATCAACGGACTCCGCTGTTTTTGAAAAGAGCTCGCTCACCTCAATGCCGCTTTGCCCGTACTTGCGAAATCCAAAGGGCGACCCAAAGCCCGCTCCCGTCTTCCGCTCCGTGTTGAGATGATCCATTGGCAGAGCCTTGCCATGATACCGAGTCAACTCAGGTTTTGGATCGAAAGTATCCACATGGGATGGCCCGCCATTCATAAAAATGTGGATGACCCTCTTGGCCTTGGCCGGGAAATGCGGAGCCCGCTCTCCGAGCGCATGGAGCGCCCCGGACGCTTGGGCGTTCGCCGCACCGGAGTCCCCCAGCACGCTCCCCAAAGCCATTGCGCCAAATCCCATGCCGCAACGAGTAAGAAAATCGCGGCGAGTCAGAAGATAATGATCCAGTGGATTTGAATGATGCTTCATAGTGGCTCCTAGAAAACCTAACCAAACCACGGGATGATCCTTAGATCCCTCCGAAAGGGTCTTTATTTCGCGCGTCCCCGGCTCCGGTCGGGTCAGTCATTCGCACTCGGTTAAACCCGATGCACAAAAACTCACGGAGCACGGCTCGCACAAGCGTTGAGCCTCCGAGAAACCGCCAAACACGTCTTGAAATTTGGTTCCACTCTCCCTCAGTGTGACGGTCCGCTTGAATACGACGAACACCCAATCCGAACGTTTATCCAACCCCCTGCGTGAGGGGCTTTCCAACAGACCGATGCCGCAGCCGTGCACGGTCGTGATTTTTGGGGCTTCTGGCGATCTGACTTACCGCAAACTCATTCCGGCACTCTACAATATCGCTGCCGACGGAGATCTTCCAGCTGCCCTCTCGGTGGTGGGTTTTGCGCGCCGAGAAAAAAGCGGCGAGGCGTTTCGGCAGGAACTCCGGGAGGCGGTGGGCAAGTTTTCGCGCCAAGGTCTCAACGCGGAACTCTGGGAGAGCTTTGAGGATCGGATCTTCTATCACCGCAGTGAATTCAGCGACCTTGAAGGCTATCAGAGGCTGGCGGAGCGGTTGGAACAACTCGACCAGGACCGCAACACCCAAGGCAACCGCCTGTTCTACCTTTCGGTGGCGCCGAGTGAGTTCGGCGGGATCCTGGAGAAACTGGCAGCGGTCGGGCTCAACAAGGCGAAAGAAGGCTCTTGGGCGCGAGTGATTGTGGAAAAACCTTTCGGCACGGACCTCCCATCCGCCGAGTCGCTCAACCGGGTCGTCAACAACGTCTTTCGCGAGAAAGACACCTACCGAATCGACCATTATCTGGGCAAAGAAACCGCGCAAAACATCATGGTGCTGCGCTTTGCCAACTCCATCTTCGAACCCCTCTGGAACCATCGCTACATCGATCACATCCAGATCACCGCCGCCGAACCCCTCGGCGTCGAAGCGCGCGGCCCCTATTATGAAAGCTCTGGGGCTCTCCGGGACATGGTTCAAAACCATCTTCTCCAACTCCTGTGCCTGGTGGCCATGGAGCCCCCCACGGATTTGACAGCCGACAGCGTGCGCGACGAGAAAGTCAAAGTGGTCAGAGCGCTTCGCGCAATGACACCCGAAGAGGTCGCGCACGATGTCGTCCGAGGTCAATACGCCGCAGGGTCCATCAATGGCAAAGAAGTGCTCGCCTATCGCGCAGAAGACCGCGTCGATCCGCAATCGATGACGGAGACCTACGTGGCGCTCAAGGTCCACGTCGACAACTGGCGCTGGGCCGATGTCCCCTTCTACGTGCGCGTGGGCAAACGCCTTCCAAAAGGAGGCACGGAGATTGCCATCCAGTTTAAGAACGCGCCCGGCGTGCTCTTCAACAAAGATACGTCGGTGGTCGGCCCCAATGTCCTGGTAATCCGGATTCAACCCGACGAGGGGATTTCGCTCAGAATCCAAGCCAAACGCCCCGGCGCATCTCTCCGAGTAGAACCGGTGAAGATGGATTTTCATTATGGAACGAGCTTCGGCAAAGCGTCTCCGGAAGCCTACGAACGTCTTCTACTCGATGCCATGAGCGGCGATGCGACCCTTTTTGCCCGCCGGGATGAGGTGGAAGGCGCATGGAAATTTATCGATTTGATCGAGCACGCTTGGCACCAGAGCCAGAAGCCCCCCGCTTTGTGCCCTTACCCCGCCGGTTCGTGGGGACCTCCTGAAGCGGATGCCCTGCTCGAACGCGATGGGCGCGCGTGGCGCAGAATGTAATTCCAAACCCATTGCGTTGTGAGTTTCTCCAAACCGGGAAATTCGCCACCCAAAAAAGGAACCTTCGAAGATGCCTGCCACAATCGACTCAACTGCGTTGGGACTACCCGTCGAGCTTGGTCAAATTGGACGCGAATTAAAAAAACTCTGGGAACGCGACGGCGGCGTCAGCACCCGAGCCTCTCTGATTAACCTTGCGGTTTATTGCGAAGGCGCGGGAACGATGGATGCGAATACGCGACTCCTGATGGAGCTCACCCGCCTCCATGCTTGTCGCGCGCTTCTCATCGGATACGCGCCCGAGGCGCATCATCCCCAGATCCGCGCATGGATCAACGCCCACTGCCACCTCAGCAGGGCAGGAGCGAAACAAATCTGCTGCGAACAAATCTCTTTTCTTTTCGAGGGAGACACGAGCCGCCGCATTGCAAACATCCTTTTCTCGAATCTCGACTCCGATCTGCCTCTTTACTTGTGGTGGCAAGGAAATTTCCGCGATCCCATCGATGATCAACTCTGGGCTTGGGTTGACCGCCTGATTTTCGACAGCCAGTGCTGGCAAAGCCCGAAGGCTCAGTTCTCGCTCCTCAAAGAGTCCATCAACCGCAGCCGCTCCCGACTGATTCTCTGCGACCTGAACTGGACCCGTTCTCTCCACATCCGCCAAGCAATCGCGCAGATGTTCGATCATTCCGAAAACTTGGCGATGCTTCGGGAACTCGAAACCGTCACTCTCCTCCATTCGCCCGACTACGAGTCGACTGCTCTGCTTCTAGCGGGCTGGCTGGCCGGCCAACTGCGCCTCGAGTTTCAAGAGCGCGTGAATGACGAGCTCTGCTTTAAGTCACCGCGCGGAAACAGGGTTGCCTTTCAACTTAGCTCGACGGACGGGCGTTCGATTAGTTGCTGCGAGCTGCGCTCCCAGACGTCTTCGCTCCGCGTCGAACGCGATTCGAATGGAGACTTTTTCAGGGTCGAGGTGCATCTCCCCGGCGATCGGACCTACCATCACCTTCTCCCGGCTGGCAATAATTCCACTTCCTCCTTGCTGTTAGAGGAAATTGGAGGCGGCGGCCGCCACCGCGTTTATCTCAAAGCACTCGGAATCGCCGAATCACTGCTTTAAGCTCCCGCGTCCGAAAAAGCGTTCTCCTCTGCCCCCTCCCTGAGCCAACCCGCCTGAAAACAGCGGCGGTTTGGAGCAGCGAGTTGCTGACTCCATAGAAGATCTAAGCTCGCCGGCGATTGAAGGCGGACTTTTCGCGCTCCATCTCCCGCGCGGTCGCCTTTTGTTTAAGCGCCTCCCGTTGATCCCGGCCCTCCTTGCCCTTGGCCAGCGCCAACTCGAGTTTCACCCTCGAGCCTTTCCAATAGAGCCGCAGCGCCACCAGAGTATTGCCCTTAATCTGCGTCTGAGCCTGGAGACGCCTGATTTCCTGCCGATTGAGCAGTAAACGCCTTGGGACTTTAGGTAAGTGCTGTTCAAAACTCGCCCTCGAGTAGGGCTGGATATCCAAGTCATAAACAAAGACTTGGCCACCTTCCACCTTGGCGAATGCATTGTTCAGATTCGCCAATCCATCACGAATGGACTTCACCTCCGTCCCCTTCAATTCGATCCCCGCCTCGAGCCGATCGAGAACCAAGTAATCGTGCAACGCTTTGCGGTTCACCGAGATATCCGCTTCCATAACAACAGCGCGGCTCGTCAAGCCGCCCACATCGAACCCTTATTCAGCACCCACAGCATCCAGTGCTGGCACGGATTCGAAATTGAGCTTGCCCTCGACGATTTCCTTCAGTGCGATGTCCGAGAAGCCCATGCGTGGCCCCGCATCCACCAAAGGACGATGCCCGGAGGTCAACTGGCGAACGCGCTTTGAGACGACGTTTACCAAGAGTTGTTGGTTGGGGATCACTTTAAGAGCTTCGTCGATGAAAGAGCTGGTCATAAAAGGGCGAAAATATCTCTGCCGAAAACAGGGGGAGGGGGAAACTGGGGGCAACCGGGCCATTTGTCAACACGCGGTATCCGGCGTTTTGATCAAATCACAGGCTAGCGGGGCTGCGGCCACAAAAAGAACGACTCCGAGCAAACCCTGACGCACACGAAAGACCGCCCCCCTAAGGGGAAGGCAGATTGCGTTTGCGTAGAGTGACGCGCTTCAGCCGCGCATCGCCGGGCGGACTCCAAGTCATGATCTCGGAGTCATCCTTGAAAGCGTTATGAACAATTCGACGCTCATAAGCGTTCATGGGCTCAAGTTGGTGGGAACGACCGGTGCTCCGGACTCCTTCCGCCAATGACAGAGCCCGTTGAGCCAAGGCATCGTCTTTCATCTCACGCCAATGCTCAACATCGACCTGAACCCGACGGGCATCCTTGTCTTTGGCCTGGAGGACCCTGTTGAGGAGCAGCTGAAAATCGTCCAGCAACTCACCGTTACGACCAATCAACCGGTCCTTTTGGGAAGTATAGACCTGGAGCGTTAAACCGTGGTCGCAATCGGATTCTTTAATTTCACAAACAAAGCCTAGCAGACCAAGCATTGTATCGAGAACATCCTTAGGATTTTGCCCAGCACTCATATTTGTAGCGGCGAACAAACGAATCAGTGGCGACCTTTTTTCGCGGGAAGCCCGGATACCTTGACTAGTTGGGGAGCAGCCTGATCACGCGTCAGGTAGAGCTGAGCGATTGAGAACAAGTTCTGAACTGTCCAGTAAAGAGCCAGAGCCGAGGCGAAGTTATAACAGAAAAACACAAAAATGAGCGGCATGAACATGAAGACGCGCTGCTGAACCGGGTCCCCTGACTTTGGCTGAATGGCCATCTGAACGAACATGGTGACCGCCATGCAGAGCGGCAGAACATTCACCGGATATCCCAGCAAGTGCGCAACAGTATCAGGCTGCGAAAGATCTTTAACCCAAAGAAACTTGCTGTTCCTGAGTTCTACAGCAACGCCCAGCATATTATAGAACCCGAAGAAAATGGGGATTTGCATGAGCATCGGAAGACATCCCGCCACAGGATTCACTCCATAATCCTTATAGAGCTTCATCACCTCCGCGTTCATTCGGGTCGGGTCGTCCTTATATTTATCCCGGATCTCCGTCATTTTGGGCTGCAACGCCTGCATCCGCTTCATGGAGCGCGTGGCCTTGTTCTGGAGCGGCCAAAGAGCCGTCTTGATCGCCAAAGTGAGAACGACAATCGCCCAGGCATAGTTCCCAAGCCAACCTTTGAGCATGTTCATCGAGGAAAGCAACGCCTTGCTTACCAATCCAAACATCCCGAAGTTCATGATGGCGTCTTCGCTGTTGCCTAACGCTTTGAGGCGCTGGTATTCGCGAGGCCCCGTGTAGACATGGAAGGCCTGAGAGTAAGTTTCTCCAGGCTTGAGACTAAACCCGGGCATTCCCAACGCCCCGTCGACCGCGAACCGGAACTCCCCGCTCTTTCCGTCCAGAGAGCGCCCCGCCTTCAGCCACTCCTCATCTGGGATGACAAACCGACGCGCCCAAGCCTGGGATCCCCGATGCTTGGCGAGAACATCGCTGCTCGCGCGCGGATCAACCAGAGGAGTCAACATGCTGGCAAAGTACTGGTTACTGACCCCCGCCCAACGAATCCCCGTAGCGGACTCGCTGAAGACAGGCCGCTCGGAATGACCCACGATCGGCAAACCACGACTAAACCAATTCACGTCAATGAACTTATGCCCCTCGTGGTAATAGGTAAATCCCGTGTAAGTTGGCAAATCGCGTTGATGAACCGGCGAAGAGGAGCCCGTGTAGACAAAGTAAGTGGGCACTTGAATGGACTGAGCACCCCGGTTTGTAAAAGACAGCTCGAGCCGGAGCAGATACTCCGACTTCCGCGAATTCGCCTCATCATCACTATCGTCATGCAGGACAGAAAACTTCTTCGTTGTCTGGAACTGGCGCGCATCCGTGCGCTCAAAGATAATCTCGTCCCCGGTAGGACTTAGTGTGGCAGCGAAAGGATCCTCCACAGATTCCCCGGCGATTTCCGTGACTGCTCCCAGGGGTAAACGACCAAACTCGTTGAGAACGACCTTTGATTCCCCTTCCGCCCCGTGCTTTAAGAGCCGGGCTGAGGAAATACCGGCTCCCAAGGTCGTAAACGTATACTCAACGGAATCCGTGGAAATCGTTTCAATTTTCCCCGAAGCTTTTGGGGCGGGCACCGCGCCCGCAGTCGCAGGAACCGCTTCCACATTGGCAACCGCAACCTTTTCACCAGCCGCGACGGGAGCTGGATTCAGGGCATTCTGGGCAACCACCTCCTTCTGTGCCCTCAGCGCCTGCTGACTCACCCGGGTGTAATAAAACTCCCAACCAACAAACCCCAGAACAAGCAGCACGATTCCAAGAATTCCTTTGCGATCCATAGCCAGAATAAAGTTAGCGAAAACTACCAGAGAGGGGCGACGCCGAGCGGATGCCGGCGTGATTGACAACTGACAGGCGAGAGAGAGTGAGGGGTGAGAAAAGTGTCATACGGAAACGGATTCGAAGTTTGATCACCTTCTCCTTACGACCGGCCCACAGCTCTGTGCCCGAGGGACCGGATCAAAGCCCTCGCCCCCCCAAGGATGACAACGGGCGATCCGCCGCAAACCGAGGAAAGCCCCGCCGCACGCCCCATGGACTTCCAGCGCTTCCAAAAAATAATGAGAACAGGACGGCTGGAATCGGCAGCCGCAACCGGGACCGCAGACAAAACGCAGCAGGGGCGAGAGGACCAGCTGATAAATGCGGACCAATGTGCGCAGCAACGTTTTCAATGCTTATTCGAGAAAGAGCCCGGCCCTCGAAGCCAAGGCACGCCACTCATGTTGAAGCTCGTCAAAGCTGGCCGAGCAGGCCCGATTCCGTCCGACGAGAACAACCCAAAAACCAGGCTTTAAACGAGGCCGATCAAGCCGGATGAGCTCCCGCAACCGGCGCCGGACGCGATTCCTATCGACTGCCCCGCCTACCTTTCGCGAGGTGATGAATCCGACCCGAGCATCTCCCCCTAGCGGAGATTTTACAGAACCCAAGATCATCCAACGCCCGTGATGAGAGAACCCATGTTCCCTGAGCCGCTTAAAATCTCCGGCTCGAGTCAAGCGAGCCGTTCTTGGGAACTTCAAGTGGACCACGCTTTATCGGCAATCGGAACATCAGAAAAGCCAGCCCGCAACGAGCGCCGCGAAGCGGACACTCAAGCCTGGGTGTGGCGCGCGTAATGAATCTCGACGCCTTTTGGGAGGAGCCGCTTGCGCCCTTGAGCACGGCGCCTTGAAAGAATTGCGCGGCCGTTTTTGGTTTTCATGCGCGCGCGGAATCCGAACTGACGTTTGCGGGTGCGCTTGGAGGGCTGATACGTGCGTTTCATAGACCTTAATGGGTGTTGCTTTTCGAGAAAAAGAGCCGCGACTCTAGCGCTCTCGATCTCACTGTCAATATGCGCGTTCGAGGGATTTCCTCTCTTTTTATTCGGGAGGTTCCCTCAAGCTAAACCCCCGGGTTCCTGATAGGGTAGAGTCATGATATTCGACGTCGCAATTGTCGGAGGCGGTCCCGCCGGCGCAGCCTGCGCTGCGGTATGCGCTGAGGCCGGGCTCAAAACGCTTCTCTTGGAGCGTGCGCAGTTCCCTCGGGACAAGGTCTGCGGCGACTGCCTTAATCCTGCGGCTTGGCCGGTTCTCGAACGACTGGGCTTGGCAAATCGCGTGTTGACCCTGACTCATTCCGCCCTGACTCGCGTCGAGTTTATCGACCGCTCGGGGGGCGTTCTTGCCGTCCCACTCCCTTCCAATGGAGAGGGGGAAATTGCCCTCAGACGCAGCCATTTCGACCAACTCCTGCTTGAACGAGCAAAAGAACTCGGAGCCATCGTGCTCCAGCAGCACCCCCTCCTCAACATCGACTCCCGAGCGCCATGGAAACTTAAAACTCCAAACGGCCACTTCGAGGCCAAAACTCTCGTCGCGGCCGACGGCCGAAATTCGACCGTCGCGCATCTTTGTGGGGTTCTAAAAAGCGCCCCTCCGGACCGGATCGGCATGCAGACGCATGTTTCGCGCCCGGAAGGTTTCGGTGACAAAGTCACGCTACAATTTCGCCCCGAAGGCTACTGCGGCATGGCGGCCGTGGGAGCCGGGACAATCAACGTCTGCCTCGTGGCAAAGCCCAAAAACATGCCCGCACTCAAGGCTTGGGCAAACGAGCAACTCTCTTTGGACGCAAAACAGGAGTGGCGGAGCATCAGCCCGCTTTCGAGAAGTGCGCTAAGCCCCCGCCACGGCTCGCTGCTTCTCGCCGGCGACGCCGCTCGAGTCGTCGAACCCTTCACCGGGGAAGGGATCACCTACGCGCTGCGTTCCGGTGAACTCGCCGGCCGCTCCATCATTTCGGGGAACCTCGACCTCTATCCTCAAGCCCATCGCTCCCTCTATCGAGGCAAACTCTGGATCAATGACCTCTCTCGCCTTGCGGTGACCCGGCCCGCATTGGGAGAAATGATCCTCCGGCTCGGACGGATCGCTCCTGGGCTGTTGGGTTTTCTCACCCGGAAGGTGATCGCCCCTGCCCTCTAATGGCCGAGAAAATCATTCACCCCTATTAAGCCCGTTCCAGTGCCATCCGAATTTGGAAGGGCTCTACCCTAGAGCCCGACAACTCACCCTTTCTTCTCCGGTAGCTCTTTTCCTGCATCAGAAGAGTGGGCCTTCGACTTTTCTCCATCGGAGTGGGATTCGCCATGGCTCTTGCCATGAGCATTCTCCTGCCCGGGGAGCGGATGCTGCTCGCACCCGGACAAACCAAAAAACGCGAGACCCAGTAGAAAACAAAAAGTCTGTTTCATAAGGCTCGGGACGCTAATGGGCCGCCAAGGGGTTGCCAACTGAGTTTTGCAGCAAACCAAACACGGCGTTTTTTTGTCGTGATTTGAGTGCTCAACGAGGGCTTGCGCAGGGATGTTTTCCGGAGAAGATCCCACACCCCATGCTCAACCGCATCGATCAAAAGTTTCTGCACCTGCGCTCTGTCGGCAAAAAAGCCCTCATTACTTACATCTGCGCGGGCGATCCCAGCTTGGAAGCAACGCGCGACTTGGCATGGGGATTCGAGGAGGCCGGGGTCGATATCCTCGAACTCGGCGTCCCGTTTTCAGACCCTTTGGCCGACGGCATTGTCAATCAGATGGCGGCTGCTCGTGCGTTAAACGCGGGAACGACCGTGGCAGGCGTCTTGGAATGCGTTCGATCGATCCGCCAGCGCTCGCAGATCCCCATCGTCCTCTACACTTACATGAACCCGATTTACCTGTACGGGTTCGAAAGATTTCATCGCGATGCGGAAGCCGCAGGAGTCGACGGGGTGTTGATCTTGGATCTGCCCCCGGACGAGGACGCTCAGAACGTCGAACTCTCTCAGAACACCTCCCTCAAACGGATCCGACTCATCGCGCCGACCACTCCGAATCAACGCATCGCGCGTTTGACAGCTGGAGCGAGCGGTTTTCTCTACTACGTCTCGCGCGAGGGTGTGACAGGAGAGCGAGCTGAGGTGGCAGATTCCCTGGGAGAACGGGTTGAAGAAATCCGCAAAACCACCTCTCTTCCGATCGCCGTGGGTTTTGGCATCTCCACCCCAGAGCATGTGCGCGAAGTTTCCAGGCATGCGGATGGGGTTGTGGTGGGCAGCGCGATCGTCAAACGGATCGCTGAATTTGGTAAGAGCCCCGATCTCGTTGGAAAGCTTGCCGAGTTTGTCAAACCCCTCGCGGAAGCGACTCGTTAAGAAGGGCGGTTAAGCCTCCCGGATCTTCTGGGCAATCCGTCCTCGTGTCGACTGCCAGGCGGGATACCAAGCCGCGGCGACGGCGGCCGGCACGATGGCAATCGGCAACCCGGCAAGGGACCGCCAGGGAAAGTGAAGATGGATGCTCCAGCCAAAAAACGCGGGGTTCACCACCTCGGTGAGCACCACGGAGAGCAGCAGCCCCGCCACGGCCCCCACTCCGCACGCCAGGAGTCCGATAAAGGCGGATTCAGCCATGAAAAGGGCTTGGATTTGAAGATTGGAAGCGCCCATCGCCCGAAGGAGGCCGATGAGATGCGAACGCTCAGCTACCAGAGCAGTGACCGTAAGAAAGATTCCCGCCAGCGCCACCAACACCGCGATCGAACGCAGCACACCCGTCACCGCAAACGTCTGATCAAACACACTCAACACTCTCTCTCGGAGAGCCTTGTTGGAGTAGATTGAAAGTTCGCCCTCCGCGCTAAATCGCTCCCGGAGTGCGTCGGCCAATGGCTCCCATCGGGCATTCGGAGCGAGATAAACAGCCAAAGATTGAACTCTGGGGTCCTTCCACGATTTCTCAAACAAGGAACGCGCCATAGAAATGATCCCGGCATCCCGCGAGTAATCGGCGAAGACTGCGGCAACCTCCGTATGCACCAGCCCGGTGGGGCTTGGGATTGCCAGAGCCTGGCCCTCCCGGATACGAAATTTCCGTGAAAAGCTCTCGCTGACAGCCACCGCTTGGCCGGCAAAGACCCGGGCCATTTTGGCCTCTGCGCCCCCTCCTCGGACCTGAAGATTACGGCGGTACTCACCCTCCATGACCGACAAGACGGCAGTTGCACCTTGGACCTCCACGCTCCGCTCCGAGTAAGTGTCCACGCCTTGAACTGCAGGCTGCGCCCTGAGCCAAGAGACGATGCCGGGAGAGATGGGGGCGCCCAGTCCAATCAATTCATTTGAAGCAGGGGCGACAAACAAATCGGCGACAATTCCTCCCGCAACCCAATCGTTGACGCTCGTACGGAAGGAATAGATCATCACCGAGAGCGCAGTGGTCATTGCAAGCGCCACCGAAAGAGAGCCGACGGTGATACCCGTGCGGTGAACGGATCGGCCTAGATTTTCCGCCGATAACCTCAGCAAAATCGAGCCCTTGAGAGCCGCCGAAGCGAGCCTAGCGAAGGCCAAAGTGGCAGCGGGAGAGAAAAGCGCAAATGCCACGAGCAGAAGAAAAGCGACCCCAAAGCTCAAACTTGGGGGGCCGACCTCCAGGGTTGCCCACGCCAGAACACCCGAGCCGGCAAGAAACCCCACGCCAATCCACTGCCATCCCCGAGCGCCCCGTTCCAACACAGCCTGAGCATGCGCCCCGGGACTCAGCGCCTCGACCGGCTCCACGCGAGTGGCTTCAGCGGCTGGCAGCCATGCCCCGGCAAGAACCGAGCAAAGGCCGAGTGATGCCGCAATGATGAGGTCGCCCCAGCTCCAGAGCGACCGGTCAATGGTCACCAGCAAATAAAGGGAAGAAATCGTCCTCGCGACGGCGCCCACCAGCCCCTCAGCCAAGAAAATTCCCGCCACGGCACCGAGAACGACGCCGAAAATGCCGAGGAAAGCTGCTTGTGCCAGAAAAAGCATCCGGATCTCCAAACGTGTAGCGCCCAGGGTCCGCAACACTCCAATTTCCACCCGGCGCCGCGTTACAGAGGCCGAAACAGAGGTATAGATCAGGAAAGCACCCACCAGCATTGACACCATGCTCAAGGCGGAAAGATTGAGCTGAAACGCCCCGATCATTTGCTGCATCTGAAAGCTGCGTTGCCTGGGCGGCTCCACCTTGATGTGACCCGGCAATTTTGACTGGAGCGCTGCCGCAGTTTGGAGAGCCCGGCTGGGATCCTCCAGCAAGATCTGGATGGCCGACAAACGACCTTGCGAAGCGAAAAGCTCCTGAGCCCAAGCAATGTCCATTGCGGCAAAGCGCGGATGAGCCGCTGCCGGCGACTCCTCGGGGGCCATCAGAGCGGCCACGGTCAACTCACGACTGGAGGTATTCGCCAGCACCCGAAGGCGATCGCCGAGCTTTAATCCACGCTTTTGAGCAAACTCCTTGCTCAAGGCCACTGCTCCCGGGCTTTTGAGCCACTGAGACCACTGCTCCCCGCTTTCCTGAATCCGAACGGTTCGAAAAGCTTCGTTGGTAAACAAGTCCACCCCGAGGATATGGAGATAGTCCCCGGGGAACTCCGGCAGGGTCACCACCCCCTCGACAAGGGGCGTCGATGCGCGAATACCTGCCTCCCCTCGGATCTTCGGCCAGAGCGTCTCGTCCAATTCGCCGCGCGCCTCCAGGTGCGCTTTCCCCGCCACAACATCCACAGCGGCAGCGAAGGAGCGGTTGGCGCTCGCGTTGGCGATCTGGATGGCCAGATAGACGGCCACCCCAAGGGCAATGCTCAGAACGTTCAGCAACGCCATCAACCGGTGCGTCGTGAGATCCCGCACGCCCTGCCAGAGGAAAAGGGTGAGAAGGCGTGGCGTCATAAAGCTTGCCTTGCCCGGATCCGCACAGCGCCCGACGCTCCTCAAGGAGCGACCGCCTCCGAGCGTCTCCGCGAGGCATCCCTCAATGCATTCTGCAAAAGCGCCAGACTCTCTTCGTCCTTAATCTTTCGCCCCTCGGAATCCGTGACATAGAAGCTGTCCACTGCCGCTCCCTTTTCCGTCGTAATCCGGGAAAGCGCAATCTGGACGCCGACGCGGCCCAGGGCCTTGAGCAGGTAATAAAGCAGGCCGAGACGGTCTGGAGTCTGGATATCAACGAGCGTGTAGGTGGGGTGGGCATCGTTATCGATCACGATCCGGGTGGGAAAATCGAGCTCCTGCGAGAGCTGAAACTCCCGGCGCTGCATCACCTTGCCTAGGATCGGGGTAAAATCGTGCTCCATTTTCTGGAGCGACTCAGCCAGCAAGCTCTCCACTTGACCAATATCGCGGTGATCGGTGACGGCCTCAAAGCGCGTGTTACAAACCCGGAAGATATCGAGCACCAAACCGTCCCCGCGCGTGAAAACGTCGGCGCTAAGAATATTCAACTGCACGCAGGAAAAAGAACCTGCGATCCGCGCCAGCAGATGTTTGCGGTCCCATCCGCTAATCCACACCTCACTGTGCCCCTGGTGAGGCCGCGCAATCCAACGCATGGACGGAACCAGAGCATCGCGCTGGCCGTCAAAACGCATCTCCAGGAACAAGCGAAACAGTTCGACATGCTCGACGATGTCCTCGACGCCGAACGTCTGAAAATACCGGTCGGGCATGTGCTCGAAATGCGCGTCAATCTCGTCGTGGTATTCCCCTCCGAGATTCTGACGGACGCTGACAAGCAACTTCTGGCGTTCAATCGTGCGCTGCCGGTAGAACGCTTCCCCGTCGGCAAGGTAGAGCGAAGTGCTGCGGTAGAGTTGCCACACCAAAGACTCCTTCCAATCTGACCAGTTTTCGTCTCCGGTACCCTGGCCATCCACCAACGTCAGAAGCATGAGGGCATCCAAGTTCCTCTGGTCCTTCACCACGGTCGCGAACTCACCAATCGTCGCCGGATCCTCCACGTTGCGGCGTTGAGCGGTGCTGGACATCACGATGTGATTGTCCACCAACAAAAGCAGCGATTTGCGCTGCTCGGGAGTCAGTTGAAGCCGACGGGCGACCCGTTGCGCGAATACGGCGCTTGCCTCGGCATGCACCCGCGCGTTGGAAGCCTTCCCCGTGTCGTGCAGCAAAAGCGCAAGATACAATACAAGAGGGTCCTCGAGCTTCTGAAAGAGGCTCTTGTAATCCGCCAGACGCGGGTTGTCGGTGTCGATGATCCGATCCAGCTTCTCGATGCACACCAGGGTGTGTTCGTCCGCTGTGTAACGATGGAAAAATTCGTGCTGCACCAAGCAGGTCAACTGACCGAACTCGGGAACATAGCGCCCGAGGAAATCGACCTGGTGCATGGCTCTGAGCACCCGGCCCACTTCCCCTTTGCGTGAGCAGATGGCCGTAAACGTTTCCCGGGTGGCCCGTGCGTACTGAAAAGTCCTGTCCACCAAATGCAACCGACGCCGCACCAACTGCTGGAGGTCTGCGCTCATCTGAAGGCCGCGCACCTGCAAGTGTTGAAAAAGCCGCATCAGCCGCGCCGGATCCTGGTTAAAGAGATCCCTCGTGTCGGCGTAGAGAACTCCGTCGATGCTAGAAAACCCATCGAACTTCTCGGTTTGCGGAGTTTGCGAGCGCCGAAGGAACCCGAACATGCGGGGTTTTTGCTCCACGCCGGGCGTTGGCACGCTGAGCCTCTCGGAGATGAGCTCGGTGAGATTGTAGATGTTGCGCGCGTGCTGATAATAATCCCGCATGAACGCCTCGCTCCGGCGAAGGATGTTCTTTTGGGGATAACTGAGCTTGCTGGCGATCTGCAGCTGCTGGCTCATCACAATGACATCCGCCGACCGCTTGTTAAGATAATGAAGCTCGGTTCGCACCCGGAGCAGAAAATCGTAGGCGCGATCCAGCGTGCGCCGCTCGGTTTCATTAATGAGCTTCTTTTCGACAAGCCCAGCTGTGGACTGGACGCGCTCCTTAAAAAAACTAATCCAGAGCAGGTTTTGATAGTCCCGCAGACTCCCGCACCCGTTCTTGATATTGGGCTCCTGCATGTAAACGCTGCTGCCAAATTTCACGTGGCGTTCCGCCTGGTTTTTCACGCGGTCGGCAATGTATTCATCCAGGTGGCCTTCCACGGATTCCTCGACGAACTCCTTCCGGAATTTTTCAAAGAGCTTTTCGTCACCGGCCACCAACCGGGCCTCCAGAAAAGAGGTTTTCGAAAGCATATCGGCGTTGGCTTGCTGGATAGCGCCGGAAATCGACCGGGTCGAGTGGCCCACCTTGAATCCGATATCCCACAGCATGTAGAGAATCTGCTGCACGGCCTCATTGGTTAGCGGATCGAGTTTCTTTGTGGCGTTACCGTGGAGAAACATAATGTCCACGTCGCTGAATGGATTCAGTTCCCCCCGGCCGTATCCACCGATGGCCACCAAAGCCAGCTTTACGGGCCGCTTTTTAGCCCCACTCCCGCTGGCAAGGGCCGAAGCCAGCAAATGCCGAAGGACAATGTCCACGAGACTTGCTCTCTGCTCACAGGTCTCGCGCCCCCCTCCCCCGCTATGGTGCTTTAGCCGGATCCGATGGTTCTCGATCTTGAGAAACTTCTTGTAGAGCGAAAGCAGCTCCGCCGAGTTGAGTTTCCCCTGAGAAAGCAACTGCTGCTCGGCGTGGGCGAGGACCTTTTCACGATGACGGAGAGCGTTTGCAGACATGGGGAAAATTCAGCGGGATTCAAAAAAATTCTGCAGGCTAGAAAGGCCAGGGAGCATCGCGCAACGAGCAAAACTTCCCACTTTCCAAGCTCATTAACCTCCCTCATTTGAGGCGGTTCGTCGATAGCAGACCTTGAGCTTGGAATCCTCAATCGGCCGCTTCCGCAAGGGGCAACGCAACCCGCGTCACAAATGAGCCGGTCCCGGGCTCGGGCAAAAACTGCAATTGACCTCCGTGCGCGGCCAAAACGCGCCTCGCATAAAAAAGACCAAGTCCGTAGTGCCCACGCCGGGCGGGTTCAAAGGGAACCAAGCCCCAGGAACCGGGCGAGCCGGAAATCTGCGGAGTCAACTGATTCAACTCCCAAATTAACCATCCCGACTCCGCCCGCGCCCGCACGTCAACCGGCGAGTCAGCTTGATGAAATTCGCAGGCGTTCCGGCACAACTCGGCCAACGCAGGCCCCAACAACTCGGGATCCACCCAAAATTGCTCCGCCCCGAGCGCGATATCCCAAGATAACCGACAGGATTCCCGCGGATAACGGCTGGCGAAATCACCTCGAAATCCGTCGAGGTACTGTGAAACAGGCCTCCGTTGCGGCTGAATCTGAGGCGGATGGAGGAGAGCCGTCACCGACTGGAGTTTCTTGGCAATAATGCCCACCAAGCCACGCAAGCGTTCCATCTCCCCGCGTTCCTGAGCACCCCCGACCAGCTCCGCCAGATAAGCGGCCTGCAGATCCAGCGCTCCCAGGTCGTTTCCTAGGTCGTGCACGAGCTGCCTCATGAAAAAGGCAACCTGTTCCACAGAAACTCGCGAGTTTTTTTCAGCCACAGGACAACTTGCACCAAGCCCAGCGGTTTTGCACGCCGCTCAAACCAAGGCGAAAAGATCGGATGCAGGCGAGGCCCCCGGGGTCAGCCGGACAGCGGGATCGTTCGCCGCCAAATGCGTGAGCACATGGTAAACCGATTCGGGGTCCGCATGGACATGGGCGGCCAACTCTTCAGCGCCCAATGCACCTTCACAATTCTCGGCTAAAGCCTGACGCACAGCCAGCTGTAGCGATAGCACCGCTGTCGCCGCTTTTTTCCCGGCCTCGACGCCCGGCTGATGATAAGCATTGACGTTCACCAACGATCCGTAAAAACCCACCGCCCGATCGTAGAGAGCAATCAAAGCTCCCACGTGGAAGGGAGTCACATCCGGCAGACTCAGAGTTATCGAGTCCCGCCCCCCCTCGTAGATGGCCGTGCGTGTTCCCCGCAGAAATCCCTGCAGGTAATCCCCACTGGTCATCCCCGGCTCAACCTCTAGCGAAACCCCGCTCCGGTCTCTGCGCACCTCGATAAAAGTGAGGAAAAAATTCGGGACCCCGTCCCGCAACTGCTGCACGTAGGCGTGCTGATCGGTGGAACCCTTGTTTCCGTAAACGGCGATTCCCTGGTTGACCGTGTTCCCATCCAAATCGAGTTCTTTACCGAGGGACTCCATTACCAGCTGCTGGAGATACTTGGAAAAGAGGGCCAGCCGGTCCTTGTAGGGAAGAACCACCATGTCTTTCTCGCCCCGGCCGTTCCCGGCGAAATACCACATCAACGCCAGAAGCATGGCGGGATTGCGCTGGGCGTCCGCCACCCGGGTCCACTCGTCCATGGTAGCTGCGCCCTTGAGGAAACTGCCCATCTCAATGCCCTGCAGCAAAAGTGGCACCATACCAACGGCACTCATGACCGAAGTGCGCCCCCCTACCCAGTCCCACATCGGGAACCGCCGCAACCACCCCTGGCTCACCGCCACCTTGTCGAGTTCGCTGCCCACCCCGGTGACCGCCACGGCATGCGGCGCAAAGTTAAGCCCGACTCGCTCATAACGCGCTTGGGCTTCCAGCATTCCATTGCGCGTCTCTTTGGTCCCACCCGATTTTGAGATCACCACCGTGAGAGTGCGATCCAAACGCGCCTCCAACCCATCGAGCACCCGCTCCATGCCCGCCGGATCCGTGTTGTCAAAATAATGGAGCTGCAACGGATCTTGCCCAGAACCCAATGCATCCGACACGAACTGGGGTCCCAAGGCCGAACCCCCGATCCCGATTAAGAGGACATCCGAGAAATGCCCGGCCCGATGAATTTCCCGCGCAAACTCTTCAATTGCGGCATTAGTCTGATCGATCTCCTCCCGCAATTCTTTGTTCGGCGCCAAGTGCGGTGCCCGCAACCAATAATGCCCCACCATCCGGCCCTCATCGGGGTTGGCGATTGCGCCGCCCTCAAGAGCCTGCATCTGAGCGAATGCCTTGGCCGTCAGAGGCGCCATCTTGGCAAAAAAATCATCCTCAAACCGCATCCGGCTCACATCCAAGGAGAAACCGAGGGCCTCATTGCGCAGGAAGTAATTCTGATAGCGAGTCCAAAGGGAGTTCATTGTGGTCGGCATCGAAGCGGCACGCGGGGCCGGTGTCCAGTGTGGACTCGAATCCTGCAGTTTTTGCATGAGAACCCTTTAAAGAATCCACTCTGAATGGGTTACACTAAAGTAAGAACCATCCACCACCGCCCGCCGCTCCCCGGTTTCTTTCATCCCGCACCGTATCTTGCCGTGAACCGCACTCCTTTTCTTTGGGCCACATTGGTTGGCATCCCCTCCCTTCTCGGGGCGGAGCCCGCGCCGGATTTCAACCGAGAGGTGCGCCCCGTGCTGTCGGCCTACTGTTTCAAGTGCCATGGGCCAGACGAGAAAACGCGCAAAGGTCACCTGCGCCTGGATCTCCAGGAGGAAGCCCTCAAAGCCGGCAAATCGGGAGAAATTGCCATTACCCCGGGAAAACCCGACGCCAGTGAGGTCATGCACAGAGTCTTGTCCTCAGACTCGGAGGACGTGATGCCGCCTCCCTCTGCAAAAAAAGAAATGAAGGAGTCGGAAAAGGACATCCTGAAGCGGTGGATCGCCTCGGGCGCGAAATACGTGCCGCACTGGGCGTTTGTGGTGCCGCAGCGGAAACCCGCCCCCGATCCAGGTGCCCTGCATACGGAGGTCCGCAACCCCATCGACGCGTTCGTAGCCGAGAGGCTACAGAAAGAGGGGCTCAAGTTTTCTCCCCCCGCCGACCCCTTCACCCTGGCCAGGCGCGTGAGCCTTGATCTGACAGGCCTGCCCCCCACCCCGGAGGAAGCCGATGCGTTTGCCCGGGATACTTCCCCGGACGCATACGAGAAGCTCGTCGATCGTCTTCTGGCGTCGCCGCACTACGGGGAACGCTGGGCGCGCAAATGGCTGGACCTGTCTCGATACGCCGACACCAACGGCTATGAGAAAGATCGTCCACGCGTGATCTGGCCGTTCAGGGATTGGGTGATCGAGGCACTCAACACCGACAAACCCTTTGACCAGTTCACGGTCGAGCAGATCGCTGGGGACATGCTGCCCAACGCCACCCCCGAACAGGTCATCGCCACAGGATTTCACCGAAACACAATGCTCAACGAGGAGGGTGGCATCGACCCCCTCGAGTTCCGATTCAACGCGATCACCGACCGGGTCGCCACCACAGCGAAGACGTGGCTCGGACTCACCGTCCAATGCGCACAGTGCCACACCCACAAATACGACCCAATCACCCATCGGGAGTATTTCCAGATGATGGCGTTTCTCAACAACGCCGACGAACCCGACTACGATATCCAGCCGACGGACGTGGCGAAGCGGCAGACCGAGATTCTCCACAGAATTGCCACGGTCAAATCCCGCCTGCCCGACCGGTTTCACTTGGATGAGGACGGGTTTAACCCCGCCGCAAAATCCGAGCTCGTCATCGGCGACGGAAGCAAACCCGAGGTGCAACCCGACAAATCTTGGCTGATTACGGCCAAGGGCGCCGAAACCGACACCTACACGGCAACTCTCGAAACGCCGCTTGAGAGCGTCGACGCCGTGCGGCTTCTGGTGTTCCCCGACCGGAAACTCCCCAACACCGGCACGGGACACTCTGCGGACGGCGGTTTTGTGCTGAGCGACATCAGCGTAAACGCCGGGCCGCTCCAGTCTGCGGATCTTGCGCCCGAGGCGGTGAAAATCGTTTCAGCCAGCTCTGACAGCTCGCGACCCGGCTTCGATGTCGGCGGCGCCATTGACGGCAACGCTGAGACGGGATGGTCCGTCAAAGATGCGGCCAAACCGGGCCAAGCCACGTTCCGCTTTGAAAAGCCCGTGGGTTATGCCGGCGGCACCCGGATCGTCGTGAAGCTCGCTCAATCCCAGGGCAGGCATCAAACCCTTGGGAGATTTCAGCTCCAGCTTGCCGCGCCGCAGAAGCCCGCCGCCGAACTTGCCGAGCTGCGGAAAAAAATCCTCGAGAAGAAATACGCGGCCTGGCTCGAAGCCGAGCCGGCCGTCGCCACTCGCTGGAAGGTGATGCGCCCAGCGGAAGCGACATCCAACCTCCCACAGCTCAAAGTTTTGGAGGACGACTCGGTGTTAGCCTGCGGCGACCAAACCAAGGCGGACACTTACACGCTCAAATTCCAGCCGGGCATGCAGGGTGTCACCGCGTTGAGGCTGGAGGTGCTGCCCGATGAAAACCTGCCCGCCCACGGTCCCGGCCGCGCCTATTACGAGGGGCCCAAGGGCGACTTCAACCTGAGCAACCTCAAGGTGTTCGCCGGGGGACAGCCCGTCAAACTCGCCGCCGCTTCGCACACATTCGCCGCGACAAACATGGCGGCCGCTGCGGCCATCGACGACAACCTCCAAACCGGATGGTCCACCAATGGCGCCCAAGGCCAACGGCAAGCCGCCGTGTTTAATTTCGCTCAGCCCGCCGACGCCAAGAACGATCTCGTCGTCGAACTCCATTTCGAGCGCCACTATTCCGCCGATCTGGGCCGGTTCAGAATTGCGCTCACCGCCGACTCCCGCAAGGCACAGGCGAGGATCGCCACGGACGACATCGAGTCGATTTTGCTCACGCCGACGGCTCAGCGCCGTCCTGAGCAAGGCGAAAAACTGCGCATGTTTTACCTGATGACGGCGCCCGAGCTAGAAGATGCTCAGAAGGAGATCGTCGCCCTTGAACGCCAGCTCTACTCATTTCCCACCACGCTCGCCCTGCGGGAACGCCCTCCCGAAAACCCGCGTCCGACGTTCCTCCACAATCGCGGGGAATTCCTGCAGCCGACGGAGCGGGTCACTCCCGGTGTTTTCGCCGTGCTCAACCCGCTTCCCAAAACGGACAACCCCACCAGGCTCGATTTTGCGCGCTGGCTGGTTTCCAAGGACAACCCCTTGACCGCGCGGGTCACGGTAAATCGCCAGTGGGCGGCGTTCTTCGGACGCGGCTTGGTGCGGACCGCGGACGACTTCGGATTTCAGGGCGAACAGCCCAGCCATCCGGAACTTCTGGACTGGCTCGCTGACGAATTCATGACCCGGGGCTGGTCCCTGAAGAAACTGCACAAACTCATCGTGATGAGCGGCACCTACAGGCAGTCCTCCGCCATGAACCCTGCACTCCTCGCAAAGGACCCGGCCAATGTTCTCCTGGCGCGAGGCCCGCGGTTCCGGATGGAGGCGGAGATGATACGCGACGGGGTGCTTAAAGCGGCCGGACTGCTGACCGACAAGATCGGCGGGCCGAGTGTTTTCCCGCCGCAACCCAGCGGCGTGTTCGACACCGCGTATGGCGGCGCCACCTGGACCACCAGCGCGGGGCCGGACCGCTACCGGCGCGGGCTTTACACGTTTTCAAAGCGCACGGCTCCTTATGCCATGAGCGCCAGCTTTGATGCGCCCGCCGGAGACGTTTGTATTGCGCAGCGCGAGGTGACCAACACGCCCCTTCAAGCACTCTCGATGCTCAACGACCCGGTCGTCGTCGAGGCCGCCCAAGCGCTCGGTCGCCTTGCCGCCCAGCAAAACGGCAGCTTGGAAAGCCGCATCGAAATGCTCTTTCGCCGCTGTTTTACCCGCCCAGCGCGCCCCGACGAGCTGGCGCTGCTCGTCGGCTTTTTCAACACTCAAAGGCAACGCCTCACTTCCAAGAAACTCGACCCGACGAGCCTCGCGGGAGATGGCGACGGTGACCCCTCCGAACGCGCCGCCTGGGCGGCCCTTGCACGCGCAATGTTCAACCTCGACGAAGCCCTCACCAAAGGATGACACCTCAAACCTTTCTCGAAAAAGTCACGCGCCGGCATTTCTTCCGTGAATGCGGAGTGGGCGTCGGAAAAATGGCGCTGTCATCCCTTCTCACCGGGGGCTTTTCCCCGGTGGCCCGGTCGGCAATACAGCCCTCCCTGCTGACGCCCAAACAGCCCCATTTCCCGGCGAAAGCCAAACGGGTGATCCACCTCTTCATGGCCGGCGCCCCGTCGCAGCTGGATTTGTTCGATTACAAGCCGGAGCTGGCCAAGCTTGAGGGAAATCCGCTCCCGCCCTCGGTCATCGGCAGCCAGCGCTACGCTTTTATTCGTCCAGACGCGGCGGTGCTCGGGCCGCAGTTCAAGTTCGCCAAGCACGGCCAATCGGGCGCCGAACTCTCGGAAATGCTGCCGCACCTCTCCCAGATTGCCGACGACATCTGCTTGATCAAGTCCTGCAGCACCGACCAGTTCAACCACGCTCCGGCCCAGATCTTTTTCAATACCGGCTTCCAGCAGCCCGGACGCCCGAGCTTGGGTTCCTGGACGCTCTACGGCCTGGGGGCCGAGACCCAGGATCTCCCGGCATTCGTGGTGATGAGCACCGGGGCGGGTATCAGCGGTGGCTCCGCCTGCTGGTCTAGCGGGTTCATGCCCACCGTTTACACCGGCGTCCGCTTCCGCACCCAGGGCGATCCCATCCTCAACGTCTCCAACCCCGCGGGCGTGGACCCCCAGCTGCAGCGCGACTCGCTGGACCTTATCAGCGCGATGAACCGCAAACGGCTCTCCAGCGACGGCGACCCGGAAATTGCCACCCGGATCTCCCAATACGAGATGGCGTTCCGACTTCAGACCTCCGCCCCGGAGCTCATGGATCTCAAGAGCGAAAGCAAGGAAACGCTGGAGCTCTACGGGTGCGACCCGGACAAACCCTCTTTCGCGCGGGCCTGCCTGCTGGCCCGCCGCATGATCGAACGCGGGGTGCGATTTGTGAACATCTACCACGAGGGCTGGGACGCCCATTCCAACGTGGCCGGCAACTTGAAGAGCAACTGCGGCGCGACCGACCGGGCCTCTGCGGCATTGGTTAGGGATCTCAAACAACGCGGCCTGCTCGAGGACACGCTGGTGATCTGGGGCGGCGAGTTCGGCCGGACGCCCATGGTGGAAACCAACCCCTTGCTGGGCCGCAGCCTCGGCCGCGATCATCACCCCCAGGCTTTCACCATGTGGATGGCCGGCGGCGGCGTGAAACCGGGCATGAGCTACGGGGCCACCGACGACCTCGGGTTCCATGTCGCGGAAAACCCCGTCCACGTGCACGACATCCAAGCGACCATCTTGCACCTGCTGGGGTTCGACCACGAGCGGCTTACCTACCACACCCAGGGCCGCGATTTCCGGCTCACGGACGTCCACGGGAAAGTCGTCAAGGCACTGCTCGCCTAGAAGGCGCGCTCCAGCACACCTGAAAGGGGTTGCAAGAAACGCCGCCGCTCCTTTTCCTCCGGCTCCCGAACCACACCTCTAACCGCCCGATCGCTTTCGATTCGGCGGGGCACCGCCATGAACCCCAAAGCCCGCCTCCAAATCTCGATCCTGTTTTTTTTCCAATTCTTTGTTTGGGGCACCTGGGGGGTTTCAATGGGGACTTGGATGAACGGCCTCGGCTTTAACGCCACGCAAATTGGCACCGCATTTGCCGCAACCTCGCTCGCAGCGATGATTTCCCCCTTCATTGTGGGGACGGTTGCCGACCGCTTTTTCCCCGCCCAGCGAGTGCTCGGCATGCTGCATCTTGCGGGCGGGCTGCTTCTTCTGGCCGCTTCGCGCGCCACCACATTCCCCGAGTTTTACCCTCTGCTACTGGCCCACACGCTATGTTTTATGCCCACCCTCGCTCTGGCAAACACGGTGGCTTTCTCTCAGATGTCAAACGCGGCGCAGAGCTTCGGCGGGATTCGGGTTTTGGGCACCTTTGGATGGATCGCTGCGGGTCTCCTCGTCGGCAACCTCAACCTGGGACCGACGGCTCTCCCGTTTGTGCTGGGCGGCGGGTTTTCACTGGCCCTCGGGCTTTATTGCATGATCGCGCTGCCCGACGTTCCCCCGAAGGCTAAAGGCCACCCCATCGCAATCCGCTCTATCCTGGGCTTGGACGCTCTCAAACTCATGAAAGACCGCTCCTTTGCAGTCTTCGCTGTGGGTTCGTTCCTGGTCTGTATTCCCCTAGCTTTCTACTATTCAGGGGCGGAACGTTTCCTCACCCAGATCGGAGTGGAACATGCCCCGGCAAAGATGACTCTTGGACAGATGAGCGAGGTCTTTTTCATGCTCGTTTTCCCGCTAATGTTCAACCGGCTCGGCGTGAAAAAAATGCTCCTTCTGGGCATGGGCTGCTGGATGGTGCGCTATTTTTGTTTCGCATCGGCTTCCTCAAGCCTTGGTGGATGGCTTTTGATCACGGGCATTCTCCTTCACGGCCCCTGCTTTGATTTCTTTTTTGTCACCGGCCAGATCTACGTGGATCAACGTGCTCCTGAAACGATGCGCTCAGCAGCCCAATGTTTTGTGGCGTTCATCACCTACGGCGCGGGGATGCTGGTAGGTTCCATAACCCAAGGCTACGTGATCGACGCATACACGTTGCCGGACAAAACCGTTCAATGGGCACCCACTTGGATCCTCCCGGCAGTGGGCTCTGGCGTGATCCTTCTTGTGTTCGCAGCACTCTTTGAAGACCCCCGCAAAAACCAGTCGGAGGCCCCTGCAGGCGCGCCCCTTGCCGCCCGTTAGAATTCGGAGGTCTTTTCCGATGGGGGCTCACTCGATTTTGCCGCGCACGGCCAGAACGGCCCCTGCCAACTTTCTCATTCCCAACTCGATTCGCGTTTTGATGGTGCCGAGCGGGATCCGCGTGGCCGCGGCAATTTCGCGCTGACTCATCCCCTCAAAGAACGCCAGCATGATGGCTTGGCGCTGGAAAACGGGAAGAGCGTCGATGAGTTTGGTGAGCAACTCTCGAAGATCGTCTTGGAAGACGTGGCCCTCAAATCCGCTGCGAGACGGAGCCGGACACGGGAGCTTACACTCGATCTCAAACCGGTCCGTCGCCCTACGATAAGCCCGGCGTTGACGGAGCCGGTCGATGGCGCGGCGCCGGGCCAGAGTCACCAGCCAGCCCAGGGGCTTGCCTTTCTCCGGAGAATAATTTTCGGCGCGGCCCCATACCTGAACGAAAATCTCCTGCAACAAATCCTCGGCCTCGGCATCGTCGTGAACCACCCGCATGACCACGCCTTTGAGTACTGTGGCATAGCGTTCGTAGAGCACTTCAAGTGAACCTGGCCGCTGCGCCGCAAGGTCCTCCATAAGGGCTTCATCACACGGCTCAAGCGGAACGGATTCAGACGTCAGACTGGACATAAGGATGGAGCGAATCGGGCGCTCTCTTCCTTCGCGGCCGCTGAAGCACATCCCCCCACAGCCATGAGAACGCTCCCGATGCCCCTTCAACATACTGCGCCGCCGCCCACGGCCAATCGGTCGCAGGACCGAGGACAGCATCGGGACACCGGGGAGCGGATCTCTCCCCTCGATTCCCCTCCGCTTAGCGCAGCTGCCGGTAGAGCGCCAGGTAGTCGTCCACCATCCGCTGAAAACCGAACCGCTCCTGGGCGCGCGAGCGGACCCGCTGACGGTCAAGCGCCACCGCTTGCACCACGCGCTCAGCGATTCCATCAAGCACCCCGGAATGGTAGCCTGTGACCCCGTTTTCCACGACTTCCTCGACCGATCCCCGCCGATGCGCCACCACTGGCGTGCCGCAGGCCATCGCCTCGATCATCACCAAACCAAAGGGTTCCTCCCATTGGATGGGAAAAAGCAAAGCCGCTGCGTGTCGCAGAAACTCATTTTTCTGGGCATGATTGACAGGCCCAATCCAGCGCACCGTCTTTCCATCGATCAAAGGCAGCACCTCCTCCTTAAAATACCTCTCTTCCGACGCATTCTGGGGCTTTCCAGCGAGCACAATCGGCATTCCAACCGCCTGAGCAACGCGGATCGCTCCCAAGGGGTTCTTCTCGGGCGACATGCGTCCGAGGAAAGCCAAGTATCTGCCAGATTCAAAACGCGGCTCGTAAGCATCGAAGTCGCAGCCGTTATAGATGACAGGGAACTTCCGCCCGAGCCTCAGCTCGGATGCGTGCACCTGACAACGACTGATGCCGTTCACAGCGATTTCAGGCCAACGCCGAAACACCCATTCATCGTCGCAGGTGGGGCTCGTGTGCAGGGTAAAGAGGCCCGGTGCACGAGCTTGGGTGGCCAGGGGCAGCCACGCGCTACTAAGATGGTAATGAATGAGGTCAAATTGCGACGCCTCCCGCAGGACCTCGGCCATCATGGAGTTCGCGTAGTACTCAAAACTGTATCCACTCCCGGTTTCCATCCAGTCCGTCAGATTCAACTCACAAACGGGATGGAGTTTCGCGGATGTCCGCGAATCCGCCGATGAAAACAAAGTCACCTCATGCCCTCGCTTCACCAATTCTTCCACGAGGAGCTTGATAAGCAGTTCAATGCCCCCGTAGTTCCGGGGCGGAATTGCCGTCCAAAGGGGGGAGACCTGGGCGATACGAAGTTTATCTCGATGGATCATGCGCTTGCGGACAGGGGTTTACGATGATAGCTGCACAGGGCTCCTGGCGAACCCTTTTCTCAGTTGTATCCCCGATGAAACCCTTCTCCACTCTTCTGGCAGTCGCACTCACTGCGGCAACGTCGGCTTTTGGCCAAGATGACCCTCCGGTCGCCCGAGCTCAACCCGTCTTGGAACGCGATGTCACCACCCAACTCCAGATTTTCCTCGATCAGCAGCTCTTCGGGCCGGGCAAAATCGACGGTCGCCCGGGCGAGTTCATGACCAAAGCCCTGATCCGTTACCAGCGCGCCCATGGGCTTCCTGAGTCGGGCAAGATCGACGTCAATCTTCCCCTTGACTCCGTCTACCCGGTTTACACCTTTTACACGCTCCAGGAGGGGGACCTCAAATTTGTGGGGGATTGCCCGAGGGAACCAGCGGATCAATCCAAGAAGAATTACCTCCCCTACGAGTCGCTTCTCGAGTTTTTGACCGAGCGGTATCATTGCGCCCCGGAGTTCTTAATGAAGCTCAACAAGGGGATGAACCTAGAAGCCCTTCAAGTCGGTGAGACCGTGCGAGTGCCCAACGTCGAGCCGTTCAAAATTGAGGAATTACCCAAGGAGGGCTTTCTGCCTGAGATCCCCGCATACAAAAGCCGGGTGATCTGGGTGCATCGGGCGGAAAAGCTTTTAGACGTTTACGAGGGTGAAAGCCTGCTCGCCAGCGTTCCAATCACGCCCGGAGGCGGCAGGCTGGAAACGCCGTCAGGGAGTTGGAGAGTGGTGGGGATCGCCACGGCTCCACGTTTCCGCTGGGATAAAAGCGTTTTGGAAACCGGCAAACGCAGCAGCGAGTTTTTCATGCTTCCGCCCGGCCCGAACAACCCTGTAGGGGTCCTCTGGTGCGGGCTTAGCAAACCGGGCATCGGCATTCACGGAACCAACAACCCGCAGACAATCGGACGCGCGGCCAGCCACGGCTGCATGCGCGTTGCCAACTGGGATGTGGTGCGTTTAAGCAAACTCATCACCAAAGGCATGTCCGTGGTGATCGAATAAATACATCCACGCGGCGGCCCTGAAAAAAGCACGGCTCGCGAAAGCACGGCTCTGGTCTTTTGCGAACAGCCGCCAACACGCACGGCCCCGTTAAGCCGTCCCGCTCAGCGATGGTAGTCAGAGCTTGTAGAGAGGCATGTAGCGGTAGAAAACCTCCAGCATCAAAACGCAGAGGGTCGTCCGGTAGACTTGGCCGGTCAGGAAGGGTTCTTCCTCCAATCCACCAGTTGCTCCGCCTCCCGTGGGAGGCCAGAAACCTTCAGGATTCTGGCTGTCGGCAATCTCATCCTGGAACAACCGGTTCCATTTGTCCCAAGCCGTTCCACCATACATCAAACAGGCCTGAGTGTTGTAATACCATGAATAGAGATTGGCGGACGGACCGGAATATTGGACGGGGTTCTTGGACTCGGACGCCCGTAGGAGGAAATCCACGCCCTTTCGCACCGTGGGATCCCGGTCCTGTTTCCAGAGAAATGTGCAGAAAACGCCGACCCCGGTTAGCGGGTAAGCATCCTTAGCCCCCATATAACCGAACCCCCCTTTTTCTCCCTGCACCCCCTTAAGAAAAACGATGGCTCGGTCGAGAGCCTCTGCAATCCGTGGAAAACCCAAGTCAGTCAGATGGGCGGCTTTGAGGGCCTGAATCTGCCACCCAGTAACCGAAGTGTCGCCAGCGACTTGGGTGTCGTAGCGGTAGCGCCAGCCCCCGTCATACGCCTGTCCGTCGACAATATACTGAACGGCCTGCCGCAAGAGCGGCACCACCGCCGCGTCCCGAGTCATTGTGTAATACTCACACAGCGCATACGTCCCAATCGCGTGCTCGTATGCAGCCCCACCTTCCCAGGACGAAGCCATACAAAGCCGACCTTGGAATTTGGTTCCCTGTTCGTTGAACCATTTCACAGCTTTGGACACGGTTTGCCCGAACTCGGCAGACTGAGGCATTTCGCCATGGCCTAGGAAACAAAGGAGCGCCAAACCCGTCATCGCGCCCGAATATTTGTCGCACCATGAACCGTTCCCGTTCTGCTGGTTTTTCAACCAACGCAGCGCTTTGACCACCGCCACCTCGCTCTTCTCCTTCCCGTTGTTCTTCACCATGGCAGCCTTCCGGGCCGAGCCCCCCATCCGGCTCGCCATCGTCGGCGGCAGCCCCTCCCCCGCACCCGCGCTGGGCAGCGTGGAACTGGTCGCCGGGTTCCCTGAAAACATGAACGTCTCGGCCGCAGGCAAAAACTGCAGGCTCGTCGCAGTGAGCTCATACGACATCGCCCGACTTGCCCCGGCTGTAACCGCACTCGTAGCCGGCACCGACAGTTCAGGAATCCCGGGCTCCGCTTTCTTGGGATCAAACTCCAGGGGCTGCTCCGGAGCAGGCACCGGGAAGGCCTCATCTCCAAGCACCCCAATCGAAGCGTTGAAGTCCGGCGTTGGTAGGTAATAGCGGAACAGCACCGTCCCGCTGCCCATCACGATCAGCAGAGCATGAAGAAGAATCGAAAAGACAAGGAATCGCGAGTTCGCGATTCGTCTCAATGGCAGAATTTTCTGGTCACTCATGGCTGAAAATCATTTCTAAAATGAATCCCCAAGGGCTTTTTAAGATCACTCAGCGCCAGTCACTTGCCTCGATGCAGGGTTCCTCCCCAAAAACGAGACAATGGGCACTCTCCTATCGAACGAAATTCTAGGCGCTAGCCCGTGGGGAGGGTGAAAGCCTCCCTATACTCAACCGCTCCGGGTTACCCAACTTTGGCCCGAGGACCTTCATTTCGCCCGGCCGCAACACGCGTGGATAAACAAAACTTTTAAAAGGATGAATGATTCGAAGGCCTGATACCAGAGTATTTTCCGGCGCTGACTCTGGATCCCTCCTGTTTGAGCTCGGCAGCTTGGCATTTCAGCGCTCTCTAGGAAGATCCAATCCGCACAACCGGCGAAACTCGGCCCAGAGCCGGCTTATCTCTCAAAGCTTTGACCTCCTCGGTGAACGCAACCGGCTGCGTTTCCGGGTCCGCCAAGACCGGAATCGATTGGAGCAGGAAATCGAAATCAAACTCCGGAACCGCCAAAAAGAAACCGTTCAAATCCGTGTCGTCGAACATCTCAATCGTTGGGCGGATTGGGAAGTGGACGGGGACACTCAGAAATTCCGAAAATTGGATGCCCAAACTGTGGATTTTCGGGTTTCCCTGAAGACGATGGAGGAGAAGTCCATCAGGAATACCGGGTCCGGTAACGCTGGTAAATCGGTTCGCACCGATCCCGGATCAACGCGGGATTTCACTCCACTTTCGCAACCTCAAGTCCAAACATGAGTGCCATTGAAGCCCGAGGGCTGAGTAAAACCTACCGGACGTACAAAAAAGCGCCCGGACTCTGGGGGGCTCTCCTAGGATTGGGCCGCCGGCAATATGAGGAAGTCAAAGCAGCCGAACGCATCAGCTTCTCCATTGAGGAGGGAGAATTTGTCGGGTTTCTCGGCCCCAACGGCGCGGGGAAAACCACCGTCCTCAAGATGCTTGCGGGCCTCCTGCATCCCAGTGCGGGCGAGGCGCGGGTGTTGGGCTACGTGCCTTGGGAGAGACAAAACGCATTCAAGCGAGAGTTCTCCCTGTTGATGGGCCAAAAAAACGCGCTGTGGTGGGATTTACCCGCCCGCGAGTCGCTGGAACTCAACCGGGCCATCTACGAAGTCGATCCCCGGCGTTTTCGAACCCTGGTCGGGGAACTCAGCGAACTCTTGGAGGTGGCCGACAAACTCAACGTGATGGTACGCGAGCTGAGCCTCGGGGAGCGTATGAAAATGGAGCTCATCGCCGCTCTACTCCATTCACCCCGCGTGTTGTTCCTGGACGAGCCGACCATCGGACTCGATGCGGCCAGCCAGAAAAAAGTGCGCGAGTTTCTGCGTCTCTACAACGCCGAGCATCGGATTGTGACCATGCTCACCAGCCATTATATGCGGGACATCGAGGAACTCTGTCCACGAGTGATTCTCATTGATCACGGACAGATCTTTTTTGACGGCCCTCTCAACGCCATCGTGGACCGGTTTGCCACGCACAAGATCCTGGCACTTTCCTGGGATCCGCCGGGCCCCTCGCGGCTCGAAGCCTTGGGAGAAATCCTGGAGCAAACGCCCCAAAGTGTGCGCCTTAAAGTGCCGCGCCCACAGATCACGGAAGTTTGCAGAGAAATTCTTACCACGACCCGAATCCGCGATATTACCGTGGAAGATTTGCCGTTGGAGGAAGCCATTGGGAAACTCCTGCAGGAGCGGCGGGAGTCACACCCCGGCTAGCCCGCCCGGTTGCGGCTGAGAACCGGCCAGTGCTTGCTCCGCTCTCACTCACCGCATTGGAAACACGCGCAAAGAGTCACCTCGCCGAGAGCTCCTCCACGAAACGAGGAAACAACGCTCCTACCACCCGAGGCAAACACCGTGGCAAACCACAACTTGATCCTTCCAGGAATGGTCTTAAGAGTGAGTATGAGAAGGAAGCCTCTTTCAGCCAAAATCATCGAGCACGGCGAGGGACTCGGCACTCCAGACGCTGAAACTGTTCGGCAAAGAGCCATGGAACTGGCCCGCATCGCAGGCCATTCCCAGATGACCCATGAGGACTGGCTTTTGGCCAAACGCGAGTTACATGGCGACACCAGCGACACCGCGGACAATGGCGGGGCAGACGCGATGATCACGGCAGTCTCAGAGCGGGACATGGTGGCAGCCGACCTCGGGCATCACGTGGAAAACCTGACACCGGACGACGACACTCTTCTGGCCGAGGAACTCACCGCCGAAGGGATGGAGGAGGCCGTCCATGATCGCATGCTCGCCGCCCGTGACGAGGAGCCCCGGGAGAGCGAGGAAGACTAGACTACCCGCCTCGGCCGCCGAGAACTGGCTCCCGGGCGAAAGTTGGGGCCCAACCCGCAGTCGCCTCCGGATCTTTTTTTCAGCGGTTCCCCGCCCTTTTTTTAAGCCATTCCCGCGCATGCAAGGGTTTGCGATTGAACCGGCCCGAAAACCATGCGAGCGCTTTCGGCCGTTTTATTTAATCCGAAAGTCTCTCCACCCCTGCGCACCTTGGCTGAACACCCCGTCCAATCCATTCGCGATACACCCAATACCCTCTTCGACATCTCGCTGCGGCCTCCGATGTTCAGCGAGTTTGCCGGACAGGACAAAGTCTGCCAACGCCTTGAACTCATGGTGCAAGCCTCCCAGCAACGGGGCGACGTGCTTGACCACGTGCTTCTGAGCGGACCGCCCGGCCTCGGCAAAACCACGCTTGCTTACATCCTCGCACACGCCATGGGGGTGAACATTAAGAGCACCAGCGGACCCACCATTGAAAAAGCAGGGGATCTCGCGGGCCTCCTCACCACTCTGGAACGGGGAGACCTGCTGTTTATCGACGAAATCCACAGGCTCCAACCCACCATCGAGGAATATCTCTACCCCGCGATGGAGGATTTTAAGCTCGATATCATCATCGACCAGGGGCCAAACGCTCGCAGCGTACGATTGAACCTGCCCAAATTCACCTTGATCGGGGCGACCACCCGCGCGGGCATGATCAGCGCCCCACTCCGATCCAGGTTCGGAATGAATTGCCGCCTCGACTATTACACGGCCGAGGAGCTCCAAAAAATCATCCTCCGAAGCGCTGGCCTGATTCAGGTCAACATCGACGAACTTGGCGCCTTGGAAATCGCCGCTCGTTCCCGAGGCACCCCGCGAATCGCCAATAACCTGCTGAGGTGGGTGCGCGATTACGCCCAAGTCCGGGCCGGAAACAAAGTCACGCAACCCGTGGCGGATGCCGCTCTGAGCATGCTCGACATTGACGCGGATGGATTTGACGAGATGGACAAGCGCATCCTCGAAGCTCTGGTGCACAAGTTCAGCGGCGGCCCCGTTGGCCTTAACTCCCTGGGTGTTGCCATCGGCGAAGACGCTGGCACCCTTGAGGACGTCAACGAACCCTATCTCATCATGCAGGGTTACCTCAAACGCACCCCGCAGGGGCGCGTGGCGCTCCCGGCCGCTTACCGCAAGCTGGGCATTGCCGCCCCCTCACGCGAAAACGAACTTTTTTAGGAACAGAGCGTTCCCCCCGAAATGCCGGGCTCTGTTAGGATCGCTCATGGCGCGCGCCCTGAGCAGCTTCCTTTATCCCGAAAACGGAAATTGAAAAAGCATCGTTCTGCTGGAAGGGGCTTGGTTGAAGAGAGTTGCAACACAAACGCAACCTCACCCTCCGCACAAAACGATGCCTTCCTTCTTTCGCCCGGTTTTCGGTTCAAAACCAGTCCAAATCCGCTCCACTCCCA
>JBEIUI010000023.1:0-34722 GCA_040374425.1 Verrucomicrobiia bacterium | reverse complement strand
GGTACATTCCTGTGCCCTGCGCCGTTCCAAGCCCACCCTGCGTATCCACCCTCCGTCGCCCGCCTCTGCCCGCGGGCGTAACCCGATCTACGAAACTCGCCAGGTTCCACCCCCCCCGGAAAAGAAACGCATCGCGAGGCGCGATAGGCCTTACGCAGCCGCTGATCACGCGCCAGCGCAGCTGAGTCGACGTGAATCGGTGGTAGCAGAGAGCCCGTGATTTGAGGGCCGCAAAGACATCGGCGAAAACGGGCGAACCTCGGAGAATCAGAGGGCGGTTTTTAGGAGTTGTGGGTCCGTTTTTTGCAGTCCGGGAACCCATCACAACCCGCCCCCCGCTGAACGAGGGCCGCGCAAACCGTTTTCTGGAAGGATGATGTTTTGTATCAGCTCGGCGCGTTCCTTTTTCACAGGCCGAGCGGTTTTTTGCCATGAACTCCAGTTTGACCGTCAGGTCCCCGATGGTGGCCTTGAGCGGTCGCGCTCCCGGTCAAACTCCTTCTCCCTCCTGTCTGCGCCGTCTCGCTCAAACACCCCGGCCACTCCCTCATGGATCGCCTTTTTCCAGTCGGAGACCTGAACGGGGTGCACCTCGTGTTCCTTGGCGAATTGTTGGATCGTTTTGACGCCCTTGAGCAGATCAAGGGCTATCCGGGCTTTGAATTGTGGATCGTGTCTGCGGCGTCTGGCTTTCATTTGCGGTGCTTTCTTGGGTTGCGTTGATACGCCCCGCCACCGCTTTTCTATCGATTAACCTCTGGCCCAGTTTTCGGGGTCCCTCTCAGTACGAGCCGCAAGGAACGCAAAGAGCACAAAAAATCTGAGGTTGAAAATCCCCCTGCGATCTCTGCGGTTAACTCAAGTTATCCGCCCGCAACAATACGGATAATCTCCAAGCGATCTTCGGGGCCTAAAACCCGATCCGCCCATTCCTGCGGGCGCAGCGCCAAGCCGTTGTGTTCGATCAAGAGAGCCGGGCCCCCCAGGCCCAGCGCCACCACCACGTCCGCCACGGTGCGTACGCCGGGAACCTCCCTTTGCTCGTCGTTAATCCAGAGTTTCATGCCTGTAGGATCGCGGCGTCCCAGTCCTTCCACACGGGATCAAAACCGCGAGAGCTGAGAAGGGCGGCAATTTCTGCCGGCGAACGCGAGTCGGCGATGGAGAACTGTTCTGTGGCTGTAGCGTCCGGGAGCGGCGCAATCGGAGACTGAGCCACGCCGCGCACGGTGAGGTGCAGGGATTCCTTGCCTTCTCCGGTGTAACCTCCGGGTTCGGTGTGAGAACCCGCGCTCATCATGGTGATGCCCAGGGGAAGTAAGGCATCGCGCAAAGTCGCCGGCTCGCGAGTGCTTAAAACAATTCCCACATGCGGGAAACAGAGCCGGAGCGCGCAAACCGTCTGAACAAATTCGCGGTCCGGCAAAACGTGTTGCGGCGCGAATGAACCGGCGCAGGGCCGAAGCCGCGGCAAACTCACGGTAAACTGCGCTTTCCAACAGGTTTTCTGCAAATGCTCGAGGTGGGCAGCCAAGGCCATTGCCTCGGAGCGCCACGGAGCGAGTCCGAAAAGCGCTCCGATGCCGATCCGCCGGAAGCCGCCCTGGTAGGCGCGCTCGGGGCAAGCCAGGCGCCAGTCGAAATCTTTCTTAGGGCCTGCGGTGTGGAACTCTCGGTAGGCGTCCCGGTCGTAGGTTTCCTGATAAACGATGAGCGCTTCTGCACCGGCTTTAACCAGCGCTCCGTATTCGGGAGCCTCCATGGGTGCGACTTCCAGTGCGATACTTGGAATTTCCGCAGCCAAGGCCCGGACGCAGCGCTCCAGGTAGCCGTTGGAGACGAACTTGGGGTGTTCCCCGGCGACGAGCAGAATGTTGCGGAATCCTTCCCGAGCCAAATGCCGGGCTTCTTTCAGGACGGACTCGATTTCCAGGGTGACGCGGAGGATGGCGTTATCGCGGGAAAAGCCGCAGTAAGCGCAATTATTGATGCACTCGTTGGAAAGATAGAGCGGGGCGAAGAGCCGGATGGCTTTCCCGAAATGGCGCCGGGTGATGACACGGGACCGTTGGGCCATCGTTTCGAGCTGGGCGTCGGACGCAGGGTCAAGCAGCGCAGCAAACTGCCGCAGCAAAGGGGAAGGTGGGCGGTTGAGAAAGGAGGTCATCAATTCACGGCGAGCGGCGGAAATATAGGATTGGAGCTGGGCTTGTAAATAAAGCAGTGTCCGTTGCGCGCCATGCTGGATCTTCCCATTGCAGTCCATGTTCTTCTCGTGGTCGGTCTGGCGTGGGGGGGCGTTACGGTGCTCCTGAACCTGGGCTCCTTTGAGGGGCTCAAGCCGGCGTCTCCCGCCGATTCTTCTCATGCCCCCTTGGTTTCGGTGCTCGTGCCTGCGCGCAACGAGGCGTTCAACATCAGCCCTTGCTTGCGGTCGTTGGTTGCACAGGATTATCCGAACCTCGAAATTCTCGTTTTGGATGACCACTCCGAGGACGACACCGCCGCCCGGATTCTGGCGCTCGGGTTTACCCGGGAAAATGCCCGGAAGCGGCTGATTGAAGGAGCCGCGCTGCCTGTGGGGTGGACTGGTAAAAACTGGGCCTGCCATCAGCTGGCCGCTCAAGCCCAGGGGAGCTACCTGTTTTTTACCGACGCTGATACGGAACACCGACCCGGCACCGTGAGCGCTCTGCTGGCGTACGCGGTGGCTCGGCGAGCGAGCCTGGTATCGGCTTGGCCGCGGCTGCTGACGGGAAGTTGGAGTGAAAAACTCGTGATCCCCCTGGTGCCCATGCTGGCCATGGTGCTCTATCCCCATTGGCTGGTGATGTTGCTACAGAATCGGAACCTGCTGGGTCGGCTGCCGGACAAAATCCGCAGAGCGCTCGGGGCCGCGAACGGTCAGAGCCTGTTTTTTACCCGTGAATCATACGACACGATCGGCGGTCACGCGGCTGTGCGGAATCATGTGGTGGAGGACGTCGCGCTGGGGCGGGAAGTTGTTCTGAGGGCGGGCCTTGGGTTGCGCCTCCACAACTGCGAGGCGATCGAGTTTTCCTCCTGCCGGATGTATCGATCGTTCTCGCAAGTTTGGGAAGGTTTTAGCAAGAACCTGCGCCCGGTGTTTGAGGACTCGCTCGCGACGTTTTTGGGGGTCGGCAGCCTGCAATTTCTTCTCTACGTGCTGCCTTGGGGGCTCATTGTTTTCGCCGACACCACGCGGCCTTGGGTTCTGTGTGAAATGGGGATGGTGCTGGGGATTCGGGGCGTTCTGGCTGTGCGCTTCCAGACCTCGTGGCTGGGGATGGCGCTGCATCCTCTGGGCTACCTGCTTGCGATCGCCATCGGACTCAACAGCTGGAGGTTAAGCGTCACCCGTGGGGTTTCGTGGAAAGGCCGGGTTTATCCACAGCGCAGTCCCAATTGAGCGCTCCTCGCTCTTGCAATTTATGCCTGCTGCGGCATCGTCGTTGCTCCCGCCATGCAAGTGACCTTGTTGAAATCGAAAATCCATCGTGCAGCCGTAACCGGTGCGAGCCTCGACTATGAGGGCAGCATGACCATTTCTTCGGATCTGGCGGAACGTGTAGGGTTGCGGCATTACGAAAAAATCCTCGTCAGCAACATGCGCAACGGCGAGCGGTTTGAAACGTATGTGATTTACGGGGAGCCCGGAGCCGGTCAAATCCAGCTCAACGGCGCTACGGCACACTTGGGCGAGGTGGGGGACCGGCTGACCATCATGAATTTTGGGTCTTACACGCCCGAGGAGACCGTGTCTCATCGGCCCTGTGTGATCGTTCTCAACGAGCACAACGAGGTTGTGCGCTCCGACGCGGCGGAGGCGGTATCTCCCCTTTCAGCGGCTCATTAACCCTCCAACCCAGTTCATTTTATGGCTTTGAACACCCAAGACGTGTTTCTTCATCCCTTCGCCCTCGGGTTCTACGCGGGCTCCGTGTTTACGGTCCTGGCGCTGTATCAATATTTCCGTCTCAAGTCCGAGCTTTCCCGGTTTCGTCGCCACCTCAGCGATAAACTGGAGATTGAAGCGGAGGCGATGAAGAAAACGAGGCAAGATCTCGAGTCGTTGCGCCGTGAAAACGAGTCGCTTCGGGTCAAGGTCAACGCGCTCAATGAGACTCCCGATCGCAAGATTCAGCGGGATCTGGAGGTCTATGCGAGGGCTGAAAAACGGATGCTTTTGGGGGTGCCAGGCTTTGCGCCTGCGTGGGAGACGGCGAAATCCGAGGCCCACTGTGAGTTGGTTGAGGAAGAGAGCGGTAAAAGCGCGCCGAAGCGGATCTTTGCGCGTCTGTTTGGCGGCGGCGGCGGCTCCTCCGAACGCGCCGCATTGCCGGCACGCGAGGTGATGAGTAAACCCACCGACAGCGAATCCGGCGAGAGCCACAACTCTGGAGGCGCGTAGGCCTCCTAGTTGCGCCAGTGGGGTTGACCTCCCGTGCGTTGCCCCAGCAACAGGAGCGGGCATTCTGTTTACCGCGATTTGGCGCGGGACTTTGAGAGTCGGAGTGGTTCGGGTTGATTTAGCACAGCTTCATTGACGCCGGCACTGAGGGCTTGGGGAACATACCTGTTTTGTTCCGCTTAAGGCTCTCGGAGCTTGCCAGCGGAGGAGTTTGCGCCGGCGCGGGGTTTCAACCGGGAATGGCAGCACCGCAATGGTGCCAGAATCCGTTAAAAAGTGGGCCGCCGCGGGAGCGCCTCAGGCTTTTACCCGTTCGATCTGTGCCCCGAGGCCGTTGAGTTTTTCATCGATGGATTCATATCCCCGGTCGATATGATAAACCCGGTTCACCTCGGTCATTCCGTCTGCTTTGAGCCCGGCAAGCACCAGAGCCGCCGAAGCCCGCAGATCGCTGGCCATCACCGGAGCGCCGCTGAGCTTTTCCACACCTTTGATAAAGGCCGTGGACCCCTTGAGTTCGATGTCGGCGCCCATGCGTTTGAGCTCTGAGACGTGCATGAAGCGCTGAGGAAACACGGTTTCCGAGATGCTGCTGAGACCGCCTGTACGGCTGAGCAGGGCGCACATCTGTGCCTGCATGTCTGTGGGAAAGCCTGGATACGGCTCCGTGATGAGGTTGAGGGCTTTTGGCGCCCCATTCCCGTGCAACGTCAACGAGCTGCCGGCGGTGCTCGTCTTAAAGCCCGCATCGTTGAGTGCAGAAATCACCGTGTCCAGGTGCTGAGGCTGCACCCGTCGGAGTGTGACTTCCCGGCCCGCAATCGCTGCAGCGACCAGAAAGGTTCCCGCTTCGATCCGGTCCGGAATGACTTCATGGGTCGCCCCGTGAAGTTCTTTTACGCCTTCGACGACGATGGTCGGCGTCCCAGCGCCGGTGATTTTCGCGCCCATTTTATTCAGAAAATTGGCCAGATCGACCACCTCGGGCTCCGCTGCAGCGTCCTCGATGACCGTGACCCCTTCCGCGAGAGTCGCCGCCATCATCACGTTGTCTGTGCCCAAAACCGTGGGACCGAGTGAACCGCGGAGGCTTACCCTGCTGCCGCTCAACTGTCCGGCGAACACCTTCACGTTGCCTTGCTCAACGCGATGGGCCGCGTTGAGGGCCTCAAACCCCTTGAGATGCAGGTCGATGGGCCGGTCGCCAATTACACATCCACCGGGGAGAGACACCGTCGCCTCCTTTTCCCGCCCCAACAACGGCCCGAGCACGCAAACCGAGGCACGCATCTTCCGGACAATTTCATAGGGCGCAATCGTGCGGATTTTTTCCGCCTGCACCGTGACCGTACCGCTGGCGCGCTCCACTTGGGCTCCGAGATGCGACAGAATCTGGAGCATGTAGTGGATGTCGCTCAGATCCGGCACGTGATGAATCACGCACGGTTCCTTGGTCAGCAGAGTCGCCGCCAAAATTGGCAGCGCCGAGTTTTTTGATCCGCTAATTTTTACCACTCCACTCAGGGGATGACCGCCGTGCACGAGAATCTTATCCATGGTTTGCAAAAAGAAATCGGTTGCGGCCCTGGTAATCGGTCGCTGGGCGGATGTTGCGATAGTGGAGGCGCTCAAGCTCTCCACAGAGCCTTTGGCTTTGGTCGTGTCCAATCTCGAGGGCCAGAAGGCCCCGTAAATGCGCTCGGGCTGCCGGCAAAAACTCCAGAAGCAATGCCAGCCCGTCCGATCCTCCGTCGAGCGCCGTTATGGGGTCATGGAGGACTTCGCGTTCCAAGGTCGGGATGACGTCCGAGGCGATGTAAGGCAGGTTGGCCACGACCAGGTCAAACTCGCCCTCCACCGGGTTGAAAAGATGCCCCAAATGAAACCGGATCCGTTCGCTGAACCCGAGTTTCTCCGCGTTTTGCCGCGCCAAATCCAAGGCGTCCTCGGAGATGTCCACCGCCTCGACTGCCGCTTCCGGGAATTTCGCCGCCAAGCTGAGGGCAATCACCCCGCTGCCCACGCCAATTTCCAGAATCCGGCGAGGGCTCAGTTTTTCAGCGAGAATGAGTTCAACGAGTTGTTCGGTCTCGGGGCGGGGGATCAAAGCGCGTTTGTCGGAAACGAAGGTTTGCCCCAAAAACTCGACGTTTCCTAGGAGATGCTGGAGTGGTTCACCGGCGACTCTGCGGCGGACAAGCTCGCGCAAAGGGGCCAGCTCCGAGTCGCTCAAGGGGCGGTCGAACTGCAGATACAGGTCCATGCGTTTTCGACCCAATACGTGAGCCAAGAGGTGTTCGATGTTGAGCCGTGCACTCTCAACGGAATGCTTCTCAAAATAGGCCGTCGTCGCCTGAATCACCTCAAGGACGGTTTTCATTACGTGTGGGCTCAAGCCGCGGCGGAGCCCTCTAGATTTGCCGCTGCGAGACGTTCCTCCATGTCCTGCGCCTGAAGCGCCTCGAGCATCTGGTTGATGTTCCCCTGCATGAAGGAGTCCAGGTTGTATAACGTCAGATTGATCCGATGATCGGTCACCCGGTTCTGAGGGAAATTGTAGGTGCGCCCCTTTTCGCTCCGGCCCCCACTGCCGATCTGACTTTTGCGGTGGGCCGCATATTTTTCGTGTTCCTCGGCTTGTTTCCGCTCAAGAAGCCGGGAGCGCAGAATCTGGAGAGCCTTGGCTTTGTTCTTCTGCTGGCTACGACCGTCCTGACAGCGAACAATGGTTCCCGTCGGAATGTGGAGAACCTGCACGGCGGAATCCGTGGTGTTGACTCCTTGGCCCCCGGGGCCGCCAGAACGGCAGACGTCGATCCGTAACTCTTCCGGTTTGAGTTCAAGATCCACCTCCTCAGCCTCAGGCAAAACGGCCACCGTCGCCGTGGATGTGTGGATGCGTCCTTGGGTTTCGGTTGATGGCACTCGTTGAACCCGATGGACGCCGCTTTCGTAGCGCAGTTTGCGGAACACGGCCTCGCCGGAGACTTTGAAGATCATTTCCCTGAGGCCGCCCAGCTCAGAGGGGCTCGATTCCAAGGGCTCGATCTTGAGGTTCTGCGCCTCCGCAAACCGCGTATACATCCGGTAAAGGTCTGCGGCAAAAAGCGCCGCTTCGTCGCCGCCCGTGCCAGCGCGAATTTCAACGATGGCATCACGGTCCTCGTTCGGATCCGGGGGCAGAAGCGCGTATTGTGCTGCGAGCTCCAACTCCAAAATGCGCTTTTCAAGAACCGGAACTTCCGCTTGGGCCATCTCCGCAAATTCCCGGTCGCTGCCGGACGCCAGCTCCAAGTTTTCGGCGAGTTCCCGCCGGGTTTTCTGAAGCGAGTCCCAGGTTGCCAACAGTTCTTTTGCGCGTGTATGTTCGCGCAGAACCTCGCGGGCCCGCTGGGGATCGTCATAGAGATTGCCAGCCGCGATTTCCGCCTCGAGTTCCCTGAACCGCTCGGTTTTTTTGGCGATGAGAGGAGCAAAATCCATACGTTTGATAAGCCGATGATCGGTCCGGGATGGTGGGCCGAAGTCCGGCACACGCCCTAAAACAAAACGGTGAAGGCGCGCAATGCACCTTCACCGTTTGAGGAATTTTAGTTGTGAGACTAAGCGCTCTTGCCGGCACGGCGCTGAACGCCCGAGTAACGCCGGGAGAACTTCTCGATGCGGCCTGCGGTGTCTACAAACTTCTGTTCACCGGTGAAAAAGGGATGGCAAGATGCGCAGATACCAATCTTCAGGTCGCGGCGGGTGGAGCGGGTGTGGAAGACTGCGCCGCACGCGCAAGCGATCGTTGTCTCGGAATAGTTGGGATGAATATCTGCTTTCATGGCTTGAAAAGGGAGTTAGACACTAACGCTCTTCCCTCGGCCTGCAACCAAAAAGAATGTCCTAATCGATTGAGCGATTCACCCTCGAATCTTCCTTCCTCCCATGTCTTCTTGGCGGCTTGGAAAAACACGCTCCGCCGCTTGGAATCTCGGCCTGCGATCCTCGCCGCTTCGGGCGAAGTTCTCCGCACTTTTGGTCAGATTCAACAGGAGGCCGCTGACCTGCAACCGATCTGGGCAGAGGCTCCTCCGGGCGCGGTGGTTGGGGTGAAAATCGGCAATCACCCGGGCTGGCCGGCCGTTTTGCTGGGACTTTTCGGCGCGGGTCTGGTGCCGCTGCCCCTCGGCGATCATCTCTCGGAAAAAGAACTCGCCGAGGTCCTCGAGCAATGTCGCGCCGCGGCTTGCGTCATTTCGGTTCGCGGGCACCTCGCTTTGCTCGAACCGGTTCGCCGCAGAGCCTCCGCTTGGCCCGGGCCCGCACCTGAGTTTCTCAAGCTAACGTCGGGCACTACTTGCGCCCCGCGAGTGATCCGCTTCCGAGCCTCTCAGATCCTCGCTGATTGCAAAAACATCATGGCGTCCATGGAGATCTCCGAGGCAGACCTTAACTATGGAGTGATTCCGTTTTCGCATTCCTATGGTTTTAGCAATCTTCTAACGCCTCTCATCACCTCGGGTGTTCGCCTCGTGGTTTCCGACGATCGGATGCCACGAGCCATTCTTGACGGACTGGATCGGACAGGAGCCTCGGTATTTCCGGGGACGCCGCTGCTTTTTCGAAAACTCGCCGAGCTGGATACCGTTCCCCGGCTCCCCGGGCTAAGGCTTTGTGTTTCCGCCGGCGTTCTTCTTCCTCAATGGGTTGCCGAGCAGTTCGCGGCGAAGTTCAGGCTCAAAATCCATGCTTTTTATGGAGCCTCTGAGTGTGGAGGTATCGCCTACGACGGTTCCGCCATCTCACGCGAGGAGGGGTTTGTGGGGACGGCACTCGACGGGGTTACGATCGGGTGGGGCACCAAAGGCTCTGAGCCTGGACGGCTCACGGTGGAAGGCCCGGCTGTGGGAGACGGTTATTTTCCAATTGGGCCCGGACTGGATCAAGGTCGCTTTGTACCGGAGGACTTGATCGCCCGAACGCAGGACGGGCTAAAGATTGTTGGCCGCGTTTCAGACCTGATTAATATCGCGGGCAGGAAACTTAATCCGGCGGTGGTGGAGGAAAAATTGCGGCAATGTCCCATGGTCAAGGAGGCGGTGGTTTTTGGGGTTCCCTCGGCATTACGCGGAGAGGAAGCGGTGGCCTGCGTGGTGGCGCATCCCAATGGAGATCCGGTTCGGATCCAGCGGTTCTGCGCACGAGAGCTGAGCCCCTGGCAGGTGCCGAAAACCGTCTGGCTGGTGCCTGAGATTCCCGCGAACGAACGCGGAAAATTGAGTCGAAGCAGTCTAGCCCAGATTTACCTCGGTCGCTCTTAAGCGCGCCTCTCCCGGATTCGGCCATTCTTCCCCAGGTGTGCTGATGCATTCCTGGAGCGGGGAAGTGATCATCCTCGCCTTACCGGTTGGATAGAGCGCTTCTTCTTCGGAGCGGAGCGAGGAATTGTGCCGAAATCAAAAAACGTGAACCGATCGCGTCGTGAGTCCGTTTCGCGTGCGGCTGGCGGAGTGCTCACTCGGAAACCCTTATTCCCGCTTTGTGTCTAGAAGCATTCGGGAAGTGGGTTGGGAGAGACTCGAACTCTCAACCAACGCCTTAAAAGGGCGCTGCTCTACCATTGAGCTACCAACCCGTCCCTCAGGGGAGGGAGGTAAATAGTTGAGCCCCGATGGTGACGCAAGAAAATCTTCAAGGTAGTTTTCAGCCTCCTTTTTCATGGCAGCTTTTTCCTTACTCCTTCGCAGTCACAGACGTTGGCTCGCAGTTGCGTGCGGCATCGTAGCCATCCTGGTTGTCGGGGCATCGCAGGTGTGGCTGTCGCATCGGTCGCGGCCTGCGTCGCCTGAGCTTTCCACACCGAAACTGGCACTGGCCATCCTCGAGGCCAAGTCGCTCTATTTTAATGGGCCCGCCCATCCGTGGCTGGTTGCGCTGAGACCGGATTTGCTGGCCTCGGAGCGGTCGGAGGCGAAATCGGAGCGGCTCCGGAGTTTTGCCCAAGCGGTTCAAGATTGGGCACTTTTCAGACAGCTCGACCGGCAGCATCATTTTGACGCGTTGCTGCTGGTGGGGGAACCACGGCAATATCAGCCGCTGCTGGATCATCTTCTGGAGAGCAAGGACTGGGCGTTGAGTTACGTGGACCATACCAGCGTCATTTTCCGCAGAGGCCAGCTCTCCTCTTGGCAGCCCGCAGCGCTTTCAATCATCGAGGAAACGTTTCTCGGCTCCGAGGAGCGCGCAGATTTCCTGGGTTTGGCTGCGTCCAAAATGCTTTCCCTGCGGATGACCGATGTGGCGCGTAATTTATTGGATCGCGCGGATCGTCTGGGCGGGGAGTCGTTAGAAGTGCTGTGCACCCGAGCGGATTATCACATGAACCGCGCGGAATGGGCTCGATCCTTGGCTCTGACTGACCGGATTCTCTCCAGGAACCCCGGGCATCTGGGCGCGTTGGCGACTCGCTCGTGGGGGCTCTTCGCGACTCAACGTTACGAGGAAGCGCTAATGGCCTCGAGAAAGTTGATCAAGGCCTATCCCGAACACTCCCATCTGCTGTTCTGGCACGCCAGGATTGCCCACCAAAGGGGCGCATTTGATGAGGAAATCGAAGTGCTGACCCGATTGATCCAGGTGGCGAAGGACGCCGGAAGCCCGACGGCGGAGTATCGAATGTATCTGGCGCAGGCGTATGGGGAGAAAAGCGAGGCGAAGGCCGCGATCGAGCAACTAGTGATGGCGCTGCGCGAAGGTGGTCTGCCAGAGAAACAGCTCAAATACGCACAAGATCTGCTAAGTCGGATCCGGAGCCGAAGCGGTCTTTGATAGCGATCGGTGCCTTGCTTCGAGCCCGATAGGAAACTGGAGCTCTGGCAGCGTGGCGAGAGCTCTCGCTCTAAAACCGGGGCAACCAATAAATTTGCCGCTTCGGATTCTAGGGATGGGCAACCACAGGGCGCTTAAACGCTTGGGGTTTCTCGCCTTGACGCTGATTTTAGGCGCTCCTATATTCCGACCCGCACTCCGAGCCGTGGAAGTGGGATTTAAAGCCCACTTTTTTTTTGCCCTCGGAGCGTTACCCATTTTATGAACGCCGAATTTATTGCAATGTTGGATTACCTTGAGCGCGAGAAAGGAATCAAGCGCGAGGTGTTAGTTGAAGCGGTGCAGAATGCCTTGGTATTGGCGGCCAAAAAAACGGTGGATGCGGGTCGGGATCTTCGTTGTGAGATTGACCCAAAAACCGGTGAGATTCGTGCGGTAGCGAAGCTGATTGTTGCGGAAAAAGTCCAGAATAAGCACGACGAGATTAGCGTGGCGGCGGCGCGGAAGATCCAGCCAACAGCGCAGGTGGGCGAGGAGGTGGAGGTGGAAGTGACCCCGAAGAACTTCGGTCGGATTGCGGCTCAGACTGCCAAACAGGCGATGATGCAGCGGATCCGTCAGGCTGAGAAAGAGCTTATTTACGACGAGTTCAAGGATAGGGCTGGAGAGATTGTGAGTGGCACCGTGCGGCGCTTCGAGCGGTCGGATGTGATCATCGACTTGGGCAAGTTTGAGGCGACAATGCCTTCTCGGGAGCGTGTTCAGACGGAGGACTACAACATCGGCGATCGGATCCGCGCCTACGTTGTGGCGGTTGAAAACGGGATGCGCGGACCTGAGATCATCCTTTCTCGGAGCCACCCGAATTTCGTGAGGCGTCTATTTGAGACTGAAGTGAGCGAAATTGCAGATCGCACGGTGGAGATCAAAGGCATCGCGCGGGAGGCAGGATTCCGCACCAAGATCGCGGTTTTCAGCGCAAGCGACAAGGTGGACCCGGTGGGTGCATGCGTGGGGATGAGGGGAGCGCGGGTGAAGAACATCGTGCGGGAGCTCAACAACGAGAAGGTGGACATCATCCGTTGGAGCTCGGACATGAAGGAGTTTGTTTTGGAGGCGTTAAAGCCCGCAAAGGTTAAGAGCGTCACTTTGGATGAAGCGCGCAAATCCATCCTGATCCGGGTGGACGACGATCAGCTTTCGCTTGCGATCGGGAAACGGGGTCAGAATGCGCGTCTGACCTCGCGGCTCACGGGCTGGGACATCAACATTGAGAAGGATGAGTCGGCCGCACAGGTGTTTGAATCCCGCGTCCAGCAGGCGGCGAAGGTTTTAAGCGATGCCTTAGGAGTCGATCAGGCAACCTCAACCTTGCTGGTGAAAGGTGGCATGACAACCTTGGATTCCCTGATGGAAGTGGAGCCGCAGGATATTGCCGATGCTATCGGCATCGACCTTGAAAAGGCGGAGGAAATCCATGCCTCTGCAAAGCGCGCACATGAAAAATCCATGGCTCCTGCCCAGTAAGAGGCGTCACAAAACCGAATTACAGGGATACTTTTAATGGCAACCAAGACGACGACAGTAAAAACCGCCTTCAAGAAGATTACCGCCACCAAACCGGAGGATGCAGCTGCTGAGGCCAAGGCTTCCGCGAAATCCAAGGCGGGGGACGTGCCCGCAGCCATACCAGAGAAGCCTGAGGCTCCTAAGGAGGCGATTTCGCTGATTGACGAAAAGCCAAAGCGCAGGGAGCGCAAGCCGGCGTCATCCGACCAGAGGCCTTTTGCTCTGCCCACCATTTCAAGGATACTTTCGCCGGAGGTGCCCAAGGTGGTTGTGCATCCTCCGGAGCCCGAGCCGGAGCCCGAGCCGGTGGTTGCGGCCATGGCGGAGCCTCCCGCCAAAAGTGACGCGAAAGTCATCCACATCAAGCCGCCGATCATCGTCAAGGAGCTCTCCGCACAGATGGGCCTCAAGCCCTTTGTGATTATCCACGACCTGATGGAGATGAACATCTTTGCGGCGATCAATCAGTCCATTGAGCCGGAAATTGCCGCGAAGGTCTGCGCCAAACACGGATTTACCTTCGAGCGTGAGAAGCGCAAAGAGGGTGGCGGAGTTCACAAGCCGGTTGAAAAGATCGTTGAGCCGCCTAAGGTTCCCGAAAAGCCCAAGCAAGAGGAACTCACTGCCCGTGCTCCGATCGTGGCGTTCATGGGGCATGTGGACCATGGAAAGACCACTCTGATGGACGCCATTCGTAAGACGCGTGTGGCTGCGGGGGAAGCCGGCGGAATCACCCAGCATATCGGGGCCTACTCGGTGCGCCATCAGGAACATCCCATCACCTTCTTGGACACGCCAGGCCATGCCGCTTTTACGGCGATGCGAGCTCGTGGAGCCAACGTCACGGACATTGTGGTTCTGGTGGTGGCGGCAGATGACGGCATGATGCCGCAGACCATTGAGGCGATGAACCACGCCAAGGCGGCCAAGGTTCAGATCCTAGTGGCCATTACCAAAATCGACGTGCCAGGCGCGAACATCGACAAGGTCAAAGGTCAACTTCAGGAGAAAGGACTGACTCCTGAGGACTGGGGCGGGGAAACAATCGTCTGCCCAGTTTCGGCGGTGAAGAAACAGGGGGTGGACCAGTTGCTTGAGAGTATCCTGCTGATTTCCGAAATAGCCGAACTGCGTGCCAGCTCTCGCGCCACGGCGCGGGGCACTGTGATCGAGGCGCAAGTGGAGCAGGGGCGCGGCCCGACCGCGACGGTGATTGTGCGGATGGGCACACTCAAGGTGGGGGATGCGTTCATCTGCGGCAATTTCAGCGGTAAAATAAAATCCTTGATCGACGACCTCAACAAGCCGATCAAGAGCGCAGGGCCTTCAACGCCATGCAAAGTTCTTGGGTTCTCGGGGTTGCCAAACGCCGGAGACGAGTTGGTGGTGATGGAGAATGAGCGGTCGGCTTCTGTTCTCAGCCAGGAGCGTTTGGCGGATCAGCGGTTGCAGAAGCTGGCGACGCCGCAGAGAGCCACCTTGGAAAACCTCTTTGAGAGTCTGGCGGCGGACAAAAAGCCGTTGCTCAACCTCATTCTGAAGACCGATGTTCAAGGCTCCTGCGAAGCTGTGGCATCATCGCTCGGGCAGATTGACAGCAAAAAGATTGTCCTCAACATTGTGCACTCCGCGGTGGGACCAATCACGGAGTCCGACATTCTCTTAGCAACGGCATCCAACGCAGTCGTGGTGGGGTTCAATGTAAAGACAGAGACCACAGCCGCTAACACGGCCCGTCGGGAAGGCGTCCAGATCAAGCTCTTCTCGATCATCTACGAGCTCATTGACCAAGTCAAAGAGGCCATGGCAGGGCTTCTGGAGCCAGAGAGCCGTGAGACGGTGATCGGTCACGCTGAAGTGAAAAAGGTGTTTGAGCTTTCCAAGGGGCTTGTTGCCGGAAGCTTGGTTACCGATGGGCGGATTGCCCGTACGGGGCGGGCCCGAGTGTTGCGTGGACGTCAACCGATTTACGACGGAGGCATTGCGACTCTTCGTCGCTTTACGGAGGACGTCAAAGAGGTGCGCAGTGGTTTGGAATGCGGCATCAAACTCGGAGACTTTACCGAGTACGAACCGGGTGACATCATCGAGTGTTACACGCTCGAGAAGGTGCCTCAGAAGCTCTAGCCTGGAGGACTCAAGGGAAGACGGGCAGCGAGTGGAGAGCTCTTCAAGCTCTCGACACCCTCTCTTATTCGTCCGAAACTAGCATATGAAACACCGTCTTGAACGCGTCAACGAACTCATCCGCCGAGAGTTGGGGGAGATCATCAGCCGAGAGTTCCGTTTTGAATCGAAGCTCGTCACCATCCAGCAGGTGGACATCACTCCGGACCTCAAACACGCGCACATCTTTATAAGCTTCATAGGGAACGAAGAGGAGCGCAGGAACGATATGGCCGCCCTGCACGCTAAGCGCTCGGCTCTGCAGCAGGCGCTTTCTAAGCGGGTCATCCTCAAATACACGCCCCATCTTCACTTCAAGGTGGACGAAGCGATGGAACGGGGCAGCAGGGTGCTCAACATCATGGGCGAACTCGAACCGCTTCCTCCCGAAGAATACAACGACGAGCTCCCCGGCTCCGTTTGATCCCTGCTGCCTCTCCAGATTCCTTGCAATTCCAGGGGCATTCGCCGGTTTCCATACCGGAAGCTCTTCATTTGAATCCAATGAAAACCAATTGTCGCCTGGAAGAAATTGCCCATGTTTTGCGGACGCGTCAGCGGTTTGTGGTGATGAGCCACATGCGTCCCGACGGCGACGCCTTGGGGTGCACCCTCGCCATGGCAATTTGCCTCAAGCAAATGGGCAAAGACGTTACCGTCTGGAACGAGGACGGCGTGCTCGAAAAATACAGCTACCTGCCGCACGCAGATTGGGTGGAGCGGCCGCCGACTTTCCCTGAGAGTTTTGAGGTTGCCATCGCGCTCGACACCGCGGTTCAGAGCCGGGTGGGAACTTGTTTTGAAGCGGTTGCTCACGCCGATCAATGGATCAATATTGATCATCATATTTCAAACGATCGCTACGGAGATCTCGCCTACGTCGACGCAACGGCTCCGGCTACGGGGCAAATTTTGTTTGAGCTGTTTTCCCAGAACGATCTGCCGCTCACCTACGCAATGGCGGATAATCTTTTCGTCGCCATCTCTACCGATACAGGTTCATTTCAATATCCGAGCACCACGGCCCGGACCTACCAGATCGGCGCGGAATTGATCCGGCTGGGGGTCAATGTGGGGGCGCTGTCTCAAAAAATGTATGAGAGTTATCCCCGGCGCCGTCTGGAGTTGCTGCGGGCGCTTCTCAACGTTCTGCGCCTTTCCTCAGAGGATCGCGTCGCCAGTTTTGCGCTGACTCAAGCCACCGCACAGTCTCTCGGGGTCAAGCCGGAGGATAACGAGGGGCTTATCGATTCCATTCGCGCCATCGAAGGGGTGGTCGTGGCTGCATTTTTTGAGGAGTTACCAGAGTCCAAAGTTCGCATCAGTTTGCGATCCAAGGATCCCCGAATCGATGTCTCCAAGATCTGCGCCCATTTCGGCGGAGGCGGCCACAAGTTGGCAGCTGGGGCGCGGATTGGGGGCTCGTTGCCCGACGTCGAAGACAAAGTGCTCCGCGCTATCGCTCATGAATTCGAACTCTCCTGACGGCGTTTTGCTCGTCGATAAAGCCCAAGGCATGACATCCCACGATGTCGTCGCCATTGTCCGCCGTAGTCTGGCGACGAAAAAAGTCGGCCATTGTGGCACCCTAGATCCGTTGGCCACTGGTCTCCTCATTGTCGTGGTTGGTCGCGGCACCAAGATCCAAGATCTCCTCATGAGCGAGGATAAAGAATACGTTGGCACCATGCATCTGGGAGTTAGCACAGACAGCCAGGACGCGGATGGCAAGGTGGTTGAGACCAAGCCGGTGCCGGACTTTTCCCCTGAGGCCCTGGAGAACGCGTTCGCCATGTTCCACGGCGATTTCTATCAGATGCCGCCGATGGTGTCGGCCATCAAAAAAGAAGGGGTGCCGCTCTACAAGTTGGCACGGCAGGGAAAGACAGTGGAACGGGATCCCCGTTTTGTTCACGTGTATGCCCACGAGATTACCGGAGTGCGCAGCCCGGAAGTGGATTTTCGCGTAGTGTGTTCCAAGGGGTTTTATGTGCGGACCTACGCTCTGGACATCGGCAACGAGCTCGGGTGTGGAGCCCATCTCAAGGCGTTGCGCCGGACAAAAAGTGGAAAATTCACGTTGGCGCACTCAGTGACGGTTGAGGAACTCAAAACGCAGCCGCGTGAGGAGATTCTCCAAAAGCTTTTGACGCTACCCATGGTTTCGCGGATGCGCGGCGCCTAAATTCTTGCGCTAATGCCCGGACAGCACCGAATCATGCGCGTGATGCATTCGATTCACGAGCTCGGCTCCATTCCGGGGCCGGTCGTCCTAGCCATCGGCGTCTTTGACGGCGTTCATCTCGGGCATCGGGCGGTCATTCAAAGAGCCTTGTCTGACGCACAACGTATCGGGGGTTCCGCCGTCGTTGTGACATTTGAGCCGCACCCCATTCGGGTCCTGCGCCCTGAGCAGGCCCCGCTGAGGCTCACGGTGCCCGAGCACAAACTGCTGTCCCTTTCAGATCTGGGTGCGTCGCACTTGCTGGTGCTGGATTTCACGCAGGAATTCGCAGCCTCAGCCCCCGAGGATTTTATTCGGGCACTGGCAGGGGCCTGTCGTCCATTAAGGGAGATCTGCGTCGGATATGAATGGTGTTTCGGGCGGGGACGGGCGGGAAACCTTGATCTGCTGAGGCGCCTCGGAGAAGAGCTCGGGTTTCAGGAGATCGGGGTCGAGGCTGTGCGCATCGACGGTGAGATTGTGAGCAGCACGGCAACTCGACGGGCGCTGGAATTGGGCCGACTGGATGTCGCATCTCGCCTGCTTGGGCGTCCCTACTCGGTGCGTGGAAAGGTCGTGGAAGGAAAGCGACTCGGTACAAAACTGGGGTTCCCCACCGCGAATCTCGACGTCTCGGGAGCGCAACTTCCCCCCAACGGTGTCTACGCCACACGCGTGCGTTTCAATGAGTCCGTGCACATTGCGGTCGCTAATTTGGGGATTCGCCCAACGCTCGCAGACGACCGAACGGACCGCCACCTTGAGGTGCACCTGATCGACTTTTCAGCAGACATTTACGGGCAGTCGCTGGAGCTCACATTTTGTAAGTTCCTGCGGCCCGAACAAAAGTTTGATCACTTGGACGCGCTACGGGCCCAAATCGCCATAGACCGCGATCAAGCCCGTGCCTCGTTTTAGGAGGCGTTGCCGCCGAGGCATCGCGGTGGGGCGGAAACACCCCGCCGAATTTTTATTCCACACCCTCGAGTGCGTAAAAGCTGACGGCTCAAGGAAGTCGCACTTACCCGGGGGGATTCCCAGCGTGAGCGATCAGAGCTGCCCTCATGACTTCCAAGGGCGCCTGCCGATCGAACCAGATTTCAAACGAGAGCGCCCCCTGGTGGAGCAGCATCGACAATCCGTTGGAAGACCGAGCTCCGGCCTCGTCGGCGGCCTGCATCAGCTTCGTGCGTGCCGCAGTGTAAATCGTGTCGTAGACCATGAGATGGGGCTGCAGCAACGAAGAGGCTAGCGGAGATGGATCTGTCCGTTTCATACCGACCGATGTGCAATTGATAACCAAATCGGTGTGCTCCATCTCGGCGCGCAGACTGGTATCATCCCACTGTGTTACAGAGAGGCGTTCCCCTGGGCCGGAAACCTTTGGGGCTCGGAAGAAGGGAGCGAGTTCCGAAGCCAACGCCAGCGCCTTTTCGGGTGATCTGTTGACCAGCACCAGGCGTTCGCATTGTTCGATGCCACATTGCATGGCGATTGCGCGGCCTGCGCCGCCGCCCGCCCCGAGAACGAGAACCCGCAGATCGCGCAAATCCACCCCGAAATCGGCCCGAATTGCGCGAACCAATCCGGGCCCATCGGTGTTGAAACCGACGAGCTCTGGCCCATCAAAAAGCACGGTATTGACCACCCCGATCCGGCGCGCGTGTTCGTCCACACGATCCATCCAGCCCAGCGCAGCGGCCTTGTGCGGAATCGTGCAATTGACACCGATGAACCCTTGGCGGGCCGCAGTGCGCAGCGCGGCGCCGAGTTCATCAGCGCGGATGTGAAGTCGCGCGTAGCGTGCCGCAATCGTGCAGTTTGCGAGCGCAGCGTTGTGCATGGGGGGCGATGCCGAATGCGCCACGGGATCACCAAACACGGCCAGCTTGATGGGTGGCACCTCGTTCGCGGTGGCCTGGGGCCAGTCTTCGAGGTCTGCAAACGTGTAAACGTCTTTCATTGCGTAGCAAAAAACCGGATGGAAAAGAGCGCAGCCGGTGGCTAGCCCGCAAACTCGGCCAAGGTGCGGTCGATCCGTGCGAGGACTCTTTGCTGACCGAGCACCTCGAGCATGTGGTAGAGGCTGGGGCCAACGCTCCGGCCGCTGACGGCGACGCGCGCCGGGTGAATGTATTCCGCAGGTTTGCAACCTACCTTGGCGGCAAGCTCTTTAAGCTGACTCTCAAGCAGCGAGGCCTCCCACGCGTTGAGCTCCGCGTAAGCCCCGCGCAGTTGGACCAGCCGTTCAAGCGCGCCGGGCTTGCGCAAAGTTTTCTCCACCGCTTCCGCGTTGTAGTCAAAAGCGTCGGTGAAAAAATAATCCACCCAGCCTGGCACCTCAGGGATCAGCTTGATCTTTTCTTTGATCAGCGCCAGCACGGGGGAAAGTGCCGCCGTGCCGCCGTAAACGATCCCGGCCTTCTTGAGCCAGGGAATACTGGCTTGAGTAAACTCATCAAGGCTCATCGCAGCCAGATACTGGGCGTTGAGCCAGTTGCATTTTTCCAGGTCGAAATGAGCCGCCTTCCGGTTGATTTTACTCGGCTCAAACAATCGGATGACCTCCTCAATCGGCAGCTTCTCACGGTCATCCTTGGGTGACCAGCCCAGCAGGCAGAGGTAATTGCATACCGCCTCGGGTTGATAACCCTGTTCCATGTAACTCGAAACATGCGCCCCCTGGTCGCGCTTGCTCATCTTCGATCCGTCCCGGTTCAGGATCAGCGGAATATGGGCAAACTGTGGAGGCGCGATCCCGAGAGCCTGGTAGAGCTCAATGTGTTTGGGGGTGTTGGAGAGGTGGTCTTCACCGCGGATCACGTGGGTAATCCGCATCTCGGCGTCATCCACCACATTTACAAAATGAAAAATCCACGATCCGTCGGGTCGCCGGATCGTCATGTCGGACTCTGGTTCTCCCGTGGGCGTGGTGGTTTTGCTCCGGTCCACAGCGATATGGCCGCAAACGAGGTCGTCAAACTCCATGGGTTTCCGCGGCAATCGAAACCTGACCGCTCCAGCGGGGTCCTCATACACATGACCGGCATCGCGCAACCGATTGAGGTAACGCTCATAAACGGCCCCGCGTTCGCTCTGGAAATACGGCCCGTACTCGCCGCACCCATCCAACCCAGCTTCTTTGCCTGAACCGGGTCCCTCGTCCCAGTCCAAGCCCAGCCAGCGCAACCCCTCGAGGATTGCTGCCACGGCCGAATCCACATGCCGTGCGCGGTCCGTGTCCTCAATGCGCAGGATGAATTTTCCCCCGGCATGTCGGGCGTAAAGCCAGTTGAACAGCGCCGTTCGGGCGCCGCCCACATGAAGGTAACCGGTGGGCGAAGGTGCAAAGCGAACGCGAACTTCTGAACTCATAGAGGCGGCGGAAAATGGGCATTCCGAGAGCACATGGGAAGCGGGAAAATGAGGCCCGATCCCGGAACCCGCCCGAGCCGGGGCCGGCTCAAAACTTCCAGAGCCATTCCTCGGATCCATAGCGCTCGGAGGCGAGTTGCAGCGACTGTTCCCATTCGGCTGCGGAGAGCTCACGCATCGACACTTGCTTTGCAAATGCTTCGCCCAGTCTCGCCGCCAAATCCTTACCCGCAGTTTGCCCGGATTGGATGCTGCCTTGGTGGAGCAAACCAAACCGGGTGCGTCTCTGAGCCGCACCGGCGACTTTTCGGCCTCCCAGCAAAATGTCATGCTGTGCCGGATTCTCAAAACAAGCCTCGGAAACCTTTGGCTGCGCGCCAGGAGCCATTGCGGAATCTGGGGAAATCAACTGCGCGATGAGCGCGTGGATCTGGCGGTAGGACTCCGCGGCTGAGATCTGAGCGAAAGGGCAGGAGCGAGGGATCACCAGGGTGTAGGTTAGATCGTTTTCGTGCACCACCGTACCGCCTCCTGTCCAGCGCCGAACCCATTCGTGCAGTGGCCAAGCGTTGGTGATTTCGGACGCCTTGGAGAAGTATCCGAACGAAACGGCGGGGCTCTCCCAAGTGTAAACCCGCAGAGTAGGCTCCTGCGCGGTCCGGAGCAGCGCCTCGTCGATGGCCATGTTCACGGAAGCGCGATGGGGCAGGGGATCCCGGATTTGGCAGAGGCTCTCAAATAGCACCGGGGCATGTTAGCCCGGTTCTTTTCTGCGGCAATATTGCCTTTAACCCAGGAGCCCGTTAGGTTCCGCCGACTTATGTCAAAAGCTGCTCTCGGCAAGGGACTCGGTGCGCTCATTAGCGCGAGGCCTTCATCGCCCATCGTTTCTCCAACGCCCGTGGTTGAGCATGGGGAAAGGGTGCAACTCATTGCTTTGGATCAGATTGTTCCGACTCCTCTCCAGCCGCGGACCGTGTTCCGGGAGGAAGTCCTCGAAGAGTTGGTGGCTTCCATCAAACAGCACGGCATCATCCAACCGCTGATTGTCAGAAAACGGGCGGATAAGTTTGAGTTGATTGCCGGGGAACGCCGGTGGCGGGCCGCGCAACGGGTGGGGCTCAAAGAGGCGCCGATCATCGTGCGGGAGGCATCGGATCAGGATGTCTTGGAGCTTGCGTTGATCGAGAACCTCCAACGGGAGGATCTCAACCCCATCGAAGAAGCGGTAGCGTTCGAGTGGTTGGCTCACGAATTCGGCCTCAAACAGGAGGACATCGCGGAGAAGGTGGGCAAAAGCCGTGCGGCGGTGGCCAACAGCATGCGGCTGCTCGATTTGCATTCCCAAGTCCAAAGCTGGCTGACTCAAGGCCGGGTATCGGTGGGGCACGCCAAAGTGTTGCTCTCGCTCAAATCCCACGATGAACAGCTCATGCTCGCGGAGGAAATTATCCGGCGCAGCCTCACGGTTCGGGCGGCCGAGAAACTGGTCAACGCCCACTTTACTCAGATCGGCGCAGTAAAACCCACACGTGGAAACGCTTCGGCAACCGGGCCAGCCTCCCTCGTCCCGGCTCTAATGCATCTACAAAACCGGATGCAACAGCACTTTGCCACCCACGTGACACTTCATCACCAGGAAAAACGCGGCCGGATTGAAATCGAGTACTACGGCACGGACGATTTGCACCGAATCCTCGGGGTTCTTGGAGTGGCGCCCGAGGAACGCTAAGTGCCAAGAAGCTGGAGAGATCACCGTGAAATTTACGCTCAAGGGCTCGACAAGTTTGCTGATCGCGGTTGCAGCTCTCGGGTTGGGCGCCTGTAAACCCGACTCTCCCCAGCTTTCAGAGACGGATGTTTCGGTGGAGCCCGGCGAGGGAGCCCCGGCCAAACCCGACTTTAAAGGAGGGGCATCCAAGTTAACTCCCGAGCGAAGCGCCAAACCGGGGAAACCGGTTCCGACGGAAATATGGAAGGAATTTTCGGGCGACAAGGCGTTTGCCGAAGTCAGAAAGCAGGTTGAGCTTGGCCCGCGTCCATCGGGCTCTGGGGAAATAGAAAAGGCGCGAGCAGCCATTGACGAAGCTCTGCGAGGGGCCGGCTGGGATGTCGAACGCCAGGAATTTACCGAAGTCACGCCGCGCGGTTCGGTGAAATTCGTGAATTTGGTGGCGCGTTTTTCTCCTACCATGGCGCGCCCCGCACCCTCGAACACGCAGAGGGCAATCATCTGTTCGCACTACGACACCAAGCGTTTCAGCACCATCCGCTTTACGGGCGCCAACGACGGAGCCTCGAGTTCCGGCGCATTATTAGAGCTTGCCCGCGTTCTGGCGCTGGATCCTCAGCTCGCGGCTAAGGTGGAGCTCGTCTTCTTTGATGGGGAGGAAGCAGTGGTTCAGTTTACGGAATCCGACGGGCTTTACGGCAGCCGCTTTTATGCGCGCTCCCTGAGAACCAGTCAGCGGTCCGGGCAGTTTCAATTCGGCATCCTCTGGGACATGATTGGGGACAAAGATCTCACCATCACGTTGCCGCCGGATTCCCCCCAGCCACTCACGCAGAGCCTTCTCGGTGTTGCTGAAAAACTCGGCGTGCGTGGCCGCTTTGCTTACCACGACCGTTCAATTTGGGACGATCACGTCCCGCTTAACCAGATCAAGATTCCGACAGTCGATCTCATTGATTTTGATTATCTGGCGTGGCACACGGCCGATGACACCCTCAACCAGATCAGTCCCGAAAGCCTCAGAACGGTGGGCGCGGTGACCTTGTATTTTCTCCGGGGTGCCTTAAGCAAGTAGCGCGGAAAACCCGGGACTCACCGGCCCTCGCTCGGCCTCCGATGAAGGCTTTTTGGCGGGTAAATCGGAGGCTTTTTTCGGCTCCAAGCAAGGCCCCAAGGGATGAGTGAATTTAACCTCAAAAAAGGGTTGCCGCCGGAAGAGATCTCAGCCATATAACCGCTCCCTTTTCCGGAGGGGGCAACAATTCCTGAGTAGCTCAGTGGTAGAGCGATCGGCTGTTAACCGATTGGTCGTAGGTTCGAGTCCTACCTCAGGAGCCATCTCTGGCAGCACTCGCGAAAAGGCGTTCAATTACGGTCGGTTTACTTGTTTGGACTTGTTTGGATGAGGGAGACGTCCGCCTCATGAGCGATCGTGGGTGGCCGAGGAAATGTGGATCCACTCCCTTTCGCGTAGTTCTTGCCGTTGGATGCTCACACATTCCGCAGTGGGCAATCAAAGGAGCGGCTCGCTGGCTCGTGGCGTTGATAACTTCGCAGTCTTTCCTGGTCGTTGGCTCGCTCCAAACTTGGGCAGTCGTTTTTAGTGAACGGGATTTACCCTCATTTCCGTGGTCGACAGCGGGCCTGCGGACGCTAAAAAGCAGCGCACTTTTCTAAAACCAATGCTCTTTTGCCTTCTCCTGTGAAGAATCCCCCGAATTTCGCATCCTGACCTGTAATGACCTTCATGCAAAACACGCTCGCCAAAAGTGCCAGTATCAGCGGCTCATCGCTGCATACCGGTGAACAAGTGACGCTGACGATTCATCCCGCTCCGCCGGGACACGGCCGTAAATTTCGACGGAAAGATCTGCCCGACCAGCCGGTGATTGAAGCGCGGATTGATTTGGTAAAGACGGTGGAACGCTCAACGACCATCGCGGAGGGCAGCGTGAAGGTTCACACCGTGGAACACGTTTTGAGTGCTCTTGCCGGGATGGGAGTGGACAATGCGCTGATCGAGATGGACGCCAATGAGCCACCGATCGGCGATGGCAGCGCGGCCCCGTACGTCGAGCTCATCAAGAAGGCTGGGATCGTGGAGCAGGGCGTTTCCAGGCCCGTTTACGAAGTCAACGAGCCCATTCATATCGAGACCAAATCGGGGTCGATCATGATGATCTTGCCCGATTCGACTTTCCGCGTTTCCTGTACTCAAGTGGGGCCCGAGGGGCGGTTTACGCAGTTCTATTCCACTGAGATCACCCCAGCGCTTTACGATTCACAGATTGCCTCCGCCCGCACGTTCGTTTTCTACGAAGACGTCAAGCCGCTGATGGACAAGGGCCTAATCAAGGGGGGCAGCCTCGAGAACGCGGTGGTGGTGCGAGGGGACTCCGTACTCAGCAAGGAGCCGTTGCGGTTCCCCGAGGAGTTCGCCCGCCACAAGATTCTCGACATCGTCGGAGACCTCGCACTTTTCGGCAGAGCCATCAAGGGGCATGTGATTGCGATCAAACCGGGTCACGGTCCCAACACGGACCTGGCCCGGATGTTGGCCAGGCAGTTTGCCAAGACCATGGCTTTGGTGCCGCCGTCGGTGACACCCAAGGGAGGGGATATTCTCGACGTCAACGACGTGATGAAATTGCTCCCTCATCGATATCCCTTCCTCATGGTGGACCGGATCGTGAACATCGACGGTGAAAACAAGTGCACCGGCGTCAAATCAGTCACTATCAACGAGCCCTTTTTCCAAGGACACTTTCCCGGCCACCCGGTAATGCCCGGAGTGCTGCAGCTAGAGGCCATGGCACAAGTGGGCAGCATCCTGATTCTTCGGCTGCCGGGGATGGCAGGCAAAATCGGGTACTTCATGAGCGCCGACTCCGTGAAGTTCCGCAAACCGGTGATGCCGGGAGACACCTTGTTCATTGAGGTAGAAATGACCCAGCGCAAGAAAAGTATCGCGAAGGCCAAAGGCCGTTGCATTGTGAACAGCGAGGTCGTCTCGGAAGCCGAGATGATGTTTGGCTTTATCGATAAGTGAGCACTACGCAGATCCATCCCACCGCCGTGGTGGATCCCCGCGCCGAAATAGGCGAGGGGGTTTACATCGGGCCCTATTGCGTCCTCCACGAGGGAGTCCATGTAGGCGACGGCTGCTGGCTCCAGCACCATGTCACTGTGTGTGGTCCGACAAAAATTGGTCCCCGGAACAAGTTCTTTGGTTTTGACTGCATTGGTTTTCAGACCCAAGACCTCAAGTATGCGGGAGAGCCCACGTTTTTGGAGATTGGCGAAGGCAACTGCTTCCGGGAGTTTGTGAGCGTCCACCGCGGGACCGCGCCCGGATCGGTGACGCGGGTGGGGGACGGCGGTAATTTCCTTGCCTACAGCCACATCGCCCACGATTGCGTGGTGGGAAACCACGTGATTTTTTCCAATAACGGCACGCTAGCCGGGCATGTGGAGGTAGGGGACCACGCCATTATCGGGGGACTTACCGCCGTGCACCAATTCTGCAGGATTGGCGCTTACGCGTTGACCGGGGGCTGCTCAAAGATCGTCCAGGACGTTCCCCCGTATATGATTGCTGACGGCAATCCGGCCAAGGTCCGCAGCTACAACAGGGTCGGGCTCGAGCGCAATGGATTCGGGGAGGCCGCCGTCAAAAACGTCAAGGAAGCTTACCGCCTCATTTATCGCTCCGATCTCAACGTTCAGCAGGCGATTGAGCAAATCCGTTCCCGCTTTCCCGATGCCCCCGAACTGGCAACGCTCGTTGAATTTGTGAGTTCCAGTCCGCGCGGGATCATCAAATAAGAGATTCGCACAGGTGGCTAAGCCAGCGAGGAATCCTGCCGCGGATCCTGGATAGCTGGCTGATGAGTGGGCCAACGGTGCTCAGATTCCGCAGAGGGTCCGAGTTTGAAAGAAACGGAAGCCTAGTTTTGGGGCAAACGCTCCAAGGCCACCTCCAACTGCTCAAGAGCCGCCGAGAAGAGCTCCTTTTTAAAACCCGCTTGTGCCCTCGCGAGATCGACCACCACTCGCAGCCCATTGTCGAAGTTCTCGGATTTCAATCCGCCTTCGCTCTTAAGCGCCGACCAAAGCCTGTCCATCGCAATCACCAACACCTCGCCCCTGCGCCGGAGTTCCTCCGGTGAAACCGTGGTGTCCCGAAACTCGGATGACGCAGCGGAATAGGTGTGCAGTAACTGGAGGGCTTTCTCTCGAGTCCAAATAGACTGTGCGGAGGCTTTCGCAAGGCGATCGGCGGCGGATTGCGCTGCAACAAACAAAGGAGCGTCGGCGTCGACATCCAAGGCCCCTGCTTTCTTAAGCAACCACACCAAGGCTTTCCAGCGGGCCATGAATGTCTCGTCCCTTTGTTGGGCGAGTTTCCAGCTCATTTCACGCAACGCGACCGCCTGCCCGGTTTGCCATGCCCGCGGGCCCACCCACGTCCCTTCATCCTTGTAATGAGGAGGCTGGGCTTTCATCTGGCCGTCGAGTTCAAAAAACATCTCCGGGTGACGCCCCACATTTGCGATCTCTGCATCGAGGTTTAGATGACAGGCCACGCAGGCATTGGCCCGCGCATAGAGATCGGTAAGTTCTCTCAGACCTGCCGCGATCCTTTGAGCATGCTGGATATCTGGCCTCGTATGGAACCGAAGCCAGGGCTCTGAGGCGCCATGGCAACTCTCGCAACTCACTCCTTTTTCCGGTTCAAAGTTTTTGAGAAGAACCAACCGCTCCGCCGGCAGCGTCTGCATCGGAGCGTGGCACACCGTGCAGCGCACCGACACCTTGGGGTCGGGAATCTTCAGCGCGTCAGCCATCCGCGCCGAACGCGCCGTGGAAAGAACGGCACCCGCGCGAGAATGGGGATCTTTTTTCGCCCAGACAATCCCCTGATCTTTGCCCACGCCGCCACCATGGCAGCTGGAGGACATACAGCTCTGTGCCCCGGTGAACGCAGGAAGAGCGATGTCCGCACAGGGAGCGGACACCGAGGTGAAAAGTAAGACGGCACCGAACAGGATGAGGAAGCAGTGAGGCACTGGGTCAGTTTGTATAGGGGAAACCGAGGCTCTTTCGGAAGCGATAAAAAGTTGGGGGACTTGTCCAGCCTCCTGAACGGAATTCAGCATCGGAGCGTGTTGGCGCTTGGCGAAAACTTCCTGGGGCCCATACTGGGAACTACACAGTTGCATGGACACGATCCAAGAACGGCTCACAACGGGCGATCCTTTGAACGCGGAGGAGCTGCTTGAGTTGCTTCCGGCCCTGAAAGAGGTCCCGAAAACTCTCATCAACAAATACGCGGTCGGAGCCGCGGTCCGTCGCCGTTTTCGCGCGGGGGAATTGGTCTGCAAGGAGGGCGAGTTTGGTTCGACTGCGTTCTACATCGTTTCCGGGCATGTCGATATTTACATCAACAACCCCGTGGCGCATGTGGGCAAAAGTGCGGGACGCGGTCTTCTCGGCTTTATCAAGCGGATGAAAAGCGGGCTCATCCGTGGAGAGGCGGATCCTGCGATGGCGCTCAAAGAGGGATTTATTCCAATCGATGCCTCGGTGGATTTGCCCAAAACGACTCCACTCGCATGGCTCGGTCCGGAGGAGATCATTGGAGAAATGACGTGCCGCACTTTTCAACCGCGCTCGGCCACGGTTCGAGCTACGGAGGACTGCGTGGTGGTGGAGATGCTGCGGGTGATTCTCGACATGCTGGTGGGAACCCGGGATGTCGATGCGGCCACAAAAGCCAGCACCAAGGTTAAAGCCCCCACTTTTAAGGGCACATCCTTCAAGAAGGTGATGGACGACAAATACCGGGAGCGCTCCCTGGTCACTCACCTCAGGAGCGTGCCTTTGTTCGCCACGCTCGACCTCGAGTTTTTCAATTATCTGAAGGAAAAAGCGGAGCTCAAATCCTTCAACAAGGGGGAGGTCATCTGCAAACAGGGGGAGGATGCGGATGCTTTTTACCTGATCCGCAATGGCTTGGTTCGCGTGGCGCAGGCAATGCCGGGGGGCGACATGGTGCGCACGTATCTCAAACGGGGCGAGTATTTCGGTGAGATCGGGCTTTTGCAGAACCAAGCCCGCAGCGCCACTTGCTCGGCGCTCGATGCCGCGGACGTGGTGAAAATCGGGAAAGCGGATTTCCAGCTGATGCTCGAGAAGTTTCCCTCGGTTCGGACGACACTGGACGAGGTTTCGAGGGTGCGGATGGAGGCCCTTAAGGAGCGCAAATTGCCGGAGGGATTGCAGTTGGATGAATTCCTCAACCAAGGACTCTTCGAGGCGCAGAACCTTCTGCTTATTGATTTAGACAACTGCACCCGCTGCGACGCCTGTGTCAATGCCTGCGCGGATGCCCACGACGGCGTCACCCGGCTGATTCGTGACGGATTGCGCTACGACCGGTTCCTCGTGGCCACCGCCTGTCGATCGTGCCGGGACCCACTCTGTATGACCCAGTGTCCGGTGGGGTCCATCCGCAGAAAAGAATCCCTTGAGATCATTATCGAGGACTGGTGCATCGGATGTTCGAAATGTTCCGAGCTTTGTCCCTACGGGAACATCAACATGCACGCCTTGGAGGTTGTCCGGGAAGAGAATCCCGTTCCCGCACCCGGCCCAACGGCGCCCGATCCAGCGAAGCCAACAACCCAAAAGCCCGCGACGCCGGCGGCCGTCCCGGCCACGGCTCCAGCGTCCGTGCCGGGAGCTGCGGTGGTGGCAAAGGACTCGCCCAAGGCCGCCCCGGCAAAGCCGCCGGCGCCGAAGAAAACGGGGCCGAAAAAAGTCACCGTGCTCAAAGCCACGACCTGCGACCTCTGCACTCAATTGACAACGCCCAGTTGCGTTTATGCGTGTCCTCATGACGCCGCCAAACGCGTGGAACCCGCGCAGTTCCTTGCCACCCAGATCGGCACCCGCGGCTCCATCGAAACCCGCCGCTTTAACTGGCTCTCGCGTCCAGCCAATCGAACCACGCATTAGCCCATGAGGATTGATCGTTCCCATGCCCCCTGGATTCTCATGGTCCTTGCCGCTACGGCCGGGGCCACCGTCCTTTTCCTCGCCAACTTTTATCCGGATCAGCTGCCTTTCCCGTTGAAGTTGCCCAAGGTATTTGGAGACATCCCCCCAAAAAGGCACACTTTCGGTGCCACGCCATTGGGATTGGGCTTCGGGAGCATCTCCTTTCTTATCTTCCTTTTGGCGGCGGCGCTCGGTATCCGCAAGAAACGTCGTCTCTGGCGCATTGGAAGCGTTCAGTTTTGGCTCAAAGCGCACATCTGGCTCACGGTGCTCACCATCCCTCTGGTGTTGTATCACTGCGGGTTTCATCTCGGTGGCTCGCACACCACCGGGCTCATGCTCCTCTACGGCGTTGTCATGGGCAGCGGAATTTTCGGTTTGGCGCTTCAACAGTTCATGCCGAGGCTTATGAAAGAGCGTCTGCCGCGCGAGGTGGTCTTTGAGCAAATCCCGCACATCCGCGGATTGATTCTCGATGCCGCCAAAGCGTTCCGCGAGGAGCTCAGCGAAGCGTCCAAACCCGCCGTTGCACCCCCTGCGCCAGCCCCAGCGCCAGGCAGCGCTTCGGAAGCCCCGTCCACTGAGGTGCCAACTTTGGCGACAGAAGATCCCTCCCTGCGGATTTTAACGGAATTCATGGACGGCGAATGCCTGCCTTACCTGCAAAGTAGGCGAGGCGATCGATTTCGGCTGGGCGATCAAAAAATGGCTCAGAACATCTTCCGCCTACTTCGGCTCAATGTAGCGGATAAGTGGGGGCCCCGTGTGGACGATCTTTTTGGCTGGTGTGAAGACCGGCGTCTAATGGATCTCCAAGTCCGACTGCATCATTGGTTGCATGGCTGGTTGGTGGTGCATGTGCCCACATCCTTTGCACTTCTAATTTACACAGCATGGCACGCTTGGGTGGCGGTTCGCTATCTGGTGGTTGTTGCCTAGATTCAAAGCCACATGTCCGGACGCGAACCCACACAGAAACAAATCGCCGAAAAGTACAAGGGTAACCTAGACTATTTCAGGAAGGGACATTACCTGCGCAGGTTGCGAGGTTGGCTGTTCTTGCTCACGGTGCTGGCCAGCATCGGAGGCGTTCTCAGCTTTCGGTATTGGGGCAAGGAAGAGCTTCTGAGCACGGGGCCCATCTCTGAGGGCCACGCCCGTTTTTCCAATCAATGCGCCGTGTGTCACGAAGGCGCGGACGCGGACCTCCTTAATTTACTGCCTCTTCATGAGATCAGCGGCAAACTCGCCGCATTCAAAGGGGTCGACGTCCACGGGCTATCGACCGCAGTTAAGAGCCTCCAGATCCACGATTTGACTGCGGCTAAAGCTTCTCTTCAAAAGGTGGGTGCGGAGCTCTCTGAGGACCTGACCCAGGAAAAAATTCTCGCGCTTCTCGAGCAGGGTCTCTCTTGGACCTCGCTTTCCACGATGGATCGAGCCTGCCTGAAATGTCATTTGCCGATGGGCCTGCATCAGCCGCAATCCGCCTCGATCGCCCTCAAAGGAGCGTTGGGAGAACTTCCCTTGGTTCACGCCGCTGCCTGCACCACCTGTCATCGAGAACATGTCGGCCACGAGCGCATGAAACTGCCGACCAGCCAAACCTGCAGCAGTTGCCACAACAATCCGCAGGAATACCGCCGGACAAAGGAATCGCTGTCACTGGCCCAATCCACCCAAGCTCTCAGTGTTACCGGTGAGAACCGCAATCTCGGGGATGGCCTGATTCGATTCCTGTTGGCTCCGGATCCAAAACGCAGCACGGCTATCGAGTCCTATGTCAATGGACACCCTCCATTTCACTACGAGCGCGCCGAGGCGAGGGATCCGGCCCGGCTAAAATACAACCATGCTCGCCATGAACTCGCGGACATTCCTGATGTCAACGGCCACAAACTCAACTGCGCCGACTGCCATCAACCCGGCGACGGAGGCGCTTACACCCAGAAGGTAAGCTACGAAAAGCACTGTCAGAGCTGTCATTCTCTGCATATCACCCCTGACATGCCTGATATCCGGATCCCGCACGGGGACACCGAAAAGGTGCGCGATTTCCTGCGCTCTGGGAGCCTCACTTTGCACTTCGCTGAAGCTCTTCGGCTACGGGGCGTGACCGATCGGATGGAGATCGGCAAACGGATCAAGGAACAGTTCGATAATCTCGCCGCTCGCGGCATGTCCACTGCAGAGGAGCTCGAACGACGCGTTTTTGTTGCTGGCGACCCTCCACAGGAGGAGGTCCGGAATTCGCCCCGCAGCAATAAAACGCCGTTTTTCCCAGGCTGCGCAAAGTGTCATGAGATGGAAAAGAACGGGACCGGTGCACCGAAGGTTTTGCCGACCCAAGTCGCGGAACGCTGGGTGCATCACGGGCCATTCACGCACCTGCCTCACTCCCACATGGACTGCACCGATTGCCATGGCGCGGCCAAAACCAGCAAGCTCACTTCAGACATCCTGATGCCATCCCAGAAGCTCTGTGCGGAATGTCATCGTCCCTTAGACAAAGACAAACTCGAGCATGCGGAGGACACTCTGAAACTCCGGGCGGAACTCAAGCCCGGGAGCCGTTTGTTGGCGGATCAGCAGCGAAAGACCGGCGGGGTGAAAGCAGATTGCCTGAGCTGCCATGAATTCCATGCGCCGCCCACAGCCACGCTCCTGCTCCAAGCCCATTCCTTGGGGAAATAAGAGAAAAGGCCTCAAAAACAAAACGCCAAGAGAACGACTCATAAGGGACAAAGCCTTATAAGGGGCAGGCAAGGGGAGAGCACTGGCTGGGGCCTGGAGCTGCTCTCTGCCCGCTCTTTTTGCTTCCTCGACCGCTTTCAGCGGGAGCGCCCACCACGCCCGCGGGAACCCGGCGCGCCGGAAGCCCCGGTCCGCCGCTCAAATCCATTCCGTCTGCTCTGCGTGTCCTGTTGGTTCCTCCCGGAACGCTGCGGCCCGGAATTCTGGCGCCTCGGCTCATGCCGTCTTTCTCTCTCCTGTGAAGGGTCCATGGCGGGAGCCGGCGCAGAATAATCAAACCCCTCCGCCCGTTTGCGGACAATTCCGCGCCCGATAAAGCGCTCCAGAGTTCGCAGAGCGGCGTGATCCTCGGAAGTCACAAAACTGATCGCATCGCCCACCGCTTGGGCCCGTCCCGTACGTCCGATACGGTGCACGTAATCCTCGCAATGCATTGGGAAATCGTAGTTCACCACGTGAGAAATCCCATCCACATCAATCCCACGCGCCGCGATGTCCGTGGCCACCAGAACCCGCACCGTGCCGGCCTTGAATTCCTTCAACGCCCGAAGCCGTTGGTTTTGGGATCGATTGGAATGCAGCGTGGCGGATGTGATTTTGCAGCTTTCGAGTTTACGGGCGATCCGATCCGCCCCGTGTTTGGTCCGGGTAAACACGAGGACCATATTCCAACTCGCATCGTTGAGCAGGTGGGTGAGTAGCGATGGCTTGAGGTGTTTGGGCACCTCATACACAAACTGCGTGACCGTCTCGGCCGGGTTGGAGCGCCTCCCGATCTCCACTTTTTTCGGGGTATTGAGGAACTCGTGGGTGAGTGCCTCGATTTCCTTGGAGAGCGTGGCAGAGAAAAGCAGGGTCTGACGTTTTACCGGAAGCGAGCGAACGATCTGTCGGATTGGGGGCAAAAAACCCATGTCCAACATCCGGTCCGCCTCGTCGAGCACCAGCACCGAGAGGCCGCGAAAATCGGCGTGTCTGATCAGATCAATGAGACGTCCCGGAGTGGCAATCACCAAGTCGACCCCGGACCGCAGCGCTTCGATTTGAGGACGTTCACCGACGCCTCCAAAAACCGTGGCAATCCGCAGGGGGAGATGCTTTGCGTAAGCCCGCACGTTTTCCTCGATTTGAACAACCAACTCACGGGTAGGCGCAACGATGAGAGCGCGGGTGCCTCGAGGTCCCTTTCCCAGGGTCGCTGCAATCCGGGTGAGAATCGGCAACACGAACGCGGCCGTCTTGCCCGTGCCCGTCTGGGCGATCCCGATCAGATCGTGACCGGCCAGCACCAAAGGAATCGCTGCCGCTTGGATCGGAGTCGGCTCGGCGTAACCCGCCTCCTGAACAGCTTTTAAGATCGGGGTTTCAAGTCCAAGGGCGCTGAAAGGCATAAGTCATCGAGACTATGGCGGCATGTGAGCCGATAGCACGACTTTTAGCGCCGATCCCGGTCAGCAGCCTCTCCGGAACTCCCGTTTTGACCCGGAAGCAATCTCGCGCTGCCTGCTACGTCTTACTGTAAACTTCCGCGCCTTTTTCCACAAACTCCAGGCTCTTCTCGGCTAACCCTCGCTCAAGGGCTTCCCGAGCCTCAACGCCCTGTTCGGCAGCATATTTCCGGACGTCCTCGGTGATCTTCATCGAGCAGAAGTGCGGTCCGCACATACTGCAGAAGTGGGCGGATTTCGCGCCCTCCTGCGGAAGCGTTTCATCGTGAAACTCGCGCGCCGTTTCAGGATCCAGGGAAAGGTTGAATTGATCCTCCCAACGAAACTCAAAGCGCGCCTTGCTCAGCGCGTTGTCCCGATACTGTGCCCCAGGATGTCCCTTGGCCAAGTCCGCCGCGTGCGCCGCTATTTTGTAGGTAATCACCCCGTCTTTGACGTCTTTCTTGTTGGGCAACCCAAGGTGTTCCTTGGGTGTAACATAACAGAGCATTGCGCATCCGTACCAGCCGATCATGGCGGCGCCGATTCCGCTGGTGATGTGGTCGTAGCCGGGCGCGATATCCGTTGTCAGCGGCCCCAGCGTGTAGAACGGAGCCTCGTGGCACCACTGAATTTGGCGCGTCATGTTTTCTTGAATCATGTGCATCGGAACGTGTCCGGGCCCTTCATTCATGACTTGAACCCCGCGATTCCAAGCCCGCTGAGTTAAGTCGCCTTGCACTTCCAGCTCGGCGAATTGCGCCTCGTCGTTGGCGTCGGCGATCGATCCGGGCCGTAACCCGTCTCCGATGGAGAAGCTCACATCGTAGGCCGCCAGAATCTCGCAAATCTCATCCCAGTGGGTGTAGAGGAAGTTTTCCTTGTGATGGGCCAGACACCACTTGGCCATGATCGAACCGCCGCGGCTCACGATCCCGGTGGCGCGTCGCGCGGTGAGGGGAACAAACCGCAGGAGAACTCCCGCGTGGATCGTAAAATAGTCCACACCTTGCTCAGCCTGTTCGATTAACGTATCGCGGAAGATTTCCCAGTTGAGCTCCTCGGCCCGGCCGTTGACCTTCTCCAAGGCTTGGTAGATGGGCACCGTGCCGATGGGCACCGGCGAGTTGCGCAGAATCCATTCGCGGGTGGCGTGGATGTTTTTTCC
>JBEIUI010000059.1:0-19586 GCA_040374425.1 Verrucomicrobiia bacterium | reverse complement strand
CTGGTCGTCCTCTCAGACCAGCTACCCGTCATAGCCTTGGTGGGCCTTTACCCCGCCAACTAGCTGATAGGCCGCGGGCTCATCAAGAAGCGCCAGGTTGCCCCGGCTTTGGTGTCAGAGAGATGTCTCTCATAACCACATGCGGTATTAATTCGCCTTTCGGCGAGCTATCCCCCACTTCTCGGCAGATTGCCCACGTGTTACGCACCCTTACGCCACTGGATACTTGTTGTATTGCTACAACAAATACCCCGTTCGACTTGCATGTCTTATCCACGCCGCCAGCGTTCGTTCTGAGCCAGAATCAAACTCTCCGTAAAAAAACGGATGAAAATCATCGCCAGCACCACAGGGGCACAGGCAACTCATTCCAAAGTTTGCACCAAAGGGCGCTAATGCCCTCCGGTTAAATCTGACTGTTCATACCTGCATGCTTTCACACACAGGGTTTGTTCAGTCTTTTTTGTGATTTTTGAAATCAAAGATCTGACGTATAACGCACAATTCAATTTTTGCTTTCGTCTAATCGACTGTTCCGAATTTGCCCTCCGCCCCATCCAAAAACCAGCCCCACTCAAGGAACTAGGCTCTCAATGAGACTCGTAAGAGTCAGATTCCAGAACCAAACTTTCAAAGATCAATTGCGCTTCTTTACTCAGCGCATCCCCGCCTTCTCTGCCAGCGGGGCGGGCAAACTATCTCATCACCTTCTTTCGTCAACAGGTTTTTCAGAAATTTTTCTGATCCCTGCGAGGCACCTCGCGGCACCTACCAAAAGAAGCTCTTAGCCCCTCACCAGCTCCCATCCACTTTCGTGGCGGCAGCGGGAGGCGGACAATAGCGGAGTGAAACATCGGGTCAACTGCTAATGCGAGTTTTTCAACAGGGCAGTGAAACGATGCCGGGTTCGGCTGTCTCATTTCCCTTGGCGAGTTCCAAATGAGCGAGAGGGTTCATGAGGAGCGGGCGGCAGTGCCGAGGATTGGGTTGCGCTCGCTGCGATCGGGGCGGGGTTGTTCCCACACTGCCTGAGCGCGGCCCCGACCAGGAGCGCCGAGAGAAGACAGAAAACCAGAATGAGTTCCTCTGATGTCAATCTCATAGCCCAGGTAGATCGGGCAGTGCGGACACTGTGGCTGCGTCCGTTTGGCGTGCCCGGCCGGTGCCGAACTGAATCGGGAGAGTCTATGATCCAAGCGGCTACTCAACTGGGGAGCGCCTTGCAAACCGAAGAGCCGGCCGCTACACGGAGTCTTCCTATGTTTTTTCTCACGCCGCGCCACATTAAGCAGGGCCGCATCTACCTCAAGGACGCCAAGAAGGCGCTTGCTTACAAGCGAGACCTCTGGTCTGCAGAGGCGGTCTCGGATTTTGAGTCAGCAATTCGGGCTCTTGAAAGTGCGGTGAAAGGAGGCACCCGGGATTCTGTGGAAGGCGCCGTCCAAAAGGTTGAGAGTCTTGCCGGGCTCTACCTGAAGCCAGTTCCCAACGCGGCATTGCGAGAAAACTGCGAAGTTTTTTTGGTCGCGATTGTAGTCGCGCTGGGGGTCCGGACGTACTTTCTGCAGCCCTTCACGATCCCGACGGGTTCCATGCAGCCAACACTCAACGGGATTCTCGCGTATCCGACGCAAAGCACGCCGCCCAATCGCGCCGTGCGGTTGTTCGACTCACTGGCACTAGGACGCACGTGGGTTGACGCCAAGGCCGAGACCGACGACGTGATTGTTGACATTCGGGAGGTGAAGTTTCTGCGTTTGTTCACGCGGACGGAGATTTTGGGGGCAAAGAGCCGTATCGTGGTGAACTGCCCCAAGGACACATTAACCCGAGGCTTCAAAGTGGGGATCAATCAACGGCTCAAGGCGGGCGAAGCGATTGCACGGGGATACTACGACACCGGCGACCACGTTTTTGTGGACAAAATAAGCTATCACTTTCGCCCCCCCGCCCGTGGTGACGTGTTTGTGTTTAACACGCTGGGAATTCCCACTCAGGAAAATCTGATGACCAGAATGGAGGGGCCCTCCCAGTATTACATCAAACGCCTGACGGGGGTACCCGGAGACGAGCTCCAGATCCGTCCGCCTGACCTCTTAATCAACGGCAAGCGCGCGAGCGAGCCGCCGATTCAGAAGGTGATGTCCTGCACCGATGGCTACCGAGGTTACTCCTCTGGGGCCCTAGGGATGAGCGTACTCGCCACCCCGGAACAGACTTTTCGCCTCCCCCAGGCGAGTTACTTCGCTCTCGGCGACAACAGCTACAACAGCTCCGACAGCCGCTACTGGGGCACCGTGCCTCAGAGAAACATCATGGGCAGGGGAGCCCTTGTCTACTGGCCGTTTACAAAACATCTGGGCTTGATTCGTTAAGCCAGTGAAGCCCTCTACTTCCCACCGCCCCCACGAGACAGCTCCCTTTTAGCCGCTCAGGTGAGGATTCAACGCAGCGGCAGAGGAATGTTGACAGGCAGCCTTGGAAAAGGCTCCTTGCAAGAGCCAATGCTGCAAGGCGCTGAATAACAGAGGCATCCGTCTCCGAGGCAAACTCTTCGGCGATTGGGATTTCGTCTTGTGCTATCTCTCACAGGGGATACTTCTCGGGGATGAATGCGCCCATCGAGGGTAAGCCTCCCGAGGGCAAGCAAACGGGAGAAGACCACCCGGGAACCCGGCGGCTCGGCGATCTGCAAAAAGCCATCACCATGGCGCAGATTGCCAAGGCAGCTGGCGTTTCTCAGGGCGCAATCTCTTCGCTGCTCAACGACCGGGATTACGGGATTCGCGTCAGCGAGAAAACCAGGGAACGCGTGATTAAAGTCTGCAGGCAAATGGGCTACGTTCCCAACGACCTGCGTGCCGTGGTGCGGATGTATCCCGAACTTGGAGATTTTTGCATCCTCATTTCCCAAAACTTCTCGGCAGGGATCTCCGATCCGTGGGTCGCCAGTGTGGCGGAAACGGCCATGGAAGCCACAGCGGCCGCCTCTTTCAGCCTCAGCATCGGGCGCTATGAAGAAGGGGCGGATTACACGGATCAAAACGCCGCGCTGCTCCCGGCTCTACAGACCGGCGTCGCCTCCAAATACCTTCTTCTAGGGGGGCCCAACCTTTCCCTCCTCCAAGTTTTGGCTCGCCGCGGATTTCCCGTCGTCGCCCTCGGGCAAGACTTCGCGATGGGCCACGTCCTGAGCCTAGTCCCCAACTACCAGCAGGCTTCCGAGGTCGCCCTAGCAGAACTCATTGATTTGGGCCACCGGGACATCGCCATCGTCTCAGGGCCTTTCGGCGCAACAGAGCCCGAGACCATCGAACTCCATCGTGGAATCCGTTTGGGATCCGAGAAGGCGGGTATTTCGCTCGATCCCAGAAACATCATCTACAGCGACAGGAGTTTCGCGGCAGGCGTCTCGGCGTTGGAAACCCTCATGGGATCCGCCAACCCTCCAACGGCAGTATTTTGCATCACGAATACACTGGCGGCAGGCGTTCTGGCGGGAGCCCGGGCGCGGGGCCTCAAGGTCCCCGGGGATTTGAGTATTGTCGGATGCGGGCCCCGCCCAGGCGGGCAACTCACCGCGCCCCCGCTGACCACCGTCGAGTTTCCCGCCGGACCCATGACGCGCCGCGCGGTCGCCGCGATGGAGGAACTTCTCCGGGAAGGCTCCCCCGGGGAAGCGCGGAAAGAGGTTTTCCCCGTGATCTGGATACCGGGTGGCACGTGTGGCCCGGCCCATCATTCCTAGGCCCTCATGCTCGATCCTGAGCTCATGCATACCAAACTCCTGCTTTTCGACATCGACGGCACCCTGATCACCAGCGGTGGAGCCGGTGAAAAAGCCCTCCGAGTCGGACTCAAAACCCACTTCGGCATCGAAGACGACTTTGCCACCATTGAGATCGCCGGACGCACCGACACGGGCATCGCGCGGCGGATCTTTGAGAAACACGGCATCGAACTCACAAACGCCAACCTGAGCGCTTTTCTGGAGGCTTACTTACGCTCCTTGGAGGAGTTTCTGCCACAAATCCCGGGCCGCCGCCTGACGGGCACGCAGGAACTGCTGGAAGCCCTCCAGCCGCGTTCCGACGTAGTGTTGGGGCTTCTGACAGGCAACATGAGGCGCGGCGCGCAGATCAAACTGCAACACTACGGACTCTGGGATTATTTCGTGCTGGGGGCGTTTGCGGACGATCATCACGACCGAAATCAGCTCGGCCCCTTTGCCCGGGAACGCGCAAGGGAACAGCTGGGCCAACTTTTCCGCCCCGAGCAGATCTACATCCTGGGCGACACCCCTCACGACATCGCCTGTGCCCGGGCGATTGGAGCCCAAGCGGTGGCAGTCTCCACGGGGGTTTTCTCCAGAGAAGAGCTTGCCGCCCACACCCCCGATTACCTCTTTGCGGATTTCTCGGATACGCAGGCCGTGCTCTCGGCCCTCTTAGGTAGCTGAATCGGAACCGGGAACTCCGGTAGCGATTGCTCAACGGCAGATCCGCGGAAGGCGGTGGGGCTCATTCCGACCACCTTTCGAAAAATCCGGTTGAAATGGGTGAGTGAATTGAAACCCACCTCAAAAGCCACCTCCGAGATTCGGGCGTGGGGGTTGAGGAGGAGGTTTTTAGCTTTTTGGATGCGCACCAACGAAACGTATTCGGTGAAAGTGAGGTGGGTGGCCTTCTTAAACATCTTACAGAAATGGAAGGTGCTGGTGTTCACCACGCGCGCCACCTCGGCCAGAGTCAAAGGCTCGGCCTGGCGCTGGTCGATGTAGGCCTTGGCCTTGGCCACCATGGGGGAATCCGTCGGCGCATCCTCCAGCTGGACCCGGTCCGCCGTGAGGGAAAGATGCTGGGCGAAGACCTCCAGAAGCCTGAGCACTGCCTCGTATTGCTCCTTGCTGAGCACGGTTGTGTGGAAATAGGCCTCCTCCAGGCGCCTTAAATCCGTCTGGATCCCCCAGGCCAACAGCTTTTTGGAGACGCCGTTAAACTCACGTTTCGAGGGTTTTTTCAGTGCAATCTGGCCTGTCTTCAAAAACCCGAGCACTTCCTCCCCCAATTTCACAGGAATTGCCGACTCATAGAGCCCCGCCAAACACACGGCGCTGGAGGGTGTCCCCAGAGCCGGGTTGGAAATCTCCGCCTGCGTCTCAAGACACATGGCGCAGCTGGGATTTGACTGGGAGATGAGGGAACAGAAGGGGTTCTCGTATTTGTTGCCGCGATGAGCGAGTTGCCAGTTCTCCACCGGATGAAAACTCAACGGCAACCGGGTCGCGTCACTAAAAGCTCGCTGATAGTCCTGGAAGAGCTTGGAGTCCAACAACCGCTCGACGATGTCCCTACCCAACTTGGATGCCATGGGATTGAGATAAGCCGCCGCAACCCGCTGCCGCAACGCCGAAGCAGCAAGAGAGGGGCGGTTTTTGCCAAGCCGCGGTGAGTCTGAGGGCCGATTCCCGGCAATTATGCTCTGCGCCATGAATCTCCAGCCATCAGTTGAGTCCGGCTCCAAGCGCCCCTGCGGGAAATGCGCCCAGTGCAGTTGCCCACAGGAAGCGCACCCTGCGCTCATCTTAAAAGAAAGCGCCCCGCATCGGATGGCTGTCCCTGCTGAAGCCCACCGCATCGCGGAAGGCGCCTCAGCCTCCCCCCCCTCAACGTCCCCCCAACCCCTCGCGTTCCCCACGCCCCCCGCCCACTCTTCAACCCTCCCGATCGCCCGGTGAACGTTCTCGCGCTTACCGCTTTCGTCGGCACCGTGTTGGTGACGCTTTTTGTCCTGCTGTTTGTCCTCCAAGCCTGCTCGGGCGGCGCGGCCTCGGAAAGGGACGCCCTCATGCCGCTGCGCGAGGACGCGGAATCCGATTCAGAGCGCAGAGCCTGAACCTCTTTTTGCACCCATGACTGCTTCCTCACAAAAAACACGGATCGAATTCAACGACCACGTGGTGCGCCAGTTTCTGGTGGCCAGCGTCTTCTGGGGCCTCATCGGGATGCTGGTGGGCGTGATTGTGGCCACGCAACTCGCGAGCTGGCGCGCCAATTTCGACCTCCCTTGGCTTACTTTTGGCCGGCTGCGTCCCCTGCATACCAACGCGGTGATCTTCGCGTTTGTGGGCAACATGATGTTTGCCGGCATCTATTATTCCACCCAACGCCTGGTCAAAGCGCGGCTGGCGTCGGATTTCCTCTCCAGCCTGCATTTCTGGGGCTGGCAGGCCATCATTGCGGGAGCCGCCATCACGCTGCCTCTGGGGCTGTGCCGGGGCAAGGAATACGCGGAACTCATCTGGCCCTTGAACATCGCGGTGGCGCTTGTGTGGGTGGTGTTTGGCTGGAACTTTTTTTGGACCCTTAAACGCCGCAACGAACCGAGCCTTTACGTGGCGGTCTGGTTCTACATCGCCACAATCATCACGGTGGCGGTGCTTTACATCGTCAACCATCTCTCCCTACCCACGAGCTGGACCCACAGTTACCCGCTCTTTGGCGGAGTCCAGGACGCCTTGGTGCAATGGTGGTACGGCCACAACGCCGTGGCGTTCTTCCTCACCACCCCCATCCTCGGGATCATGTATTATTTCCTGCCGAAAGCGGCAGGCCGCCCCGTTTACAGTTACCGGCTCTCGATCATCCACTTCTGGTCCCTGGTGTTTCTCTACATCTGGGCCGGCCCGCATCACCTGCTCAACACGTCGCTCCCTGTGTGGCTTCAGTCCCTGGGCATGATTTTCTCGCTCATGCTCTGGGCTCCCTCCTGGGGCGGCATGCTCAACGGGTTACTCACCCTGCGGGGTGCCTGGGACAAGGTGCGCACAGACCCCGTGCTCAAGTTTTTCGCTGCCGGCGTGACCTTCTACGGCATGGCCACGTTTGAAGGGCCGCTTCTGGCCATCCGCTCCGTGAACGCGCTTTCCCACTACAGCGACTGGACAATCGGCCACGTACACAGCGGCACCCTGGGCTGGAACGGGTTCATGGCGGCCGGCATGTTTTATTGGATGGCCCCCCGGCTTTGGAACCGCGCGTTGTATTCGACCGCCCTGGCCAACATGCATTTCTGGCTCGGCCTGGTGGGCATCCTTCTTTACGTGGCGGCCATGTGGGTCTCCGGCATCACCCAGGGTTTGATGCTCGGGGCCACCAAGGAAGCCGGTACGGTGCTCATGTATCCGAACTTTATTGAGGCTGTCACCGCCACGATGAGCCTCATGCATCTCCGCGCCTTGGGCGGTGTGATGTATCTGGCAGGATTCGTTTTGCTGGCGTGGAACCTGTGGAAAACCGCCGCGGGCGCCCAAACCATCAACGGTTCGGTCGAAGTCCCCGCCGCCACGGCCTCCCCCTCCGGCATGGGTGTGGCCGGGGGATTCCTCAACGCCCCGGTGCTCTATTCCCTGGCACTCATCGGCTGCCTGATCCTCTGGGGCGCAGGCCATGGGATTGTCGCTGGCCTGGGCCTCTGGGGGGTGATCGCCGTGGTGATCGGCGCCCTCACCCACCAACAGTTTACCGGGACCCGCTGGAGCGCATGGTATGAGCGGCTTCTGGAGAACTCGCTCCCCTTTTCCCTGCTCACCGCCGTCGCCGTGCTCATCGGGGGCATCGTGCAGATTATTCCCACGCTTCTGCTCAATAAAGCCGACCAAGTGGGCGAGGTGCGGCAGATTCCCTACACCCCTTTGGAGCTGGCCGGGCGGGACATTTACGTGCGGGAAGGCTGTTACAACTGCCACTCCCAGCAAATCCGGCCCCTGGTGGGAGACGTCCTGCGCTACGGCGATTACTCCAAGATTGGGGAAAGCATCTACGATCACCCCTACCAGTGGGGCTCCAAACGGACCGGCCCGGACCTCGCCCGGCTCGGGGGTAAATACCCGAGCGTCTGGCACTTCCATCACATGCGCAACCCGCGCCAGATCTCCGCCGGATCCACCATGCCCAATTATCCCTGGCTCTTTATGGATAAAACCGATGTCGCGGCGCTGCCGGCCAAACTCGCCGTGCAACGCCGGCTGGGAGTGCCTTACCCCGAACTCAGCACCGCGCAGATCCAGGAGAACGTCCAGGCCCAGGCGCAAACCTTTGCCGAGGAACTCAAAACCGCCGGAGCCGAGGTGCCGCCCGATCGCGAGATTGTCGCCCTCATCGCTTACCTCCAGAAGCTGGGCAAATCCGAGACCATTCCAGCCACCAAAACAGCCCAACACTGAAGGCTCCCCGAAAAACCGCCTGACGGTTCAAACGCCGATATGTTTCACCGAATCCTGGTCGAAGACTGGCAGCGCGCGCTGACCATCGCGAGTTTCACCCTGTTTTTCGGGGTCTTCCTCGTGACGCTGCTGCGCGTCGCCCGGATGCAAAAAAGGGAAATCCGCCGCTTGGAAAACCTGCCCCTAGAGCAAGAGTCCCATGAAGAACCCGCCTCCCGCTGAAGAACCGCTTCGGCCGCACACCTACGACGGCATCGAGGAATACGATCACCGCCTGCCCAACTGGTGGCTGGTCACCCTCTACGGCTCCATCGCTTTCGCCGCCCTTTACTGGCTGTTCGGATTCCAACTCGAACTGATCCCCGAGCCCGGCGCAGCTTTGGAGGAAAAGATGAAGGCCAACGCACTGGCGGCGGCGCGGAGTTCCGGGGAAATCAGCAACGAGATCCTCTGGAGCATGTCCAAAGACGCCAAATTGGTGGATGCCGGCAGGGCGGTCTATCAATCCACGTGCGCGTCCTGTCATCTGCCGGACCTGGCCGGGGCCATCGGCCCCAACCTGAAGGACGCGACGTGGATTCACGGCCCCCAGCCCATGGACATCGTCAAGGTCGTCACCAGCGGGGTCTTGGAGAAAGGAATGCCCACCTGGGGCCCGGTGCTCGGCAAGACCAAGATTAACGAAGTGACCGCTTTTATTCTCAGCCACCATCCCAACCCCTAGGTTGCGCCCGGCCGGGGTCGCCCCCTGCCCCCGGGGCGTTTCCAAAGACGCAGGCCCTCCCTTTTTATGGCAAACCCGAGTCCCAGCCTCGAACGCGTCACCACCATCAACCGGGACGGCTCCCGCCGATTCATTCACCCGGCGGATGTCCACGGGCCGTTCACCCGGTGGCGCGCCGTGGTGGGCTGGCTGCTGGTGGGCGTTTATGTGGCGCTGCCCTGGATTCCCATCCAGGGGAACCCGGCTGTTTTCTTCGATGTCGCGGCCCGCCAGTTCCATCTTTTCGGGCTCACTTTTGTGGCCCAGGACCTCTGGCTGGCATTTTTTGTCATCAGCGGGGTGGGGTTTGCGCTCTTCTCCGTCGCGGCGTTGCTGGGGCGGATCTGGTGCGGCTGGGGCTGTCCCCAGACCGTGTTCCTCGACATTACCCGCCGGATCGAGCGGTGGATCGAAGGCAACAGCCTGGCCCGGCAACGTCTGGACCAGATGCCGTGGACCCTGGAGAAAACTCTCCGTCGGGGACTCAAACACGCCGTGCTGGCCGGGTTCGCCCTCGTCCTGGCGCATGTCTTTCTCTCCTATTTCCTCTCGCTGCCGCGGCTCTACGCCATGATGCATGAGGCTCCCTCCGAACACTGGGGCGCCTTCAGCTTTGTTTTCCTCACCGCCGCCGCGTTGTGGTTCGATTTCGCCTGGTTCCGCGAACAATTCTGTATCGTGCTCTGTCCCTACGGCCGGTTGCAGTCGGTTCTGGTGGATCCCGACACGCTGGCCATCGGATACGACGCCCAACGGGGCGAACCGCGCGGGACAAAATCCAAGCAGAACACGGGCGACTGCGTGGACTGCAACCGCTGCGTGCAGGTTTGCCCGACCGGCATCGACATCCGGCAGGGACTCCAAATGGAATGCATCGGGTGCGCCGCCTGCGTGGACGCCTGCAACACGGTGATGAGCAAACTCGACCGCCCCCAAGGCCTCATCCGGTATGATTCGATGAATGGTCTTGTCGGCAAACCCACGCGCTGGATCCGGCCCAGGATCCTGCTCTACACCGCGCTGCTCTGCCTCGGGGCCGCGGCCCTGGGCGCCGGCGTCTCCACGCTGCATCTCGCCAACATGAGCATCGTGCGAATGAGCGGGGCCCCTTATTTCCTCGAGCAAGGAAACGTGCGCAACCAGTTCCTGCTCCGGCTCATCAACAAACGCAACGAACCCCTGAGCTTCGATGTCGAGATCCTCGGCGGCCCCGCCAACCTCCACGTCAATGGCGCTCAACCGCCCGTCACGGTGCCCACGCTCAGTGAACAAATCCGCCCGCTCGTGATCGCCCTGCCGCGGACGGATTTTACCCAGGAATTCCCGCTCCAAGTCCGTGTCCGCAGCGCCGACGGCAAAACCACGCTTCAAAAGGAGCTCACCTTTATCGGCCCTGCCAGCGCCGGGCACTCCGCCTTGCCATGAAACAGCGTCCCTGGATCTGGATTGTGATCGGTTTTTTGCTTTTCGTCGTGGCCCTCGCCGATTTTGTGCGGACCGCCATTCGCAACGCGCCGCAGGAAGTGCCGCTCACCCATGGACGTTGAAACCGCCACGCCGCTGGCCGCGTTTGTCGCGGGCCTGAGCACCAGCCTCCACTGTTCGCTGATGTGCGGGCCGCTGGCCTGCGCAGTCCAAGCGCGCCCCCTCAACTACCACGCCTCCCGGCTCGTCTCCTACACCCTGGCGGGCGCGCTTTGCGGAGGACTCGGGGCCATGGTCGCGGGGTTCCTCCGCGGGGATCTCGCCCGCCTCACTCCGTGGGCGCTCGCGCTGGTTCTAGCCGTCATCGCTTTGGGCTGGGAAAAAAAGCTGCCTGCCCCGCGCTGGCTTGCCGTTTTTTTCTACCGGCTCCGGCTCCGGCACACCCTCGGCTGGCTCACCCCGCTGCTTCCCTGCGGCCCCCTTTGGCTGATGCTCGGAGTCGCCGCCATGGCCGGCAGCGCATGGACCGGGGCCGGAGTGATGGGCAGTTTCGCGGCGGGCACCATCCCTCTTTACCTGCTCCTCCAGAGCCAGGTGGTGCGCCTGCAATCGCGGTTTTCACCGAAATTCCTGCGCATCTCCCAGCAAACCCTCGCGTTGCTCGCGGCAAGCCTGCTCATCACCCGCACCGTCCTCGCGCCCCATGGCTGCTGCCACTGATCCACGATCCAAGGTCTGCATCCATTGCGGCACCCCCTTTGAGTCCACCCCCCTGCGACCGGACTTCTGCTGCGCCGGCTGCCAGTTCGTCCACCAGCTCATCAGCAAAAACGGGCTCTCCCAGTTCTACGAACTCCAGGACAGCGCCATTTTCCCGGTCAAATCCCTCGTCTTCCAAAAGCGCGATTACACCTGGCTCGCCCCCCTCGCCGAACAATGCCCGGAGTCCCTGCAACTCGATCTCCAAGGCGTCTCCTGTATCGGCTGCGTGTGGTTGATCGAGAAACTCTTCGATCGCCAACCCGGGGCGTTGGCCATCCACGTGGACCCCGCTTTGGGTCGGCTGCAATGGCGCGTCGAGGCGGGCCGCTTTGATCCCATCGCGTTTGCCAGCGAACTCCAGAACTACGGTTACCTGCTGGGCCCCCTGAATAACGAGGCCAAGCCGGCCCGGAACACCTTGGTCATCCGGCTGGGCGTCTGTGCCGCACTGGCGATGAACGCGATGCTCTTCTCGCTGCCAAGCTACCTGGGCATGGTGCCGGGCTCGGACCTTTTTGCGCTCTTCCGCAACGGGGCGTTTGTTTGCGGCACCCTCAGTTTCCTGGTCGGCGGCAGCTATTTCCTGAGTCGCTCCCTGCAAAGCCTGCGGGCCCGAGTGCTCCACATCGACCTGCCGATTTCCCTCGGGCTGATCGCCGCATACACCGGTTCACTGGTGGCATGGAGGGCGGGCGCAGACGGATTCGTCTACTTCGATTTCGTCTCCATGTTCACCTTCCTGATGCTCGTGGGCCGCTGGGTCCAGCAGGCTGCGGTGGAAAAAAACCGGCACCGGCTCCTCGGCGCGCCCTTGAACCCCCTGCAGCCCCAATCCGGCGACCGGTTCCAGATCGGGTCCGGCCAGGTGATCCCGGTCCGATCCAAGCTGCTTTCGCCGGGGGCCTCCCTGGGGTTGGAATGGATCAACGGTGAATCCGAAGCGCGCTCGGCCGTGGAGGGCGGGTTGATTCCCTCCGGCGCACTCAACCTCAGCCAGCATCCCATCGAACTCGAAGCGCTTGAACACTGGAAAGATTCCATCCTGGCCCGGCTCCTAGAGGTTCAACCCCGGGAAATCACCCGGCACACCGGCTTGGAGAGATTCATCCGGATCTACATCCTCGCGGTCCTGTGTGTCGGGGGGGCGGCATTCTGCGGTTGGCTTTCTGCAACGGGTGACCTGCTCCGGTCGCTCCAAGTGCTTACCTCCATTCTCGTCGTTTCCTGCCCCTGCGCCGCCGGAGTGGCCCTCCCGTTGGCGGAGGAAATCGCGCTCTCGGGACTGCGAAAAATCGGGGTATTCGTCCGCGAACCCAGCCTCTGGACACGGCTGACCCGGGTAAAGCAGATCGTATTCGATAAAACCGGCACCCTGACCCTGGAGACCATGGCCATTCGCAACCCGGAGGAGTTGCTGCGGCTCGATCCCGAAACCCGGTGCACGCTTCTGGGCATGGTCAACGACAACCTCCATCCGGTGAGCTGTTGCCTGCGCGAACATCTGCTCTCGGGAATGGACGCCCCCGGTCCGACCCCGGCCCCAGAGGAAGTCGTCGGTGCCGGACTCGAACTCCGGAGCGCAACCGGCCTCTGGCGTTTGGGACGCCCGGGCTGGGCCGGCAACGCTCCGATTGACGCCGATTGCGTGCTCGCCCGCGATGGCCAGCCCTTGGCCGCCCTGCGTTTCGGAGAAGAGACCCGCACCGGGGCCTCTGAGGAAATGGCGCGGCTCACCCGGCTCGGCTTCTCCCTCCACATCCTCAGCGGGGATCGCCAGGCCAAAGTGGACGCCATGGCCGAACGGCTCGGGTTACCGAAAACCCAATGCCACGGGAGGCTTTCCCCGGACGAAAAAGCCGCCTGGCTCCGGAGCCATCGAGGCGCGCACACGCTGATGATCGGGGACGGGGCCAACGACAGCCTTGCGTTCAACGAGAGCCTTTGCACGGGCACACCGGCGATCGACCGCGGATTGCTGGAGCAGAAAGCGGATTTCTACTTTCTCGGACGCGGGCTCCAAGGGGTGCGCCGGCTCTTTGAGATTGCCGCCGCCAAACGCCGTGCGACGTTCGGGGTGCTGGGGTTTGCCATCGTTTACAACCTCGCGGCCGTCGGCCTGTCCATTGTCGGCTGGATGACGCCCCTCGCCGCGTCCGTCCTGATGCCCCTGAGCTCCCTGGTCACGCTGGGCATCGTCGCACTCAGCTTGCGAAGCGTCCGTTAGCCCGCCCGGCCGGAGTTCGGGATTGGGCTCTACCCCGCCGCTCGCGGGCTCCTTTTGGAAACGCCCAGATCCAGGCCCAAGAGAGGGGGCTCATAGGACGTGGCATGCATTTAGCTCTAAAGGGATTTGTATGCAGGGCTCGTTTCCTCAGACGGCGACCGCTCCCCTCCCGAACCCCGATTCTTCTCACGAATCCCTCTCCCCACAGCACGGTATGAAAACCATCCTCCTCGCTCTCGGATTTTTTCTTTTCTCCCAATCGCTGTTTGCAAGTTCAACGGACTTAGGACAACCAGTTCCGTTCACCCCTTATGAGATCTACATGGAGAACGTCAAAAACGTGCTCCAATCCATCAAGGGGAAAGGAGCCTCCATGGATCGTGCGGAGGAACTCATGCGCGAAGGCCGCGCCCTGCGCTATTCGTTCAACACACCGTTCGCTCCCGCGCTCCCCTCGACCACGGCCGCGATCCGCGCCGGGGATTGCAAAGCCAAATCCCTCTGGCTCTGCGAACGACTCTCCGACCAGAACGTGCGTTTCGTGATCGGCAAGACCAACGCCAACTCCTCCATCAACCACGCCTGGGTCCTTTGGCAGCACGAAGGCAAATGGTGGATTCTTGACTGCACCCGGAACGACCGTCCGGTTTCAACCGACAAGCTCTCCAAGTCAGAATACGTCCCTCTTTACTCCTACGGCAGCCGCGGCAGCTTCCGCCACCGGCAGTCTTAGGCAGCATACGCCATCCAGCCCGATTCAGGGCGCCATGGGGGCATTCCTTCGGGAAATTTAAAAGCCGACAATGCCTAGCCCTCCCCCCCGTGAGTCAATCCGCACCGGCGCGAGCTCGATTCCTCGGCTGGCAGTTGAGATCTCCTCCGGCATGGCTCGGGGTGCTTCGAAGAGATTTTCCGGTCAAACGTCGATCGGCGGGCGAGATTTTGTGAAATTTGAGGCACTGATTCCTAGCCGATAAACCTCTCCGCCTTGTAAACAGTAAGGTCAGTCTCCCATGGAAAGCCGAACGCCTCCGAAACCGCCTTTAGCCTCGCGCTTCAAGACCGCATTGAAAGACTGGCTGCCACCCTGGCTGCTTCGGAAAATTGGAAGCTACATCTGGGTAAACTGGGCAGGCGACTATCCTTCCTGGCAGGCCGCCGCCGCCGAGTGCTCAGGATACGATCAACCGCTGATCTTGGAGAAGGTCCGCAACACCCTGCTCCGGGTTAAAAACGGGGAAATCGCCGGGGAACGCGACTCCATGCCGTTGGCGAAGATCGAGTATTCGTTCCCCCTGCTCATGGCGCTCAATTACGCGGCGCGCAGAAGTGGCAACCGTCTCAACGTGCTGGACTTCGGCGGCTCGCTGGGCACGAGCTACTTCCAGAACCGGGGCATGCTCCACGGGCTCCAAGAGTTCCACTGGAGCGTGGTCGAGCAGCCCCATTTTGTGGAGGAAGGCCAACGCAGTTTTGCCGACCACGAGCTCTCATTCTATCCCGACGTGCCGAGCGCGTTCGCTGAGCAATCGGTCAATTTTGCGCTCCTCTCTGGCGTACTCCCGTTCTTGGGACAGCCGGAGAAGGTTCTGGCGGAAATTTTCGCCCAGCCGCCGGAATTCCTCATGCTGGATCGGACTCCCGTTATCCTTTCCGGACGCAGCCGAATCACCAAGCAAACCGTGCCCAAACGCCTTTATGCGGCGACCTACCCATGCTGGATTCGCAATCATCGCGAGACTCTGGCGCTCTTTGAAAGCCGCTATGAGCTGGTTTTGGAGGGTATCACGGAGGAAAAACTCAACCTCCCGGACTCAGCTTTCTGCTTTGCGTTGCTCCAACTCAAGCGGAACGCACCGCCCCTGTCCGCGTAGCCTTTCCGCCCGATGGCTGCTTTACTGGACCTCAAAAAATTCACGGATGACAGAGGGAACCTCGTGGTCATCGAGAACTTCTTCGCCTTCGATATTAAGCGAATCTTCTACATCTACGGCGTTGACGGCTCCGTTCGGGGCGGGCATCGCCATCACAAAACCCGTCAGGCCGCGATCTGCCTCCGCGGCCGATGCGTGATCGAATGCCAAGACGGCCACGACGAGCAAACCTTCACGCTCAGCCGCCCCGACCAGTGCGTGATCCTTGAACCCGAAGACTGGCATGTCATGCGCGGGTTTTCCGAGGACGCGATCCTGATGGTGCTGGCTTCAGAACAGTTCGACGCGGCGGACTACGTCTACGAGCCCTATGCCAATCGAGTATGAAAGCCTCTCGGCAGTCAACGCCCCGTTCCTGGAGGAGTTGCACCGCAAAGCTGGGGAGGTCATTTCATCGGGATGGTTCATCCTCGGGCGGCAGGTTGCAGAGTTTGAGGGGCAATTCGCCCAATACTTGGAAGCAAGTCACTGCACCGGGGTGGCATCCGGATTGGACGCCATCACCCTCTCCCTCGAAGCGCTGAGGCTGGAGGAGGGCAGCGAGGTGCTGGTTCCTTCCAACGCCTATATCGCCGCCATTTTGTCCGTGCTGCACAGCCGCTTGAAGCCAGTCCTCGTCGAGCCCAGCCTCGAGACCTACAACATCGACCCCGAACAAATCGAGGCCGCCATTACGGAAAAGACCAGAGCGATCATCGTCGTCCATCTCTACGGTAAGCCCTGTCAGATGGATCGGATCACGGAGCTATGCCATGCCCACGGTCTGCACCTCATCGAGGATTGCGCCCAGTCGCACGGGGCATCCTTCCAAGGCAGGAAAACCGGGACGTTCGGCGACTTTGGCGCGTTTAGCTTTTACCCGACCAAAAACCTCGGCGCCCTCGGAGACGGCGGGGCCGTGGTTTGCAAAGATGCCGCCCTCGACGCCGAGCTGCGTCGGCTGCGCAACTACGGTTCCGACAAGAAATATCACAACACGGTGGTCGGCTATAACTCGCGCTTGGATGAAATCCAGGCGGCCTTTCTCTCCGTCAAGCTCAAGCGCCTGGACGAAATCAACCGGCACAAACGGGCGCTCGCCTCGGTGTATTTCGAGGGCTTGAAAAGCGACTACGTGCTTCCGGTGCAATCCCCGGACAGCTTCGACGTTTACCACATCTTTAATGTGCGGCATCCCCGCAGGGACGCACTGCGGGAGCATCTCCTGAGGCACGGCATCAAGACCGAGATCCATTACCCGGTGCCGCCTGCGGAGCAGGAGGCGTTGCACGGGCTCTTTGACCCGCAGCACTACCCGGTCAGCGCCGAGATCCATCGCACGACGCTGAGCCTTCCCATTTCTTTCGGCCACACCCGGGAGCAGATCGAACGAGTCATCGAGGCGCTCAACCGCTTTCCCTAGGTGGCCGGGATCCCAACAGGGGCGCGCCCTGCCTCGATCGACCGGGCTGCGAAGTTGCGGGAATCCGCAAGGGACGGCCCGCCCCAAGCCAGGCCCAAGTAGGTGGCCACGTAGATCTGGAGGGAAGCAATCTGGAGAGGGAAATCCACCAAGGCGTGCGCCAAAACCCCGGCCAGCGCCAGGCCGATCACAAACGCAAGGGCTCGGTCGGCAGCCGTTTGAGAACCATCCCTTTTTCGCGCTTTGATGAAGGCCCGGAACATTCCGCCGAAAATCACGATTGCCCACCCGAGACTTCCCAGAACGCCCCACTCCACGAGGGTCTGCAAGTAATCCTCATGAGCGAAAAGCCAGATACCCGGAATCTGGGCACCCTGATCACCGCTAAAGAAAGGAAAACTCAACGCCCAAGTGCCCGCTCCCCAACCAAACCAGCCACTCTCCTGAGCCATTCGCCAGGATACCTCATAGGCCAACCAGCGGTCGTTGGGCATCTGTGCGGAGCGCTCCGCCAACTCGCTCCAACGCTGCCAGGGAATCATCGCGGCCATCAACGCAGCCACGACCAGAAAAACTGCCCCGGCGGTTTTTAAATGGAAGCCGTCGCTAAAAAAACCCCGGCGGCTGAAGCGGCGTTGGGCCCAAATCGCCAGGGCAACGGCGATTGCGGCGGAAACCACCAGGGCGGCTTTCGACACGTTAATGAATGTGGCAAGGAAGCTCAACGCCGCCACTCCCACCCAAAGAGCCCTGCGGCGGAACTCCCCGCGCCCTTCAAAAGAACGAATCGCCAAGCCCGCCGCCAATGGCCAGACCAAGTTGAGGAACGCCCCGGCATTGGCGTGATAACGATAGGCTGCAAAATGGGTCCAGGAGAACTCCTCAGGAGCCCATAAAAGCACGGGATTTTGCAGGATCTTTTGAAGCCAGCCGAGGCAGGCGATCGATGCGCCCGCCAATGCCACAGTTTTCCATAGCCGCGATCGAAAGGACCCGCTTGCCGAGTAATGGGCCGCCAGCAGGATCCCCCCGGCCAGAACTGTAATCCTGGTCATCATCTTGCGCGCACAGGCCCCGTCCACGGCCCCAGGCAACCACGAGATCCGAGGGGTCACTTCCAGAAAGGTGAAGTAATCCTCCCGATACGCCAGCACCGGATACAACGCCATGTACCAACCATACGCGAGCAACCCCAGGAGCAGCCCGGCAAGCCCCAGAGGAACCTCAGGCCATCGCATCCGGAGCGCGCAAGCCAGCACCCAGGCCAACACTCCCGCCGCCCCTACCACATTGAGACAATCAATCGACCAATCCCGCGTTCCCCCATACAGCCAAGGCGCAAGGAAAAGCAGAAGGAACCAGGCACCCTGTGAAAAACGGTCTAGAGAACGAGCAAAACAATGTGTCACGCAATGGGTGATCTACCCCACCCTCATGCAGGCGGCCAACCCAAAACACGTGAACGACACGCTCAGCGCCGCACCGCCACACGGTTGTGTCTCTCCGAAAAAATAAATCCGAGCCCCCCTCCCGCATCTCTCACCCCGCGCCAAACGCGGCCTAAATCTCGGAATTCGGACTCGTCACTCTCAAACATGACAACGCCGGGCAACCTCATCGCCCGGTCGAGAATCAGTCAGCGGAAGGTCAGCGCATCCGCGGGGAATGAGCCGCGTTACTGGGCGCCGCATGCAAAGAAAGGTAGCCTGAGGGGTTTAGAACTGACCGCGATTCGGCCAGATAAACGGAACCATCCAGCCGCTCCTGCTCAATCGGGGCATGGATAATTCCGTGAATCATCCAAATCAGCGAAGACACAGAGACGAGACAAGCGAGGGAAACAAAGAGGAGGAACATGCCGCACTAAGAAGCAATTCCCAAGCCAACATGTGCGCCTAACTTTCCGATTACTGAGCGGGAAACGGGCCGAGCTACGGCGCAGTTAAAAAATGTCCCCGCCTCGCCCTCTGGGGACGCTCAGCGCCCGATCATCCGTTCGGGTCCGCGCATCCAACGCCGGTCGGATTCCAGCCACATGCTTCCGGCGAATCCATGCCTTTTACGGGCAGCGGCCACGCAACTTTTTTCTGTCGAGCAATCAACGGTGTCAAAAAGCGGCTGCCTCAGAACAGCGAGCAATTACAAGCGCGCAATTACAAGCGCGCAATTACAAGGGACACACGCGCAATTACAAGGGACACACAATCTGTCTGAAACGCAATTACAAGGGACACACAATCTGTCTGAAAAACTATGCATAAACCCAGGTTCTCAGCCGCCTGGCTTCCGCGTCGATGTGCGACACGGGATTTCGGGCAACGTGGACAGCGCAATCACGTTGATCACGAGCGCCGCATGAATCCGATGCGCTCAGTTTGGCGCTCCGGGGGAACAAGACGTGGCGAACCTGCACGGTTCGCCTTTCTCTGGGCGCTTTAGCTTGCGGTCTCGACCGCCTCCCGCGCTCGCTCAGCCGTTGGATGCGCCCGAGGGGCGCACCGCTTGATTCCTCAAATCCCGCACGGTGAACAGCCCGCGGAGATCCACGCTCCTCATCTCACGGGCGCCGCTGTGACGCCGACTCCCAAACCGCTCCCGGTTCTTTGTGAATACTCCCTCCACGAAGTCCCCTGCCCCAATCGCGCAGCCGTCGCTGAAATACCGCACACGGCAACGCAGCGATTGGTAGAAGCTCAGCTTCCCGCCCGCCCGGATCACCTCTTCCACCTCCCCTGCTCCCATTCCACGCCTGGCACCCTTCCCGTCGGGCCCCGCTTTGCGTTCCTCACCGTTTTCGAACAGATAAACACGGTATCGGGCCAACAAACGCCGCATCTCCTGGCCCGCCGTTT
>JBEIUI010000128.1:0-9008 GCA_040374425.1 Verrucomicrobiia bacterium | reverse complement strand
GCTCCTTGCTGCCGGGAGCCTGACCGACCGTCATGACCCTGCTCACCACGGCGCCGCCGGAAACCGACGGCCGGTGCATCTTCGGGCAAAGAGCGCAGGCCCGGAGTCCATCGACATGCGCCTCCAACTGGCGCTGCAACGCGGAGGCGCTCACTCGAGCCCAAGGAGAGTGCCAACCGGCACGGGGTTCCCCAACAGAAAATCTCGGGCGCTCATCCGCTTCTTTCCCTCCAACTGGACATCCCTCAAAAGCAGCCCGCCAGACCCGGCCGCCACCAAAATTCCGCGTTTGTCCGCACGCACCACCGTGCCGGCCGCACCCAAATCCCCCCGGTGGAGGATCGAACTAAACACCTTTAACTTCTTGGGTCCATCCCCCGTGGGCACGGACGTAAATGCCGCCGGCCACGGATTCATGGAGCGGATCTTGTGGTCGATCGCCTCGCGGGAAACGCCCCAGTCGATCCTCCCGTTCTCGCGGCTTAACTTGGCGGCGTAGGTGGCGGCCGCCTCTTCCTGGGGCACCCTGGGCGCCACTCCTCTTTTCAGAAGCTCCAACGCCTCCAACAGCGCCCCGGGAGCAAGCTCGGCAAGCCGGTCGTGGAGTTGCCCGGTCGTTTCGCGCCGCCCGATTCGCAACCGTTTCTCAAGCAGCACATCTCCCGTGTCTAATCCCTCGCTCATATACATCACCGTCATGCCCGTCTCCGCATCCCCGCATTCAATCGCCGCGTGGATCGGGGCCGCCCCGCGATGCCGAGGCAGTAACGAGGCATGGAGGTTCAAGCAGGCCACCGAAGGAATCTGCAGGATTTGCCGAGGCAAAATCTGGCCGTAGGCGATCACCACAATCACATCCGGTCGCAGAAACCGCAGGGGATCGATCGCATTGGAATCCCGGATTTTCGCGGGCTGAAAAATTGGGACGTGATGGGTGAGTGCCAGCTTCTTGACGGCCGGCGGTTGGAGTTCCTGGTGACGGCCAACCGGTTTATCCGGCTGCGTGACGCAAGCGAGAACCTGGTGCGACTCGGACTCGAGCAGGGCGCGCAACGTCGGCAAGCCGATTTCACCGGTGCCCATGAAAATAATCCGCATGAGAGGAGAGGAAAAGTGGCCCCGCCGAAGCGGGAGTCGCCACCGATCAGGAGCCCGGGTTAGTCCTCGCCGTTGATGCTTTTAAGGATCTCCAGAGCGACCTTGATGGGCGCTTGCGTGGCGTCGATCTCCTTCAACAGGGCGGGCCCGTAGTGCGTGAGCACCGGCTTGGACTCCGAGTCGTAAGTGGCTAGGCGGCGGCGAATCACATCCTCGTTGGCGTCATCAAAGCGGTTTTCCTTCAATGCCCGCTTTTTCAAACGGGTCACCAGCGCCGCGCGATCAGGGCAGTGGAGGTGGAACACGCGTTTTACGTCGATGATGTCGTCCATGATCCGCGCCTGCCCGACGTTGCGCGGGATGCCATCGAGCACAAGGGAATCGATGTCGGGCTTAAAATGATGCGAGCGCACCACGTCAGCGATCCGCGCCTGCCAGAGTTTAACGGTCAAGTCGTCGGGCACCAGTTCGCCCCGGCTCGAGTACTCCATAAAGGCCTGCCCCAGCGGAGTGCGTGTGTCCAGCGCCCGGAATACGTCGCCGCAGGCAAAGTGGAAAAAGCGGGGAATCGCCCCGAGGATTTTCCCTTGGGTGCCCTTCCCGCTGCCGGGCGCCCCAAAGATGAGGTAAGTGGAGTATTTCATCATATAAGTAAGTGAAACTAATAAGAGCGAAAGCAGCGCCTTCGGCGCAAGTGCCGATTCCTATCCGCTCATTGCCGGCCCAGGGAACCTCTTGCGGGGAGGCTCGCCCGGACGCCGCGCTGGTGGGCCGACCCGCAAGTTCTGAATGACTTCCGTAGCTTTCGCCGCTAAAGGTGACGGTCCCATTTATGGAACCATTGCTCTCTCTCCTGCGCCAGAACGCGCGGACTCCGGTCGAAGACCTCGCCAAGGAACTCAATCTCAGCGAGGACTCGGTCGCCGCGCGCATCGCAGAGTTCGAAAAGGAGGGGGTGATTCTGGGCTACCAAGCGGTCTTGGATCCCGAACAGGCCCAAAGCCGGGCGGTCACCGCCTGCATCGAGGTGAGAATCACGCCCGAACGCGGCGGTGGTTTTGACCGGCTCGCCACGCGGATCGCGAAGTTCAGCGAGGTGCAAAGCTGCTACTTGATGAGCGGCGGCTACGACCTGCTGGTGGTGGTCGAAGGCGATACGCTGCAGGATGTCGCCTCGTTCATCTCTGAAAAGCTCAGCACAATCAAAGGAGTGATTTCGACCGCCACACGTTTCAGGCTCAAAGCTTACAAAGAAAACGGGGTGGCACTTTACCGCGAGGAACGCCCCAAGCGTCTGGCCGTCGCACCTTAACCCTTCCCTTGGGGGCCCTGTCGGGCCATCCAACCCGGCTCTCACCGGGCCTTTTGCCGGCGTCCGCTCAACCACGGCCTCCCCTTTTAGCTCGCCCCCCCCTTTGCCTCCCCATTTTACCCGTCTTAAGATGACTCTCCAAAACCACATCGCCGGCCACGTTCGCACGCTTCCGAGGTCTGGCATCCGCGACTTCTTCGAGATCGTGCAATCGATGAAGGAAGTCATATCCCTCGGCATCGGCGAACCGGATTTTGACACGCCTTGGAACATCCGGGAGGCGGCTATTTACAGCCTGGAAAGCGGCCACACGGGCTACACCTCCAACCTTGGGCTACCGGTCTTGCGGAAGCGGATCGCCGATTACGTGGCCCAACATTTTCACGTGGCGTATGACCCCGCCACGGAAGTCATCGTGACAGTGGGCGTTTCCGAAGGAATTGACCTAGCGCTGCGGGCCCTGGTCAACCCGGGCGATGAAGTTCTCTACCATGAGCCCTGCTATGTTTCATACAGCCCGAGCATCTTGCTGGCGCACGGGGTGCCTGTGGCAGTGCCCACCCGGGCGGAGGAAAACTTCAGCCTTACCGCCGAGGCGTTGGCGAAGAAGATCACCAAGAAGTCCAAGGTTTTGATGCTCAACTTCCCGTGCAACCCGACCGGCGCGACCCAGAGCCGCGAGGAGCTCGTGAAAATTGCCCAGCTCTGCGTTGAACACGACTTAGTAGTGCTCACCGACGAGATCTACAGCGAACTTACCTACGACGGACAACCGCATGTATCCATCGCGTCGCTGCCCGGGATGCGGGAGCGCACGGTGTTTCTCCACGGCTTTTCCAAGGCCTTCGCGATGACCGGGTTCAGGATCGGATACGCCTGCGCACCGGCGCCCCTGACCGAGGCAATGATGAAGGTGCACCAATACGCCATCCTCTGCGCCAACACGATGGCACAGCACGCGGCAATCGAGGCACTTGAGAACGGGAGCCGGGACGTGGATCGGATGCGCAAGGAATACGAGTTGCGCCGCAATTTTATTGTCCGCAGCTTCAATGACCTGGGCCTGGAGTGTTTCAAGCCTGTGGGGGCCTTCTACGTTTTTCCGTGCATCACGAGCACGGGGCTGACCAGCCGGGAGTTTTCACTCGGGTTGCTTGAGAAAAAACAGGTGGCATGTGTGCCAGGACCCGCTTTTGGCCCCAGCGGCGAGGGTTTTGTGCGCTGTAGCTACGCCACCGGTCTGGACCAGATCAAGGTGGCCATGACCCGCATCGCGGAGTTCGTCTCCGAGAACAAACGTTAACCCCAAAAAGCCCGCCCTCTCATGAGCCAGACCGTTCAAAAAGCCGTGTTACTCGCCGCCGGGCGCGGCACCCGCATGCGCGAACTCACCAACGAACTGCCCAAGCCCATGATCGAGGTGCGAGGCAAACCCATCCTTGAGCACATTCTCGAGGGTCTCCGCGCCGCCGGTATTACCCGGTTCCTCATCGTGGTGGGCTACCGGGCCGAGGTCGTCCGCAACCATTTCGGCGACGGCACCCGGTTCGGGGTGCAGGTGGAATACGTCACTCAAACCGTCCAGGACGGAACGGGCCGCGTGGTGGACTTGGGCCGCGCGTTTACGGGGGAAGACCCTTTTATTCTCAGCTACGGCGACATCCTAGTGGCCCCGGAAAACTACCGCCGGCTCGTGGTCATGGGCGACGCCCAAGCGTTGATTAGCGTCAAAAAAAACGAGGACGTCTCAAAGGGTGGCGCCGTGTTTGTCAATGAACGCTTCGAGCTCACCGATCTGCGGGAAAAACCCCAGCCCGGAGAACCCACAAGCCCCTGGTACAACGCCGGCGTTTACACGTTCTGCCCGAGCATCTACGCGTTTACCGCCAAACTCGAGAAATCGCCCCGCGGCGAATACGAACTCACGGACGCCATCCGAGACGTCGCCATGAACGGCCAAAAAGTGCAGGCGCTCGAACTCTCGGGGGCCTGGGCCGACGTGCGTGACCCAGAAGTGCTCGCCCAGCTCAACGCAACCGCCTCCTAACGGTCTTCAGATTCAAGCGCGTCGGTTTTTTTCGGAATGAATTCCCGCCGCCGCAGCGGGAGCTGGAGCACCTCCGCTCCGCTCCGGAGTTCCACCCTCCCGTCCAGAATCCGCGCCACCCGCACCTTCGGCGGAACCGCCGCCTTCCCGGGAGAAGTCTCGCCCGAAAAAGCCGATCTTGGAGCCGCGCCCTGCGGCCTCGGCGTCCGCAGAAACTCTCCCTCCGAGTAAGAGCGCCCGTTAATGACGGCCAACGCGGGATTTCCCAGTAGGATGCTACTGAGGTTGTAGTCTTTCTCATCCAACACCGGCCTCGCTGGTGACACGGCTGAAACCACAGCCTCAGCGGTTTCCTGCGGTTTCGCCCAGCCAATGGGGACGAAGGGCGAGGCCGTCCGATTGAGCACTTCGAACGAGGAGCGCTTTTTGAGCAGGTAGGCGCCTGCGGACGGGGCCTCTCGAGAATCAGCCCGGATTGTCAGCGGCATCAAAGAACACCACGCGAAAAGCAAAATTGACGTGTTCATTTTTTAATCAGGTGCTGCGCGCTCATCAGGACGCGCTGGGTTTCCGCAGCCTCGCGGTTGCCCTCGATACTGAGGCTGTAAATCTCGAGCAAAGGATGGCTGTTCTCAAACTCCGCCAGGGCTTGCCCAAAGGAGAAAAACTCGATGCGGGGCAGTTCTATTGCCCAAGAAACCCTGTCGTATCCCGCGATTTCTTTCTCCGGCGTCTCTCCGACCAGACGCGTAAGCGCCTTGTCGGAGCCCTCGGTCTTGAACGCCGCAGCCACTTGCGGGGGAAACCACGCCACCGGCGCCCCATGGGGCGTCATTTGTGCGATCTGCGCGAGAACGTCTTTGGCGGATTGGGCGGCTTTTTCGGACTCCTGTGCCTTGGCGAGCGCGAGTTTAGCCGCTTGGATCTGTGGCGCCAATTCTGCGATGCTCTTGCGCTTGGCCACCTGGTCTCGAAGGACCGGCCCGAGCAGCCCGTTGAAAAACGCGTAAACCACAGCGAGGGCAAAAGTCCCCGCGAGAAAGAGCCGTTTTGTTTCTTCTTTACCGAGCTTCATCGCTTCTTGCGGGTGGGAGGCTTAGGGGGCGCTTCCTCCCCCGAGGCGACTTGAATCTGGATCTGAAAAAGTGCGGTCCCCTGGATTTTCCCGTTGATACTCGCCGGGGTGGGGCTTTCCTCCAGGGTGCGGAATGTCGCGTTCACCACCCTGAACCGGGTCTGCAACTCGTCCCGAATCGCCACGCGCAACTGCTCGGCCGTCTTGCGCGGATCATGCCCAGCCGCCACACCCTCGACCGCGATGTTGCACCTCCGGATTTTTGCGGCCTGGACCTCGCCGGAGAGTTTTGTGATCTGCACATCGCCCTCAACCACCCTGCTCACCTGCGCCAGGAACGGCGCCCAGTAGAACCGTTCCTCCATGCGCTCTAGAAGACGTTCTTTGGCCTTCACCACATTCGCCCACTCCTGCTCGCTTTTTTTTGCCGCCTCGGCCTTCGGCACCAACTCCTCGAATTGGGCCCGGGTGAGGCGATAGTCTTGCTCAACCCCCCGCAGAACGCCCAGTTGCCAGAAGTAATAGGACAACATCCCTGCGCCGGCAAAGAGCACGGCGAGAATTCCCAGCTTGAGCGGGTCGCGGCTCTTGGCCCGCTTATCCCGCTCAATTTCATGATAGAGATTGAGTCGCAGCGCCATGGCTAAAGAGCTTCGAGGGCCTCGGCCGCTGCGCCGCAGGCCACATGCAGATCCAATGCGCTGGCCTCAAAAGCCCGGAGGCGCCCCTCGGCCAACCCCACTTCGCAGCGGGCCACAGCATTCCAAGCCGAGCAGGGCCGTTTGACCTCCTCACTCAGCACCTTGAGGATGGCTTGGGATTTCGCCGGCGCACCGGAAACATAAATCCGATCAATGTTTGCCTCCCGGTTCGCCTCAAAAAAACCAATCGAACTGCTAATTTCACGGGCGAGAATCCCCAGGGCCATCCGAGTGTTCTCAACCATCAATTCGTCCTCGCTTTCGAGCGCTTGAAGGACCACTTCATGGGGTTCACCCGTCAGAGACCTCAGCGTCTCCAACAGCAAACTTCCTCCGCAATCAATTGAGCGCACCAGCACCAACTCGCGCTTGATCCCCACCATCAGCGTGGAAGTCATGTGACCTATGTCCAAAAGAAAAAACGCGCCGTTCTGGAAGGTCTCCCCGCAGGCGAACTCGAAGGCGTTGAGGGTGGCGATAGGCGCCAGGGGCAGCCAACCAATGTGTTGACCAGCCTTGGAAAACGCATCCGCCACCCGGGCAACCTCGACGCGCGGCGCCCCACCCACCAGGTATTTGGCCTTGCCCCCCGTGGCAGCCTCCCCGGGAGCCGACTCGGAGGAGGCGATAAGCGCGCAATCGAGCACCCACCGGCGGCAATCCTGGTTGAGATAAGCCATTCCGTTGAGCCGCAACGCTTCGCGCAGAAGCTGCGTTGGGGTTTGCGGCTGCTCAATGATCCGGATCAACGCATCCGGACTTGAAACCGCCACAGCGCATAATTTGGCGCTTCCCCCCATTTCCTTGAACAGGGCCCGGAGTTCGCGACTCAAGGCCTCTGCCGTATCCACGGGACCGGCCAACGGGCGGCTGGCAAAATGCGTGATCCCGAAGCGGCCAGCCCCCTTTCGCTGTAAAAGGACCGACTTGAGGGCATACCGGCCAAGATCAACGCCTATCACGGCGCGGGGAGGAGCAACCATTGCATTGAAGAGTAGCAGCACATGTGCCGGTGAAGCCCGTTTCCCAAAATCGAGTTATTTTCCCCTGACACACCTGGGAATTGGCTTATTTTGCCGCGCCCGAAGCCCGCAGGGCCCCTCTTTGTCCGTCTCCGGGCACGCCCACATGGAAAACACATTTCTCCACAAACTGCTCCTTGCCATTTTTTCCGGATTCATCGCGGCCTGCCTGCTCTGGGGGTTCCGCCACATCATCCAGCGGGCATTTTACGAATCAAACGAGGGCTGGCGGGAGATGTTCCACTCGACCCCTTCCAAAAAGGTGCGCTAGCCTGCGCGCTCCCTCCAAAAAAGGGGCCCCATGAAGATCGGCTTCGCCCAAATTAACCCCGTCATCGGCGACTTCGCCGGAAACGAAAGCAAGATTCTCCACGCCTACCGCACCCTGGTTGCGCAGGGCGCGGCAATCGTGGTGACGCCGGAGTTGGCGATTGCGGGATACCCACCACAGGACCTGGTGTTTAAATCCCAGTTTGTCCCGCGCAACCTGGAGGTTCTGGAGAGTATCCACGCTCAAGTGGGCGCAGTGCCGTTGGTGGTGGGATACGTGGATCTGAACGCGGGGGTCGGCAAACCCTTCCGCAACGCAGCCGCCCTGCTCCAGCAAGGGATGCCCGTTCGCAAATTCTTCAAGTCCCTGCTGCCCTCCTACGACGTCTTCGATGAAGCCCGCTACTTCGAGCCAGCCCACTCAGTGGAGCCGGTAATCGTGGCCGGGAAAAAAATCGGTATTACGCTCTGCGAAGACATCTGGACCGAACGCTACCTGCCCCGCCGACTGTATGGGGCGTCACCGGTGGACTCGCTCGTCGAGCAGGGGGCGGAGATTCTCCTCAACCTGAGTGCGTCCCCGTTCAGCCTGGGCAAAGCCAAGAGACGCGCCGCGATGCTGGGAGAGATTGCCCGCACCCATCGGATTCCCGTGTGTTACTGCAATGCCGTGGGTGGAAACGACGAGTTGATTTTCGATGGAAACTCTCTGGCCTTCTCGGCCGGAGGTGAAGCCCTCGCCAAACTCGCGCCGCTGGAGGAACACCTCCAAGTGGTGGATCTGAATGCGCCGGGAACACCGGTCTCCTTTCAAAACGAACCCGAGGAGCTCTTCCTCGCCCTGAGCCTCGGTCTGCGCGATTACGCCGCCAAATGTCGATTCCACACTGCGGTGCTCGGCCTGAGCGGTGGAATCGACAGCGCGTTGACCGCCTGCATCGCCGCGCATGCGCTCGGCCCACAGAACGTCTTGGGGGTCACCATGCCCACAGAGTTCTCCTCCGCCGGCAGCATTGAAGACTCCGAAAAACTCGCCGCCAACCTCGGGATCGGCTTCCTGAACCTGCCGATCCAGGCAAGTTTCGAGTGTTTCAAAAACCAGTTCCGGGACGTCTTCCGCGGGCGCTCCGAGGATGTCACCGAGGAGAACATGCAGCCGCGGCTGCGCGGCATGACCTTAATGGCGCTCTCCAATAAATTCGGGCACCTGGTCTTGAGCACCGGCAACAAGAGCGAGCTGGCCGTGGGCTACTGCACGCTCTACGGGGACATGTGCGGCGGGCTGGCGGTCATCAGCGATCTCCCCAAGACATGGGTCTACCGGGTCTCGGAGTGGATCAACCGGAACGGCGAAGTCATCCCGCTCGACACCCTTCAAAAACCGCCGAGCGCCGAGCTCAAACACGACCAGCGCGACCAGGACACTCTCCCTCCCTACGAGGTGCTCGACCCGAGATCGGAAGCGTCGTGTAGGGAAAGAGTG
>JBEIUI010000031.1:0-30278 GCA_040374425.1 Verrucomicrobiia bacterium | reverse complement strand
CGGACGCACGCAAAGCGATTGTGGACCGGGAGAAAATCCTCAAAGCCCTCGGCGATAACCGCGAAAAACAAGAGCCGTTCGACACCGCCGTCAAAGCGCGCGGCAACCGAATCCAGTTTTTCCAGGAAATGGGCGGGTTACTTGGCCGGATCGCGCTGGCGCTGCTCGTGGTCACGGCGATAGCCCGGGGCGCGCTGCTGCGGCTCTTTTTGATTCCTGGGCTGGTGGTGTTCCCGCTCACCTATTTCTTCCTCTACCGGTCGGGGGCGGCGGGGTTGGACTGGGCGGTGCTGATCTGCGGCCTGCTGGTGGTGGCGCAGTTCAGTTATTTTGGCGAATACCTCCCCAAACTCTTCCCGCTGCATCTGCGCGGCACGGGCGGCAGCTTCGCAACCAACGTGGGCGGGCGGATGTTGGGGACCTCGGCCGCTTTTCTCACGGGCAACGTGCTCGCGCCGCTGATGCCCGGAGCCAACACGTTTGACCAGGTGGCCATGGCCGCCGGGATCGTGGCCACGAGCGTGTTCCTGATCGGTTTGGTCGCGAGTTTCTTCCTGCCTGAACCCTCCGCGCAACCCGAGTCGCAGTAGACCCCTCCCTCTTTTTCTCACCATGCAAACACTCACTCCCGAACAAGCCCAGCAACAGCTCGACGCGCATCTCCTAGAGATCGTGGCCTGGCATTTTTCACCCGAGACCGGATGCCCGTTCTGGCTCGAATGGGCGGCCAAAAATTTCGATCCCCGCGTTGAAATCCAGTCCGTAGCCGACCTGCGCAAGTTCCCGCATTTTGAGGACGAATGGCTGCGGGACCTTCAACCCGAAGTCTGGGTGCCGGCCGCGTTCAAAGGCCAGCCCTTCAACATCTTCGAAACCGGGGGCACAACCGGCATGCCCAAACAGCGGATCGGCTGGAACGATTACAAGGTCGATTACAGCGAGTTCAGCGAGAAACTCAGCGACGACCATTTCCCAAAGGGCGGCGCCTGGCTGATGATGGGGCCCACGGGGCCGCGCCGGTTACGCCTGGCCATTGAACACCTCGCCCAAGTCCGCGGTTCGAGCTGTTACTTCATCGACTTGGATCCGCGCTGGGTGAAGAAACTCATCGCCAACAAAGAATTCGATCAGGCGCGCGCCTACATGGACCACGTGGTGGACCAGGCGGCCACGATTCTCAAACACCGCAAAGTCAGCGGGCTGTTCACCACCCCCAAGCTGCTGGAGGCGTTGGCGGAGAAGGTCGACATCTACGCGGCCGGTATCCGGGGCGTGTTCTGCGGGGGCACCACGATGCTTCCCCAATACGTGCGGTTTATTGTGGAGGAAGTGCTCGAAAACCGGATCGGATTCTATCCGACCTACGGCAACACCCTCATGGGCCTCGCAGCGAGCCTGCCGCTGCGTCCCGAGGACCAATACTCCATCACCTACTACGCCCCGCAGCCCCGGGCCATCCTGCGCGTGGTGGATCCCAAGAACACGGACGCCACCGTCGATTACGACGCGTGGGGCCGGGTGGAACTGACGACGTTGACCCGCGAATTCTTTATGCCGCGGTTCCTGGAACGGGACGAAGCGATCCGGCGCCGGCCCCGGGGCCCGTATGCATGGGACGGCGTGGCGGAGGTGCGTCCGTTTGGGGCGATGGAAAAGAAGATTGTGGAGGGGGTTTACTAGGCCCGCCTCAGAGCCCCGGGTTGCCCCACTGAAACACACACCACCCTTTTATGAATCTCCCGCATCTGCCGGCTTTGCGCCGAGGCAAACCCTACGAAAGCCTCGATCACATCGAAGTCTGTCATCATCTCACTGGCCAACCCATGGCGGTGATCAGCCAGGTCAACGCGGGGATCCTCCGCAAAGACCTGGGGCGGATCGCCGAGGCGCGTGCCGCGCTCAAGAAGTTCACCGTCGAGGAGCTCATCGCGATCTCGGCCAAAGCCGGCGAATGGTTTCTCAACGGCGAGCTGCCTTGCGGCGACCGCGGCCACGTCCAGAGCGCGGCGCAGTATGTCGAGACCCTCTCCTCCACCAGCGGCCTGCCGGAAGTCATGGTGCGGCGCAACATGGTCAAGATCCATTACGCTCTTACCCATATCCGGACGATCCTCAACGGGCTGACCCGGGGCCTGCCCCTGGAGGTCATCGACCGCGGCTACGGCGAACAAAGCGGGGCGGCCGTGAGCTATTATCCCACCACCAACGCCCTGGGATTGATCATGCCCAGTAATTCGCCGGCGGTAAATTCGCTGTGGCTCCCCGCCATCGCGCTCAAGACACCGGTCATCATCAAGCCCGGCCGGGAAGAACCTTAGACGCCTTACCGGCTGATCCAGGCGTTTATCGCGGCAGGCGCACCGGCCGAGGCGTTCGGGTTTTATCCCACCGATCACGAGGGTTCGGGGGAGGTCATGAAACTCTGCGGACGCGCCCTCATTTTCGGGGACGCCAATACCGTCGAACAATACCGTTCACAGCCCAAGTTCTCCGTGCACGGCCCCGGCTTTAGCAAGGTGCTCATCGGCAACGACGCCATTGAAAACTGGCCCGACTACATCGACTTGATCGCCAGCTCCATCTCCGAGAACGGTGGCCGTTCCTGCGTCAACGCGTCCGCCGTGGTGGTGCCCAAATACGGCGCGGAAATCGCCGATGCGCTGGCCAAGAAACTGGGGCCGATCGAGCCGTTGTCGCCCAAGGACGAAAACGCGAGGCTGGCTGGGTTTGCCAACCCCAAGATGGCGGACTTCATCGACGCGGCGATTGAGGACGGGCTGCAGACGCCGGGAGCGGAGGATGTGACGGCCAAATACCGGGGCGGCTCGCGGAAAGTGGTGTTCGGGGGCGGCGTCTATCTGCGGCCGACCATCGTGCACTGCGATTCTTTCGCGCATCCCCTGGCCAACAAGGAGTATCTCTGTCCCTACGCCAGCGTGGTCGAGACGCCGCAGGAGCAGATGCTGGCGAAGATTGGGCCGTCCCTGGTGGTCACGGCGATCACCCAGGACCCGGAGTTCACGGCGGCTCTCCTGGATTCGCCGTTGATCGAGCGGCTCAACCTCGGCCCGGTTTCCACGATGAAAATCTCCTGGGATCAACCCCACGAGGGCAACATGTTCGAGTTCCTCTACAAACGCCGCTCCATCGAACGCGCCTGAACGTTTCCACGGTTTCCCCTGTGATGAATGTGTTGGCCTTCAACCGTTCCGGCCTTTGGCGGGACTCGGGCCGCTCTCTGGGACACCCTTGGGATCGATGGCTCGGGCGTCGAGCACGGATATTGCAGCATCTCAACCACCCCTCATGAACCCCCGTCCTCCCTCCCTCGCCGGATTTGACTGCCAGCCCCAGACCCGGCTGGTATTCGGGAATCACGCGCTGGACCGGGTGGGCGAGTTCGCCAGACAACTCGGGGCGCGCCGGGCGCTCTTGGTGACCGACAAAGGGATTGCTGCCGCGGGGCATCCGGCCCGAGCTGCCGCGGCTCTGGAGCGGGAAGGGATCGCCGTAATGCTTTTTGAGGAGGTCCGTGAGAACCCGACCACTCTCGACGTGGATCGTTGTGTGGAAGTGGCGCGTGAGGCGCAGATTGATTTTCTCATCGGGCTGGGAGGCGGCAGCAGTCTCGACACGGCAAAAGGCTGCAATTTCCTGCTCACCAACGGGGGCCGGATGCAGGACTACTGGGGTGTAGGCAAGGCCACGCGGCCGATGTTGCCTTTGATCGCCGTGCCGACTACCGCCGGCACCGGCAGCGAATGCCAGTCGTTTGCCCTGATCTCCGACGAGGCGACTCATCAGAAGATGGCCTGCGGCGATGTGAAGGCTGCGGCTAAGGTGGCGATTCTTGACCCGTTGCTCACCGTCTCGCAGCCCGCCCGGGTCACCGCCTGCACGGGCATCGACGCGCTGGCGCATGCCTTGGAGACCGCGGTGACCAAAAAACGCACCCCTCATTCGGCGATGTATTCCCGGGAAGCTTTTGCCCTTTGCATGGCCGGGATGGAGCGCGTCATGGCGGATCCGCAGGACATCGACGCGCGCGCGATGATGCAGCTCGGCGCCGCTTATGCCGGGACTGCGATTGAGAACTCCATGCTGGGGGCCGCGCATTCGGCGGCCAATCCGCTCACCGCCCGATTCGGGATTGTGCATGGGCAAGCCGTTGGAATGGTTCTGCCGGCGGTGATCGCGTTCAACGCCCGGTTGCCCGAGGCTCACGCTCAGTATCTTGCTCTGGCGTCGGTGGCGGGCCTCGCGTCGGTGGAAGAGTTGCTGGAGCGGCTCCGGCAAATCCTGAATGCCGCCGGGATGCTCCCGGTTGCCGGGGTATACCCGGTGCCGGCAGGCGCTCCCGTGGACGACGCGGTCCGCAGCGCCCTCGCCCAGGAGGCCGCGCGCCAGTGGACGGCGGGGTTTAATCCGCGGCCTATGACGGCGGAAGACTTTGAGGGGATTTACCGGGAGGTGCTGGGATGATCCGCCGGGCCGTGCGCATGGCGCTCCTCGCCTCCCTGGGACTGACCGGCGGGGCGTTGTCGGGCGCGGACTGGCCAATGCACCGGGGCGCGCCGCAACTCCAGGGTGTGGCGGACATGCCCGCGCCGCTCACACCCGAGCTGGCTTGGAGTTTTTCCACCGGCAAACCCATCAAAGGCTCCGCGGCAATCGCTAGCAACTGCGTTTATTTCGGGGATGAAGCCGGGGTCCTCCGCGCCCTGGACCTGGGCAAAGGGCAGGAGCTTTGGAGCTTCAAAACCGAGGGCCCCATCGAGGCCACGCCCCTGGTGCGGGACGGAGTCGTCTATGTCGGCAGCGCCGATGAACATCTCTACGCGCTCGACGCCGCCTCCGGTGCGCTTCGGTGGAAATACAAGACCGGCGGCAAAATCCTCGGCAGCGCCAATATCGCACAAAATCCCGGGACCCCCGGGGTCTGGATTTTGGTGGGCAGTTACGACGCGAGCATGCATTGCGTGGACGCCGCCACCGGCAAACCCGTGTGGACCCGTGCCACCGACAACTACATCAACGGCACCCCGGCGATCTTGGGCACCGACGCGATTGTGTTCGGCGGCTGCGATTCGGTGATCCGCGTGCTGCGGCTCGCAGACGGCGAAGAACTGCGTCAGATCGATTCCGAGGCCTACGTGGCTTCCTCCATCGCTGTCCGCGACGGCCGCGGTTATGTCGGCAACTACGGCAACCAGGTCCTTGCTCTCGATCTCAAGGCCGGTTCCGTCGAGTGGAAATATCGGGACCGGAACTTTCCCTATTACTCCTCGGCGGCGGTGACCGAGGATTTCGTGATCATCGGCGGTCGCGACAAACGGCTCCATTGTTTGCAGCGTGCGACGGGCGCGGTCTCCTGGGTTTTTCAGACCCGTAAACCGGTGGACAGCTCGCCCGTGGTCTGCGGGGACGCCGTGATCGTGGGGAGCGAGGATGGGCGTTTGTATTGCGTGGGGCTGGCCGACGGCAAGGAACGCTGGGCATACGACATCGGCGCGCCCGTCACCTCGTCACCGGCTGCCGCCGAGGGCCGACTGGTGGTCGGTGCCGAGGATGGGACCCTCTACTGTTTTGGCCGGGCCGTTCCCGGGCAGCCCTGAATTTTTCTCCCGTGCCCTATGAGCTCTGAAATTGCCGACATTCTCGACCGTGAAAACGCCCAGACCGAGGCTGGAAACTACTTCGTGGCGAACTATCCGCCGTTTGCGTATTGGGGGGCGGATACGGCAGCGCGGGTGACCGAGCTCCTCCAGCGCGAGCCCGTGCCGGGGGTGCCCCTGGGGGTGTATTTCCACATCCCATTCTGCCGGAAACGCTGCCACTTCTGCTATTTCCGGGTGTACACGGACAAAAACGCCGATCAGATCAAAGGCTATCTGGACGCCGGCATTGAAGAGCTCAAAGCCTACGCCGCGTCGCCGCTGATCCGGGGGCGCAAACCGCAGTTTGTGTATTTTGGGGGGGGCACCCCATCGTATCTTTCCGTGAGCCAGCTGGAATCGCTCACTGGCCGGATGAAAGAGCTGCTGCCCTGGGACGAGGCGCAGGAAGTCACCTTTGAATGTGAACCCGGCACGTTAACCGAGCAAAAGCTGGCGGCGTTACGTGCGATTGGCGTGACGCGGCTCTCGCTGGGGGTGGAAAATTTTGACAGCCACATCCTCGAGATCAACGGGCGCGCCCATCGCACCGATGAAATCTACCGGGCGTATCAATACGCGCGATCCATCGGGTTCCCCCAGATCAACATCGATCTGATTGCGGGCATGGTGGAGGAGACCGACGCCAACTGGAGCGAGAACGTGAGAAAACTCATCGAGCTGCAGCCCGACAGCGTGACCATCTATCAGATGGAAGTGCCCTACAACACCGGCATCTACAAGGAGATGAAGGCGGCGGGCAAACTGGTGGCGCCGGTGGCGGACTGGTCGACCAAACGCGCCTGGGTGGACCTGGCCTTCCGCGAGCTGGAAAAGGCGGGATACACCGTCACCAGCGGCTACACGGCCGTGCGCGATCCCAACGCCACCCGGTTTGTTTACCGGGACCAACTCTGGGCCGGCGCGGATCTGGTCGGGCTGGGGGTGGCCTCTTTCTCGCACCTGGCCGGCACCCATTTCCAAAACCTCACCGAGTTCACCCACTACCTCGAAGCCATCCAACGGGGGCAACTCCCCGTCTCCCGCGCGATGGCCACCACCGAAGAGGAACGCATGATCCGGGAGCTGATTCTCCAGCTCAAGCTGGGCCGGGTGAGCCGGTCGTATTTCGCGGCCAAATTCGGGATCCAAATCACCGACCGTTTCTCGCAGCAGTGGGCGGAGCTGCGACTCAAAGGTTGGTTGCACGAGGAGGGCGACTGGCTGGTGCTTTCCCGCGAGGCGTTGCTGCGGGTGGACCCCCTGCTGCACGCGTTCTTTCTGCCTCAACACAAAGGAACCCGATACACATGAGAGTTTCTCCCCGGGAAAACGATCTGCTGCATCCCCTCACGGTTTTCCGACGGCATCAACCCTTGGCGTCGGTGGAATTCATCGAGCCGGCCCAGATGCCCGAGCCTTATCGCACGCTTCTGGTGCACGACGGCGACATGACCTCCCGGCTCGAACAGCTCTACGGGGACAGTCTCGTGCTGCGTTGCCTGAGTTGCGAGGCCTCCTCGGAAACCTACCGGCGGGAGGTCGTGCTCACGCTGGAACAAAGCCGGTTGCCCGTGGAATACGGGGCCATCGAGATCCAGCTCCAGGCGTTTGAGGGCGAACTGCGCGCCCTGATCGAAGAGGCCCGGCTGCCCCTGGGCGGATTGCTCAACCGATTCGGGGTGCGTTACCGGAGCCGGCCCCGGGCGTTTATCCGGCTCGGCGTGGATCCGGCGATGCGGAGTTGTTTTGAGCTTCCCCATGCCCCCTGCTTTTATGGTCGGTGCAACGAACTCCTCAGTGCCGACGGCGTGCTTCTGGCGCAGATTGTTGAGCTATTGCGGCCTTAACCCAACCAAGACGGAACTATGATCGCACATTCCCAATACGACGTGATTGTCATCGGTGGCGGCCCCTCCGGGTCGACGGCGGCGGCGCTTCTGGCCCAGAAAGGCCGCAGGGTGTTGCTCCTGGAAAAGGCGAAATTCCCCAGATACCACGTGGGCGAGTCGTTGATGCCTTACTGCTGGTACACCTTGGAGCGTCTAGGGGTTCTCGAGGAGATGGAGCGGATGGCGTTCACAAAAAAATACAGCGTCCAGTTTGTCACCCAGGATGGCCACCAGTCCCAGCCCTTCTATTTCTTCCAGCATCGGGATCATCCCAGCTCCACCACTTGGCAGGTGGAACGCGCCGATTTCGATACCATGCTTCTCGAAAACGCCCGCAAAAAAGGCGTCGAAGTCCATGAACGCACCCCGGTCCAGCGGGTGCTTAAGGACGACAGCGGCCGCGTCGTGGGCGTCGTGGCGCGGACTGAGCAGGGCGAGACCCGCGAGGTGTTCGCCCCCGTCACCATCGATTGTTCCGGACGGGAACAGGTCGCCACCGCCCCCCAGGGCTGGCGGGTCAAAGACCCGCGGCTCAATAAAATGGCTGTCTGGACTTATTACCGCGGCGCCCGGCGCGATCCCGGCATCGACGAGGGAAACACCACCGTCGCTTATGTCGAGGATCGCGGCTGGTTCTGGTACATCCCCCTCCGGGGCGACATCGTCAGCCTCGGGGTCGTCGCGGAAAAGGATTACCTTTTCTCCGAGTCCAAGGATCCCGCCACGATCATGGCGCGCGAAATCGAACGCAACGTGTGGATCAAGGACCATCTCTCCGGAGCCGAACAGTTCGGCGAATATTGGGTGACCAGCGAGTTCTCCTACCGGTCCCGGTATTGCGCCGCGGACGGGTTGCTGCTCGCAGGCGATGCGTTTGCGTTCCTGGATCCCGTTTTCTCCAGCGGCGTTTTCCTTGCGCTCAAGAGTGGCGAACTCGCTGCAGACGCCGTGGACGCCGCCCTGGTTGCCGGGGACACGGGTGGGGCGCAGTTCTCGGGATACGGTGAGCGTCTCTGCAACGCGATCGAGACGATGCGCACGCTGGTGTACGGCTTCTACGACGTGAATTTTAGTTTTGCGCGGATGCTCAAGAAACATCCCGAACAGCGCGGACCGCTGACCGATTGTTTGATCGGCGATTTGTTCAGCGATTTTGACGGTTTGTTCTCGGCGGTTTCCGATTTCGCCCGGCTGCCTGAGGTCCTGCCTCACGGTCGCATGGCGGCGCCCTCTTCGGCCATGGCCGAACGATGAAAACCGGTGTCCTGAGCGCGCGGTTCTCTGCTCGGCACCTCTACGGCTGGTTGCTGGCTGGAATCGCATTTCTCTGCGCCCCCGTCGGACGTGCCTCGGGTGCCGATCCCGCGCGGCTGCGTTTTTACGAGGCGCCCAAGCCGCTGCAGCCCGACGCCGTGACGGAGGTGTGGCCGCGGTTTCTCGGGCCCAACGATCGGGCGACTTCGGCGGAAAAACCATTGCTCAAGAGCTGGGGCACCGAGGGCCCCCGGCGGGTGTGGGAATACTCCAAAGGCAAAGGGCACGCAGGGGTGTCGGTGCAGGGTGATGCGGTGGTGTTGTTCCATCGGATGGACGGCAAGGAGACCGTAGAGTGTCTCGGAGCTGAAACGGGCAAACCGCTCTGGAGTTTTTCCTACGAGGCGCCGTATTCCGACCGATACGGATCAGGCGACGGCCCGCGGACGAGTCCCGTGCTCGCCCCGGGGCGGGTCTACGTTTTCGGGATCTCGGGTCTGTTGCACTGTCTGGATCTCGATACCGGGCGGCTGGTATGGAAACGCGACTTGGCAGTTGAGTATGCGATGAACCCCAATTTTTTCGGGTACGGCTCCACGCCGCTGCTCATGGGGGGACGGCTCATCGTGCAGGTGGGCGGCGCAGCCGACGCTTGTGTCGTTGCGCTCGACCCGGGGTCGGGCCGCGAGCTTTGGGTGGCGCGTCATGCATGGGGCTCGAGTTACGCGTCGCCTGTGCCCGCTCAGTTCCATGGCCGCGACTGCATCGTGGTTTTTGCCGGAGGCGAAAGCCGTCCTCCCACGGGCGGGTTGTTGTGCTTGGACGCCGGGACGGGCGCCTTGCTCAGCGCCACGCCACATCGCGCGAAGATTGCCGAGTCGGTGAACGCCTCCTCCCCGGTGGTCGTCGGGACCGGGGTTTTTGTGACCGAGGCCTACGGGGAAGGCGGCAGGCTCATTGAGATCGGGCCGGATTTCTCGGCTAAGACCCTTTGGAAAACCAAGAATTTCGGCGCCTATTTCATGACGCCAGTGGAGCAGGACGGCTATCTCTACGGGTTTTCCGGGCAGAACGCCCGGCTCGCCGAGTTGGTGTGTTACGAGGTGGCGAGCGGCAGTGAGATGTGGCGGGAGACATTCGACGGCCGGTTCCAGCGGGGCAGTCTCCTGGCTGCTGACGGCGCGTTTCTTTGTCTGGGGGAAAACGGCGATCTCGCGTGGTTGAATCTCTCGCCGCGCGGCGCCAAACTGCTCCAGTCCGTGTCGCTCTTTTCTGCGCCGGAAACCTGGACGTTGCCGGCTCTGAGTCGGGGCCTGCTCTATGTCTGCCAAAACGAGCGGGACGCCTCGGGTAAGGGGCCCCGGGTGATCTGTTACGATTTGCGGGGCGCGCCCACCCCCGCGCGGACCGGGCGATGAAGATCATTCTGCTCACACCAGGCACCGGCAGTTACCATTGCGGCGTCTGTATGCGCGACAACGCGCTCGCCCGCGAGCTTCTCAAGCAGGGGCACGACCCCCTGCTTCTGCCCATGTATTTGCCGCTGACGCTCGATGAGTCGCCTGTCCAGCCCCAGACTCCCGTGTTCTTCGGAGGCGTCAACGTGTTCCTCCAGCAGAAGTTCGCCTGGTTCCGATCCGCTCCTCCCTGGGTGGACCGGCTCCTGAACCATCCCGCGCTTCTGCGCTGGGCCGGCCGCCGGAGCGGGATGACTGGGGGTGCCGAGATTGGCGAGTTGACGCATTCCATGTTGCTGGGCGAGGAAGGCCGCCAAAACCGGGAACTCGAGAAACTGGTGGACTGGTTGCTGGCCCACGGCCGTCCCGACGCTGTCTGGTTGTCCACCGCGTTGCTCACCGGTTTGGCCCGCCGCATCCAGCAGGCCCTGGGGGTGCCCGTGCTCTGCTCCTTGCAAGGCGAGGATTCTTTTCTCGACGGGCTCGATCAACCGTGGCGGTCCCGGTGCTGGCAGACCCTCGCGGAGCGCTCCGTCGACGTGGCCCGGTTTATCGCGCCCAGCGCCTATTACGGCCAACTCATGCGCGAACGGATGCGCCTCTCCCCGGACCAAGTCCGTGTCATCCCCAACGGCATCGCCTTGGACGGATTTGATCTGCGCCGCTCGGAACCGGTCCAGCCCGTCATCGGTTATCTGGCGCGCATGGTCGAAGGCAAAGGGTTGGGACTGCTTGTGGACGCTTTTATTCTGCTCAAAAAACGGGGTCGTTTTCCTCAAGCCCGTCTCCGTTGTGCGGGGGCGATGACCTCCGGCGACGCCGCCTACGTGGCCCGGCTGCGCAAAAAGCTCGCCGCGGCGTGTTGCGAAGCGGATGTCGAATTTCTGCCGAACATCACCCGGGAGGAGAAGATCGCGTTTCTTCAGGGGCTCACCGTGTTTTCCGTGCCCGCCACCTACAGCGAGGCGTTCGGGCTCTACGTGCTGGAGGCGATGGCGGCGGGCGTGCCGGTAGCGCAGCCGCGCGCATCCGCGTTTCCAGAGCTTCTCCAAGCCGGCGGCGGCGTCCTGCATGAACCGAATGATCCGGAGTCACTGGCCGACAGTTGGGAAGTGTTGCTGGCGAACCCGGCCAAGGCATGGGACCTGGGCCGCAAAGGCCGGGGCATCGTGGAAAACCTCTTCAGCATGCCCGCCATGGCCCGGGCGTTTGTTCAGCAAACCGCTGAAGTCATCGACGCGCAAAAGGCCCTTCCCTAGTCTCCCGCGCCCATGGCCTACGAATTTAAACTCATCCGGCGCATCGAGTTCTCCGAGACCGACATGGCGGGGATTGTCCATTTCTCCAATTTTTTCCGGATGATGGAATCCACTGAGCACGCATTTTTCAGGTCGCTGGGTTTTTCGGTGCACCCGGAAGGCGCCACGACCGGCTGGCCGCGTGTGAGCGCGACATGTGATTATCTCCGACCGTTGCGGTTTGAGGACGAGGTGGAGATTCATTTGTTGGTGGCGGAGCTGCGGACCCGTTCGTTGCGCTACCAGTTTGCAATCCGTAAAGTGGGGGAATCCGCCGACGCCGCAAGGGGCAGTCTGACGGTGGTGTGCGCCACGCTGGATCCGGTAGCCGGGCGCCTTGTGGCGGTGCCGGTCCCGGAGGCGATCCGCAGCCGGCTGGAGGTGGCTCCCGCCGAGTTACTGGCCAAGCCCGGCCCGCTGTCGGTTCAGAGCCAGCCGGGTTCATTGGAGGAAATACAGGGAACACAGAAATGAATGAAGCCCGGAGTCGGAACCGCAAGGAACGCAAAGAACACAAAAAAATCTGTGGCTGAAAATCCCTCTGCGATCTTTGCGATCTCTGCGGTGAACTCAATTGCCGCAGCTTAAAAACTTTCCCCCAACTTTTTCACAACCCAAAAACCCGATCCAAACTATGCAACCCGACTCCGCACCCCAAACTTCTTTCACCTGGCTGGCCTTCGCGTTCCTCACCGTGGCCTGCTGGGGCGTTTACGGCATTTTTCTCCACAACGGCCAGACCCAAATGGGGGATCCGGTGAATGGGCGTTACAAAGCGTTCCTGTTTGTCGGGGTGGCCTATTTCCTGGTGGCGGTGCTGGCCCCGCTGGCCGTGCTCAAAGCCAACGGGGCTAACTGGAGTTTCCCGGCAACGGGCATGGCATGGTCGCTGGTCGCGGGGATCGTCGGCGCGGTGGGTGCGTTTGGGGTGTTGCTGGCGTTTGGCGCCGCGCCCAAGCCCGTCACGGCTTACGTGCCCGTGGTGATGAGCATCATCTTTGCGGGTGCCCCCGTGGTGAACGCTCTTGTCTCGATTGCGATTCATCCGCCCGCAGGCGGTTGGGCCGGGATCCGATGGCCTTTCTGGTTGGGGATCTTGCTTGCCGCCGCCGGGGGCGCCTTGGTGACCACGTTCAAGCCGGGCAGCGCTCCGGCTAAACCGCCCGTGACGCAAACGTCACAGAAACCCCAGGCCCACTAGGTCCCGGAGCTGGGCTGATCCGCTTGAACTTCCCTGCGCTCCAGCGCGATTTTTTGAAACCGGTTTACCGAGTCTTTTGTTGAGGATGGAATCCTGCCTCCAGCCCCTGGAATCGCTGCGCCAAATGCTCGGTGTGCTGCTGGCTTCAAACCGGTTTTACGCCGATCGCCTCCGGCGCGCGGGCGTGACCCCGGAAAACCTGGCGAGCCTGGCCGATTTCTCAGCTCGGGTAGGGTTCACCGGCAAAGAAGATCTGGTGCAAGATCAGGCGGCGTTTCCTCCCTACGGATCGAACCTGACCTTTCCCGTGGAATCCTACAGCCGGTACTGCCAGACCACTGGCACCACCGGCAACCCGTTGCTCTGGCTGGATACCGCGCAGAGCTGGGAATGGCTGCTGGGAAACTGGATGTCCATCTATCGGGCCGTCGGGGTCACGGCCGCAGACCGGATTTATTTCGCGTTTTCGTTCGGGCCATTCCTGGGCTTTTGGACCGCGTTTGAAGCGGCCGCGCAACTGGGATGCCTCTGTTTGCCGGGTGGCGGGCTCAGCAGCGCTGCCCGGCTCCGTGCGATGCAGGTGAACCGTGCGACCGTGCTCTTATGCACGCCCACCTACGCGCTGCACCTAGCCGAGGCGGCTCAAAGCGCGGGGGTGGATCCCGGGTTCCTGCGGACTCTCATCGTCGCCGGCGAACCCGGTGGCAGCGTTCCGGAGGTGCGCGCCCGGATCAGCGCGGCCTGGGGGGGCGCCCGCGTGATCGACCATTACGGGATGACCGAGCTGGGGCCCGTCGCGTATGAGGAGCCCCACCGGCCCGGTTCGTTGCGGGTTCTTGAACACTCCTATTACCCTGAAGTCATCGATCCTCAAACGGGCCGTGCCGTGCCCGATGGAATGCTGGGTGAACTGGTGCTCACGCCCTTGGGCCGGCTCGGGATGCCTCTGTTGCGCTACCGGACTGGGGATCTGGTGCGGCGGCTTCCCGGCGTGGAGGAATGGGTGCTGGAGGGCGGGATCCTGGGGCGGGCCGACGATATGCGGGTGGTGCGCGGGGTGAACATCTTCCCGAGCGCCGTGGACGGCGTGGTGCGTTCGATTGCAAGTATCGGCGAATACCGGGTGGAGTTATCCCGGAAAGGGGAAGGATTGCTGGAGTTGGCCTTGGCGATTGAGTCACCCGAGGAATCGGCGACTGGACAATTGGAGGAGGCTCTCACCCAGGCGTTTTCATTGAGGATCCCCGTGCGCAGGGTTGCCGCCGGGAGCCTTCCCCGCTTTGAGTTTAAGGCGCGTCGCTGGACGGACTGCCCGTGAGCGGTTTTCCCGTTTTTAACCCCATCCCAACTCATGCTGCTGGAGATCAAGAACCTGACTAAAACCTACCGCGCCTTGGACGGCATCCACGCGGTCGACGTTTTGCGCGACCTGCACTGGCAGGTTGCCCCCGGCGAAACCGTGGCGATCCTGGGACCGTCGGGCTCGGGCAAAAGCACCCTGCTCAACATCCTTGGGGCGCTGGATCGGGTGGACCACGGGGAGGTGTGGGTGGGCGGTCAGGATCTGGCGCAGTTGGACGAAAGAGGGCTCGCGCTTTACCGGAATGAGACGGTCGGGTTCATCTTCCAGCTCCATCATCTGCTGCCTCAATGCACGGTTCTCGAGAACGTGCTGGTACCCACTCTGGCAAAACCCGGCGCGGACCGCGGCGCTCTCAGGGACCGCGCCCGGGAGCTGCTGGCGGCAGTGGGTTTGGAGCACCGGCTCCGTCATTTGCCGGGCCAGCTTTCGGGCGGGGAACGTCAGCGGGTGGCTGTAGCTCGGGCGCTGATCCATCGCCCTAAACTTGTGTTGGCGGATGAACCCACGGGGGCGCTGGACCGGGATTCAGCCGGTCGCCTGGTGGATCTGTTGTTGGAGATCAATGCCACACAGCAGGTGACCCTGGTAGTGGTCACCCACGCTGTGGATGTGGCGCAACGCATGCAGCGGGTTTTTGAGATCGAGCACGGCCAGCTCGTGGAACGTGTTGCCCGTGAATAACTGGACCCTCATCACGCGCAGCCTGCGCTTTTACTGGCGCACCCACCTCGGTGTTCTCCTCGGGGCCGCTCTGGGCACTATGGTGCTCACCGGCTCGTTGCTGGTGGGCGATTCGGTCAAGGCGACCCTGGTTCAACAAGCCCAGCTCCGGGTCGGGCGGGTCGAGACGGTGATGGCGGGTGGCGACCGTTTCTTCCGGGAAACCCTGGCCTGGGAGGTGGGCGCCGTGCCGGTGCTGCTCCTCAACGGCAGCGTGAGCCGGGTGGACGCCGCCGCCCGGGTCAATCAAGCCCAAGTGCTCGGGGTGCCCGAGGCGTTCTGGAGTCTGAGCCCCGCCGGGCGATCCCCGGCCACACTTCGGGAATCCGCCGCCTTCCTGAATACACGGTTGGCCGCGCAGCTCGGGCTCAAAGCCGGGGACACCCTGGTGGTGCGAGTCGAAAAGCCCGGGTTGTTCTCCCGGGATGCCCCGCTTTCCGGGGAGGAAAACGAGGTGGCGGCGTTGCGTGTCACCGTGGCGGGCGTAGTCGAGGACGCCCATTTTGGCCGGTTCGGTTTGCAGGCCAGTCAGGTGCCGCCGATGAGCATTTTTCTCCCGCTCCAGGGGTTGCAACAGCGCGTGGGGTTGCCCGGGCGCTGCAATTTGTTGCTTGCGGAGAAGCCGGCTCCGGTTGCGTTGCAAGCCGCTGTGCAGAAGTGCTGGCAACTCGCCGATGCCGGGCTCGAGCTGCGTGCCCTGGAATCCGGCGGCGCCTTTGAGCTGCGCACCGAACGGGTGTTCCTTGAGCCGCAGATCGTGGCCGCGGCGCCCCGGGGAACCGATACGCTCACCTACTTGGTCAATGAAATCCGGGCCGGGGAAAAGGCGACTCCGTACTCGATGATGACGGCGGTGGACGCTCCCGATTTTTTGCCCAGCGACTTGGCCGAGCACGAGATCGTCCTCAACGCGTGGCTTGCGGAGGATCTCGGGGTGCAGCCGGGAGACGCCGTGGACCTGAAGTATTTTTCCATGGGCGACCGGCGCAAACTCGAGGAGCGCTCCGCGAAGTTCACCGTGCGCGCGGTCCTGCCCATGGACCAGCCGGAGTTAAACGGATCGTGGATGCCGAATTTTCCCGGCCTTTCGGACAAGGAGAGTTGTCGGGAATGGAAGCCGGGGTTCGACATGGACGTGAGCCGGTTCCGGGACAAGGACGAGCTTTATTGGAAGACGTACCGGGGCACCCCGAAGGCGTTTGTGAACCTGGCGGCTGGCCGCGGCATGTGGGGCAATCGGTGGGGGGATCTGACCGCGATCCGGTATCCCGCGGAGGGCGGGGCGGTGTCGAAGGCGCTGCTTGAAAGACTCACCCCCGAGCAGGCCGGGTTTCATTTCCTGGCGTTCCGGGAACAGGCTCTCGCTGCGACCCGCGCCCCGGTGGATTTCGGGCAGTTGTTCCTGAGTTTCTCCTGTTTCCTTCTCGGCGCGGCGGCGGTTTTGACGGGGCTGCTTTTCGCTTTTTCCGTGGAACAACGGCAGTCGGAAATCGGGCTGTTGCTCGCCGTGGGTTTGCCTCCGGCCCGGGTGCGGCGCCTCTTTTTGTGCGAGGGCGTCTTGCTGGCGCTGATCGGCAGCGTGTTGGGCGCCGGCGCCGCCGTGGGCTACACGCGGGCCGTGCTTTACGCGTTGGGCACCGTCTGGCGCGGCGCGGTGGGCGCAGTTCATTTCGTGTTCGCGCCGCAGCCGCTGACCCTGCTTGTCGGCGCCGGGGCCGGGGTGTTTGTGGCCCTGCTTGGCATGAGCTGGGCCAGCCGACGGCTCTTCAAAAACAGTCCGCGGGTGTTGCTCGCCGGGCATGCGGAGGCGGATCCCTCCCGGCAGGCGTCCATTCTCGGGCCGATTCTCCTCGGGGCGTTTTGTCTGGCGGGCGCCTTCGGGTTGGCCTTCGCCGGGCTTGGCGCGGAGTCGTTTTTCGGCGCGGGGACCCTGCTTTTGCTGGCGGGAATTTTCGGGGTGCAATCCTGGCTCCGGCTGCAGGCCTACGGGGGCGCCGGGCTGGGGAGTCTGGCGGAGATGGGGTTCCGCAACGCCGCGCGGCGCAGAGGCCGCAGCCTGGCGACGGTTGCCGTTCTCGCCGGAGGCGTTTTTGTCGTGGTGGCGGTGGATTCCTTCCGGCAACGCCCGCTCCAGGCGCCCGCGGAGGAGTCGGCGGCGTCCGAGAGCCGCGCGACCGGCACGGGCGGGTTCGCCTTGGTGGGCGAATCGGCGCTACCCGTTTACGAGGATCTCAATACCGCCCAGGGCCGGGAAGCGTTTGCCCTGGGCAAAGACCTCGAGTTTCGGGCCGTGCCGATGCGGGTGCGCGAGGGCGACGACGCGAGCTGTCTCAATCTCAACCGCGCGTTGCAGCCGCGCTTGCTCGGGGTCAATCCGCACGACTTGGAGACGCGCGGCGCGTTCGGGGTGCGGTGGCGCTTGGAAAAGTTCCCGGGCTGGCACGGGCTGGAGCCCGAGGCTGCGGACGTGGTCGGTGTGGTGGATGAAGCCACGCTGCGCTGGGCCTTGCAGAAGGGGCTCGGTGACACGCTCGAGTATCGGGACGATCAGGGGCGCGTTTTTTCCGTGCGTCTGGAGGGCGTGATCAAAGGCTCGCTGCTCCAGGGCAACGTGCTCATCGCCGAGAAACGCTTCACGGAAAAGTTTCCGGGCCAGGGCGGCTACCGCTTTTTCCTCATCGACGCGCCCGTGTCCAAAGCCGAGGCGGTGGCCGGGGAACTTTCCCGGGCGCTGCAGGACCGCGGTCTGGAGCTGGTCCCGGCCTGGCGCCGGCTGGCGGAGTTTCAGGCGGTTGAAAACACCTATCTTTCCATCTTCCAAGTGCTCGGTGCGCTGGGGGTGCTGCTGAGCAGTGTCGGCGTCGCCATCGTGCTCGGACGCAACGTGCTGGAGCGGCGCGCGGAGTTCGGGTTGCTGGAGGCGACCGGGTTCCGGCCCGGCCAGTTGCGCCTGCTGGTGTTTGCCGAGCATTGCTGGCTGATCGCCTGGGGCCTGTGTATTGGAACCGTCAGCGCGGTCCTGGCGGTCTGGCCCAGCCTGAGGGAGCGCCAAGCCGGGTTCGCCTGGCAGGAAATGGCGGGCCTGGTTTTGGTGCTGACTGCGGGTTGCGTCTTCTGGGCGTGGCTCGCCACCCTGCTTGCCCTGAGGGGCTCGCAACTCCCTGCGTTGCGCTCGGAGTAAAGACCTGAACCCTGTCCGGGCACATCCAAAAGTTTCCGCCCAACCGCCTCATTGCTCTCGCGAATGCGTTCCCGAATCACCATAAACCGACGGTCCCGATCCCACCCTTGGAGCCGCGTGAAACACTCCCCCACCGCGTTCAAACGCGTCGAGCAGGGCCTCTCGGCGTTGCACCGACACGCGCATCCGGCCCGTTTCGTCGCAGGCAAGGCGATTCCCCTCCGCATTCATCAACGTCATCATCCCATCGGCTCTGACGTTGATACCCGCTCTACATAGAGGCGCTTGGCGGGACGCTGGCAGAGAATAGAATGACAGTGTGTCGGTCTCCAGCCGCGCCCAGCCGTGCGCGGAGTAGGAACCGCAAGGAACGCAAAGAACACAAAAATCTGAGGTTGAAAATCCCTCTGCGGTCTTTGTGGTTAACTCAAGTTATCCGCCTGAGCTTCTATTGAAAAACCCTGTCGAACGCGGGCCAACTCCTCGGGGCGCAACCCCGGCTCATGGGCCGGAATCCAGCCCGGGCGCCCCTTTTTGAGCAGCCAGCGGTAGCCATTGAGAGCCCAACCGGCCCAGTAACGGCGCATCAGCGGCAGTCCCAACAAACTGGGATACAACCCAGCCCAAAACGGATTCCGCCGAAGGCTGAAATACACCTCCACCCGCACACTGGCCTGATGGCTGGGGGTGCGGCGGTGGGCACCGCTGGTATCGGCCACCACCAGGGTGTTGCCCCGTGTGGTGCCCAGTACGGGTTCAGGGTAGTCGAGGCCGACCAGGTCTTCTGGGGTCAAACGAAACGATCCTTTGGCATGCAAAAGATTCGGGTGCCGGGCGGCCTGTTGGCTTTGCTCATGCTCCCACTGCAAACGCTTGGGCGTTCGTCGGTGTGAACCGGGCACATAACCAAACGGCCCTTCATGGGCCTGCACCGGATGCACAAAAAACCATGCCTTCGCCGTGCTATAAAAGGTGTCGGTGTGCCATTCGGTCTGCGGATCATGGGGCCCCTGCGCCTGCGCTGCATCGGTGTGGATGACCTGAACCGCCGCAATCGGTGTCCCCCAATACCCTGCGGCATAACGCAGGACCCAGAGTAAACGGCGGTTGCGGATGAGACCATGCAACACCGGGAACTGGGCGCAATTCGCATCGTCCAGATTGAAACGGCGCGTGGTGGCCGGGGGTTGGCACATCTCAATGGCATGGATCCTAAGCTCAGCCAACTCTTGGCACAGCTGCTGCCAGGCCGACTCGGACAAAAAACCATCCAGCCGCACATACCCCTGTTGACGATACGCCTCCCGATCCTGTGCATGCACCCAAGGCGACATCAGCCAACGCCTGGCGTCGCCCAGCGACTGCGCCCATCGGGCCCGCGCCCGATGCAACCCCCAGCGATTGAGCCGCTCGGAGCCCAACACCGGGTTGCCACGAAAATCTTTTGCTCCCGTCAGCACCTGCCCCAAGTGCAAAGGCCAGAGCCACCAGGCGGTCATGACTTGCCCACCCTTTTTGTCCACACCGCTGCCATCCAATCAAAGCCGAGCATCACTGTAATGAACTGATAGAAGATTGTTTTTTTTGCCCGCCACGCCACGGCAAATGCGACGCGGTTAAGGGAGAATTGCCTTTTCCGGGACGGCATTTCAGGACTCAGCTACTCGGTCATCAAGCCGCAAAGCAAGGCTTTTCAGGGGACATGCCCGGAACATTTGCGACTGCGGGGTCAGGTTGCCGCCATTTTACTGAGCAGGCAGGAAGTTGGTTTTTTGGCAATCGATAGCAGCGACAGGCTTTCTATTCAGGACCGACATTTTGTCTGTCCCTAACGCTACTACTCTAGCGCTACTTCGCAAACAGGCGCTTCAGCCACTCGTCCACGACCGGTGTGGCCGGATAAGCGGGATCACCCAGGCGGCGGTTGATCTCGGTGTGGCCCTGGAGGCCGCTGCCTTCAAATCCGTGCACCTCCGCGGGGGTGCCGGCCTCTCGCAGCGCCTCGCCCAGTGCGCGCGCCTGCGCGGTGCCGTCTGCGCGCTGCACATGCAGGAGGAGAAAGGCGGGCGCGTTGGGCGCGGCGGCGTGATGCGCGGGCGACAGCGCCAGTTGCCGCTCTTTTTCATCGCCAAACGCCTGGATGTAAGTGTCCCGCATGGCCGCGCCTCCTTGGGCGATCTGGCGCGGCACATCGTAGCAGGCGCCATCGAGCGGGACCACGCCGCGCAACGATTTCGGCCCCAGCCCGGCCTCTTTCAGATACCGCATGTCCGTGCCGACGAGCGCGGAAAGATGCGCTCCGGCGCTGTGGCCCATGAGCACCACGCGCGACGCGTCAAAGCCAAGAGAGTTGGACTGCCTCATGAGAAAGGCGAGTGCCGCCGCCACATCCTGCGCCTGCTGCTCTACGGTGCAAGCGGGCACGAGACGGTAATTGACGGACGCAAAGCCGTAGCCCTGTGAGAGGAAGTGGCCGGGCTTTTGTCCTCCCGTGGCGGTGCGTTTATCGCCCCGTTGCCAGCCGCCGCCATGCACAAACACCACCAACGGCGAACCCGCCGCCGCCGGGTGCCAGTAGTCCAGCTTTTGCAGCGGCTCGTCCCCGTAGCTCAGCTCCACCGGTCTGCTCGTTGCTCCATCCTGCGGGCGCCCCTCCGCAACCCGTTCCCGCAGCCGCTCGATCAACGGCCCGCCCACGAGGGGCACCGGTTTGAGAAGCGCGACGGCGGCGCCAAACAGGACCGTCGGGAGAAGGTAGCGGGGGTTTGGGATTGGGAATCGCATCGGGGAATAAAACACCAGCCGACGGCCGGAGGTTTCAGAAAAAAGTGACGATTTTTCAGGGCCTTTACAGCGGCTCCCACGGGGTTTTATGTGTGATCCACGCGGTGGGCCTCAAAACCTGCCCTAGTCCTCTTGCACCCCGGCGTCTTCTCCGTGGGAATGCGTCGCTTCAGCCCGAAGCCCGAATTCAAAGCGGATTTACAGAGAGGACGGAAAGAAAAGGCCTTGGCGTTCAGTGGTTTCCAAAACCCCCTCCGCGTTCTCCGTGCTCCGCGTGAAACCGATCGCCCTCTGGAACTCCGGCTTTGGGGTTTACCGGGAGAGCGCGGTTTCCTCGGGCGCCGCCATCTTGGGCCGGGCCGCTTTGAGCGGGAAAACCCAGCGGTGATAGAGGAAAAACTTCAGCCCGCTTAGGAAGAACTGCGTGGCCACGATGTCCAGATCGATGCTCCTGCCTAGGGGACTGAAGCTCATCTGGGCGTTGAACTGTTTAAAGATCGTCAGGGCCGTGGAGGAGAGCGCCCACATCAACGCCACCGCCGCCACGTATCGGGCCAGGGCGTCCCGGCGCCGGGCGTCGGTGCGGAAGTTGATGAAATAATTCCAGGCAAAGAAAAACGTGGTGCTCACCCCGAGGCTGCATGCCGAGATGGTCCACACGGGCAGATCCGTGTGTTGACGCAGATACTTGAAGGGGGTGGCGATCAGCAGGTAGTTGAGACCCGCCCCCGCCAGAAACCAAAAAATCCGGGACCGCAGCGCTTGGCGGGCCTCGACGGGGTTGGGTTCGTTCTTCATCGTGACCTGATAGGCGATCCCCCGGGGCTTGCCAACCCCGCACTCCTCGGCGCTGAGGGCGGATCCGGATCCCGGGGACGCATTCGGCGCTGGAACTCCCGGGGCTGGATGCCGATAAAAACAGGGTTTTCCCATGCCCACCCCTTGCCGAGTCGCCATCACCGCAGCCGGGATTCTCAGCCCGCTCGGGCCGGGGCTATCGGCGACCCGGGAAGCGCTTCTTGCGGCGCGAGACGCCGTGTCCCCGGTGGAACGGTTTGACGTGAGCCTGACCCGGGCCAAGACAGCCGGCCAGATCCCGGATGCCTGGCTGAGCCCCGAGACGGATCCGCGTGCCCGGCTGCATCGGGCGAGCCTCATGCTCATGGCGGCTACCCGGGAGCTTTGGGCGGGGGATCCCGGGTTTGAGCCGGAGCTTTGGGTGATTGGTACCACCAGCGGGGGCATGAGTTTCGGCGAGGCCTTTTACCGTGCCCTCCATCATCGGCCCGCGCGCCGGGCCCGGTGGCTGGCCAATTATCTTCCCCAAAAACCCGTGCTCGACGCCCAGGCGGCTTGCGGATCCGTGGCGCCCTCTCAAATCATCGCCAACGCCTGCGCTTCCGGCACCAACGCCGCCGGCCACGCCTTTTCTCTCATCCGCGCCGGCAAACAACGCCGGGTGCTCTGCGGCGGTTACGACGCGCTCTCCGAACTGGTGTTCGTCGGGTTCGATGCGCTCCAGGCATCCACACCGGACAAAATCCGGCCCTTTGACCGGGACCGCACCGGCCTGGTGCTCGGCGAAGGCGCCGCGGTGATGGCCCTGGAGGAGCTCGATTCCGCCCAAAAACGCGGGGCGCCGATCCTAGGGGAGATCACCGGATACGGTCTTTCGACGGACAACCATCATCTTACGCAGCCGCATCCCTCGGGGATCGGTCCGTTGCGCGCCATGGAACGGGCGCTGGCCTCGGCGGGGCGTGCGCCCCGGGAAATGGATTACATCAACGCGCACGGCACCGCGACGGCCTTCAACGACGCCACGGAAGGCACCGCGATCGCCCAGCTTTTCGGTCCGGGCGGTGTGCCGGTGAGTTCCACCAAATCCATGATGGGTCACACCCTGGGGGCGGCCGGCGCCATCGAGGCGGTGGTCTGTCTGCTGGCGTTGCAGCATCAGTTCCTGCCCGCCAACCTTCATTATTCTCAGGCCGACCCGGCCTGGGACCTCAACATCGTGGCCAACCACACCCGGCCCGCCCGGGTGGAGAGGATCCTCTCCAACTCCTTCGGGTTCGGCGGCACCAACGCTTCCCTGGTGATGGAGAAAGCCCACTGACGCATGGACGCACTCGGCAGCTCTCATATCGCAGGCATGGGCTGGGTGACCCCGCTGGGCTCCGGCCTTGAACCGGTCTGGGAACGCTGGATGCGCGGCGACCACGCCGAGTCCAAGCCCGTGGCTCTCCCCGGCGCCGCAAGGTCCCACGCGTTCCTGCCGGTCCCGGCGCAATGCGTGGATTTTCTCGGACGCACCCCGCGGCTGAGGCGCTCCAGCGCGATTAGTTTTTACGCCGTGGCGGCGGGTCTGGCGGCATTGGAAAATGCCGGCCTCAAAGTCACGCCGGAGCTGGCGGCGCGCACGGCGGTGGTCTTTGCCACGAGCGACGGCGGGGTTCAATACACGCGCCGGTTCTACGATCAGATCGTTCGGCAGGGGGCGACCGCGGCCAGTCCACTGCTTTTTCCCGAGACAGTTTACAACGCGCCCGCCAGCCATCTGTCGTCGCAACTGGGGTTGGACGGCGCCAGCTACACCCTCGTAGGCGACGCATCGGTGGGCGTGGCCGCGCTCCATTTCGCCGGGCAACTCCTCGATACCCTAGACATCGACTACTGCCTGGTGGTCGGCGCCGAGGAATGCGACTGGATCATCTGCGAGGCTTACCAGGACTGGCGTCTGGCCCGGACCCCGTTTGCGGAGGGCGCCGCCGCGGTGCTGCTCGGCCGCTCCGGGCCGTGGCGGCTCCGCACTCACCCCGGGATCCCGTTTTTCCGGCGCAGGGAAGTGCCCGCGGCGCTGGAGCGGGTGTGCGCGGACCTGGCCGCGAGCGGTCCGGCGCAATGGGCGGTGTGTTCGGCGAGTCAGCCGTTTATGGAAGCCGCCGAGCGCACGGCATTGCGTCGGCATTACCCGGGAGCCGCCGAGCTGCATCCGAAACGGACTTTTGGGGAAGCGCCCGGGGCGTCCGCCCTGATCCAGGTCGTGGCGGCGGCGTTGGCGGTTCAAAAAAGCGGGGCGGCCCGCGCTTTGACGCCCGTGGTCGGGTTTAACCAGCAAATCGGCGGCGCGGTTGTCGAGTTAGCCTTGGAAGCCATAGGGCCGGTTGTTCCGTCCTGAGCGGTGAAAAACCGGCAGAAAAACTGCGAGAAAGGCGGCAGCTCATCGCAGCCGGGTAAGTGTCAGGCCCGGGGATGACGAGCAAAAGAGGGGGCGGATTGCGGGGGACATTCTGAGCGGCACCATGCCGCAAGGCGCTCCTCATGCTACGACGCATTTGCAGTCTGCAGCGCTTGAAAGCTCTCCGATCCGGGAGAGCTTAGGCCGTGTTTTCGGGCGGCGCCATGGGCGGTATTCGGAGCGTGCTCCGGGGCGTGTTTTCCTGGGAGGCAACACGTTGGGAAGCTGGATTTTAGAATGCAGAGAGCGCTGCGGTTCCTGCTGGTGGGATTGGAATCCCGAGGCAGCGGCCGAAAAAACATTTGCAAACTACATTAACTTGGAAGACTTTCGATTCAGCCTCAACGATCCCGCCGACCTGATTCCTTGGGAGGCCGTTTTACTTCGGCGCGGTCTGACCAGTCCCCTGGAACCCGGGCGCCTCCCCAAACTCTCTATGCCTGCACTTCTTGCCATTTCTCAAAACCAGAACGCCGTACGGCCCGCGGTCGACGGCCTGCTCGACCCGCTCTTCGATTTGAGCGCACTCTCTGAAAGCCTCAGTGGTAGCCGCCACCGTGTCGTTCTCGAACGGCAGCCCTTGGAGATCCCGAAATTCATGCTCTTGGGTGCCCGGGGCGGGGGCAAACCCATCAGGATCAGCCTTTTTGGGGGGCTGGACGCCGGGCGGACGGAGAGCGTTGCGGCGATTGCGCGGCTGCTTTTGCAATGGGAACTCCAGCCCGCTCTGGCGCGGGATTACGCCCTTTTCGCCTATCCGGTGGTCAACCTGCTCGGTTTTGAGAGCGGGCAGGCACCTCTCCGCCAGTTCGAGGCGCGCTACGGTGCGGAAAAATCCGATCCCGACGTGCAGTTTTTCAAGTGGCAGCTCCGCAAATGGTTCTTTGACGGGATGATCACCTTGCGCATCGATCCCCGGGCCAAGGGCTTTTACGTCAACGTCCGCAGCGCGGTATTGGCCCGCGAAGTGATCGCGCCGACCCTGGAGACCGTCGGCAAGGTCGTTCCGCTTGCGGACGAGCCGGTGCGGATCCGGCCCGCAGACCGGTATGCGCGGCTTTCTGACTACGTGCAGGGGCGGTTGGCGCCCCCGGCCGAGATCCGGCCGTATCCCTTCGAGTTGGAGTTCTTCGCCCCGGGGGGCTCTGGGGCCGAAGATCAGGTCGCCAGCCTTTTTGTGGCCGTGCACGAGGTGCTGCGCCTTTACCGCTCCATGATTTCCCACGCGCAGGACATTTAGTGGCGGACGGTTAGAAAGCGGGCTCTTTTCAATCCAGGGGCTAATTCCCTGCCCGTTCCCGGCATGAACGGGCATCACCATGAAACGGTGATTCCTTCTCTTTGCGCCTCTCTCCCTGGCCAGCGCGGCCTCTGGCGAAAACCGGATCATGTTCCTTGCGGGCAGCCGCCGCCCGGCGAATTCAACCTGAAAACCGAAGTTCCAGGCTTGCCTGCGTTCTTTGAGATCTTTGTGGTTCCAAAAAAACCGCGCAACCGCCGTGGGCTCTGGAGCTCAGGCGACCGAGCCCTCGTCCATCTTCACCGCGTAGAACTCAAAGAGCGCAAAGATTCCGGGGGTTCACGCGAAGGCGCCGGGGGCGCGGGGAGCTTTTTGAAAATCACGGAACGCGAGGGGTTTGCACACCCGCATGCGCGGGAATGCCCTTGGAACTTCGGTTTTCGAATTCAAGGCCTAGCCGGCCGCGGACATACCCGTAGAGCGGGAATCGAAGTTCCCGAAACCTGCCCAGCCCGTTTCTCAAGCAGCCCCCGTTAGCGCTCCCCGACGGTGGGTCCAATGAAGTTTCATCCCGAGCTTCTCACCGTGCCGGAGGGGTTGGAGGTCACGCTTTGGGCTAAGTCCCCGCTGTTGTTGAACCCGATCAACATGGACTTTGGCGCTCAGGGGCGGCTCTGGGTGACCGACCGGGTGAACTAGCCAAAATTCGCCAATCGCTAGCCTGCGGGGGACCGGCTGGGGGTGCTTTAAGCCGGCGCTGGAGCGGCAAAAGCCGACAACGCGACGGGGTTCCTACAGGAACCCGCACTCGCACCTCCGCCGTCTGGGCTCGCCTCGGAAAATGAACCGGCCCCACTCAAATCCCGGGGTGTGGTCCGGTGGACCGCCCGATTGAGTGGCTGGGAAAAATGCGGGAGGATGGGTTGAGTCGGCCTATGAGCGTTCCTCTCCACGTGCCGCTTTTGCGCTGCCGTTTTTTCTCACAGAGCGCCGCAGCCCTTTCCGCTGCCCGGCCCGTGATCCCGGCGCCCAAGCGGTGCGTCGCTGCGGGATCAAGCTCGGGCTCAGAGATGAGAGCCCGCGGGCTGCAACGCTGGGCCCCTATGCTCGGCAGCGCCATCCCCCGGGTGGCTGCGTCCGCCGAAGGATCCAAGTGCATGCGATTTCCAAAAACAAAACCCGCCAACAGCGCGACAAACCCGCTGGGAACTGCCAACGTTTCACAAAATGGGCGCTCCTCCATCCGATCCATACCCCGCTCCTGAGTCCGAGCCGCGCGAAAAACTCTCTGTTCTCCTTAACCGGCTCGCGGAGGAATTCACGGAGCGCCCCTTGGATTTCGAGGAACTCGTCCACGTCTCCCGTGGACGCGCCTACGACGTTTTGCTGATCCTGCTTTCCCTGCCCTTTCTTAGCCCGGTCCCGCTGCCTTTTCTCTCCACGGCGCTGGGCTCCATTATAGCGCTCATCGGCGTGCGGATCGCTTTTGGCCAGAAACCTTGGCTGCCCCAGAGGGTGCTCAGGCACAAAATCGAAGGCCGCAATCTTACCCGCCTGCTCCAGGCTGGCAGCCGGATTTTGCGCTGGCTGGAGATCCTGCTTCGGCCGCGGCTATCGTTTCTCCACACGACTTGGATTTTCCAACGGCTCACCGGGGTGTTGATCGCTGTGTCGGGGGGGTTGCTGCTTTTGCCTCTCCCCATCCCCCTGAGCAACGTGCTTCCGGCAGTCACGGTGCTGCTCCTAGCCACCGGGGCCCTCGAACGCGACGGCGTTTTTTTCATCGCCGGGTGCTTCGCTTTTGCCGTGAACCTCCTCTTTTTCGGGGCACTCGCCATCGGAGGTAAGGAGGCGGTCCTCTGGATCGTGCGCTCGCTGGGTTGGAATTAAGCGGGCGCGCCCGCCGCTCCGCATCGAGGCGGGTTGCCTCCCGGCTTTCACAAAACGCAGGCGCCCCCTAAAAAGCTCTTGGGCGCATGAACACTTCTCTTTTTCTCTCGGGAACCGCCCTTTCCCGGCGCTGGCAGGACCAGCATTCCTTTGTCGTTTTTCAAACCGCGTTCGGCGCCGGGCTCGCCTTTCTCCACACTTGGGCGGCCTGGCGATCGGATCCTGCCGCCCCCGGGCGCCTCCATTTTTTCGCTATGGAGGAAGATCCGCTGGCTTCGGACGCGCTGGCTGAGCACCAGGAGCGGGTGCCGGGGCTGGCAGAACTCGCCGGGCTTCTCCGGGCGCGATGGCCTCTGCGCGTTTCCGGGTTTCACCGGCTGGAATTCGACAACGCACGCGTCGTGCTCACCCTCTGCTTCGGATCCCCCCAAACCTTTGCCCCGCAGATCCAAGCCGAAGTGGACGCTTTTTTCGTCGCGCCGCCGATTCCCAGCGCGCGCCCGGCCACCGCTTTTCCCCTCCGCATCCTTGCGCGTCTGGCCGCGCCCGAATCGACCCTCGCGGCGTTTGCGCTCTCGGAGACGCAACGCGAGGAACTCCTCGGTTCGGGATTCATCGCGGCGTCCTGCTCGGCGCCCGGGTTCTGGAACGGCCAACTGCCGCCTGGGCACCGCCGCCGCCGCCGTGCGCGGCCTTCGGCTCGATCGGCCGTGGTCGTCGGAGCGGGGCTGGCCGGGACCGCGATCGCTTTTCGTCTCGCCCAACGCGGCTGGGAAACCACCCTGGTCGAGAGGCACCCCCATCCGGCTCAGGAAGCTTCAGGCAACCGCGCCGCCGTGCTGAGCCCCATGGTTTCCAGGGACGACAGCCTCAGCGCCCGGCTATCCCGGGCGTGTTTCCTCCATCTGCTCCAGGAAATCCACGGGCTCGCCCGGCAGGGGTTTCCCGTGCAATGGTCGGATTGCGGCGTGCTCCAACTCGCGAAGAAACCGGGGGAAGAACTCTCCATGGAAGAGATTTCCCGCGGGTTCCCGGAGGAATACCTGCGGTTCCTCGACCCCGCCACGGTGAGTGCCCGCATCGGGCGCCCGCTTTCCGTAGGCGGCTATTTTTTCCCTATGGGCGGCTGCGTGAACCCGGCTTCCCTCTGTGAATCCCGGTTGCAGGCGGCCGGTGCGGGCCTCCGCCGTTGTTTTAGCCGGACAGCACTCCAGATCCGCCAAACCCCAGACGGTTGGATTGTGTTCGGCGAAACACACGAGCCCCTGGCTCAGGCGCCCGTGCTCGTGCTGGCCAACGCCCATGACGCCCTGAGTTTCCAGCCGATCCAAGGGCTCCGTTTGAAAAAGGTACGCGGACAGGTCACCCATCTGCCGGCCGGAATCCTCCCTCCCGTTCCCCACGTCATCTGCCGGGACGGTTACCTCACTCCCGCCCTCGACGGATTCTGCTGCCTCGGCGCCACCTTCGATTTCGACACCGATTCCCGCGACCTCGAACCCGATGGCCACCGCGTAAACCTCGCCCGTCTCCGCGAGTTGATCGGTTGGGAATTGCCGGAAGCGGATCCCTCAGGGTTCTCCGGTCGGGTCGGGTTCCGCACCCTCACCCCGGATCGTCTTCCGGTGGTGGGGCCGGTTCCTGATTTCACGGAGGCCTCTTCGGGCGACCCCCGGAAAATCGGGCGGCTCTCGGGCCTGCACGCCCTGTTGGGCCTGGGGTCCCGGGGATTGGTGTGGTCCAGCCTGATGGCGGAGCTTTTGGCCTCCCAAATCACCGGGGAACCGCTCCCCCTGGAGCGCGCCCTCGCGGAGGCGACCGACCCGGCCCGGTTTTTGGTGCGGGCCCGGCGGGAAAATGCGGGCCTGAGCGCCGGGGCTCCGAAGGGAGCACCAATTGAGGCGCGCATGAAAAGATTGTCCAAGTAAGTTCAGTTTTGCTAGGCCAGCCTCCCCATTCCCCGACCCCATCCGCCATGATTTCCCGTCGCCATTTTCTCTCCACCAGCCTCGGCTCTCTCACCCTCTCCAGCCTGTCGGCCATTGAGCCGATCATGCGTCCCGGAAAGAGCCGCATGCAGCTCGGCGTGGCTGCATACTCGTTCCGGGAGTGCTTCCAGTGGATGCGTGACAAAGAGCAGAAGCCCAAGGACGGGCGCAAACCCTGGAGCATCTTCGATTTCGTGGACTGGTGCGCGGACCACGATGTGCCCGGCGCGGAACTCACGAGCTATTTCTTCCCGCCGGACGTGAACGAGGCCTGGCTACTCGAATTGAAGCGCCACTGCTACCTTCGCGGTGTGCAGATCGCCGGCACGGCGGTGGGCAACAACTTCGCGCTGCCCAAGGGCGACAAGCTCAACGAGCAGATCGCCTACACAAAAAAATGGATCGACCATTCCGCCACCATGGGCGCACCGCACATCCGCGTGTTTGCCGGCCCGCAGCCTAAAGACCTCACCGAGGAGCAGGCGGTGGCGAACTGCATCGAAGCCTACCAGGACTGCCTCGATTACGCGGGCAGGAAGGGTGTCTTCCTCGGCCTTGAAAACCACGACGGCATCGTCGCCGAACCGGAGAACCTCATCAAGATCGTGCAGGCTGCCAAGAGCCCATGGGCTGGCATCAACCTTGACAGCGGGAACTTCCATACTGAGGACCCATATGCCGACCTCGCCAAGATCGCGCCTTACGCCGTCAACGTGCAGCTTAAAATGGAGGTCAGCCGCAAAGGCGCCAAGAAAGGCGAAGGCGAACCCAGCGATGTGAAGCGGGTGCTGCAGATTCTCCGCGATGCGAACTACCAGGGCTGGTTCACGCTCGAATTCGAGATGAAGCAGGACCCTTTCGTCAAAGTGCCGGAGATCTGCGCCATGCTGCGTCCTCTGCTGGCCTAAGGACTCACACCGCGGGCGGCCTTGGGACGAGCGGTCCGAGACGGGTGGCCAAGAGCCAAATTTGCGCTCAGTGTTCGCTCCGGTAAGCCTTGGTAAATGAGGGCTGGCGGTGGGGCGGTAGGCTCACGCGCGGTCGCAGATGGTTGGTTCCCCGCCGTCGGTTTCAGGGAGCGCAACGCGGCTGGGTTTACCGTCGACGCGCCAAGG
>JBEIUI010000180.1:0-3421 GCA_040374425.1 Verrucomicrobiia bacterium | reverse complement strand
GCGGTTCTTAATCTCCCCGAAGATTTCGCCGATCTTGTACTCGATGGTGTTCGGGCCGGTGGCCTTGGCCTTGAACCCGTGCAGGTAGGGGAAGAGCTTGCCGTTGACGAATGCGATGAGGTCGTCGCCGGTGAGCGCGGTGTTGTGATCGATTCCGCCGTCGTTGCCCCCGCCGACGCGGGGCGCGGCCCAGGTTTCCCAGCGATAGGGCGGGTCGATAATGAAGGCGTATGGTTTGCCTTCGAGGGCGGCTTCGGTGGCTTTTTCGGCTTCGAGGGCGTCGAGGTATTTGAGGAAGAGCAGCCACGAGGATTGCTCGGTGTAGTCCAGCTCGCTGGTGCAACCGGCGTCTTTCCAGAGGACGTCGTCGATGTTTTTGAAAGTCTGCTCGAACATAGGGAATGCGACTGGGGTGGGGCGATAGGTTGAAGTCGGCGGGAGCGATACAGTCGACGTCAATCTGCGCACGCGACGAAAAATCTAAAAGGTCACAAAACCTAAAGTCTCCACGGGAAATCTCCAAGGTGAGAGGGGGGCTGGGGTGACCGGGCTTGCTCGGCTTTTTTGGCCCCACCCGGGAGGGATAGGCGTTTTATGCACTCTGAATCTCCACACGAAGCCGCGCCACCCACACCCGCCCCGTTATTTCCACGAGTCGAGCAGGTCCTTCTGTTTCTGTTCCCCGAAGGACGCAATCATGCAGAGCCGCACACAGGCCATGGGCGCCGCTTCGCGCAGGGCGAGGGCTTGTTGCCACAACATCGCGTAGGCCACCTCCAGCGTCGCGGGTTCTAGCCCGCTCAACACGTCCACGTGCAGAAAATCCACGGACCCGCCCAGGGCGTTCTGCGCCTCCGCTTTGGCGTCGGTCAGGAACTGCGCGAGGACGGAGTCCGGGGGCTCCTGCCAAAAGCTGCGTGCAATGCGGCGGAAGGCGCCGATCCGGGCCGCGTTGAGGTCGCCGTGTAAACAGAAGGTGCGGAACGCCCGGTAGAGATAAGCGCGTGTGGTGTCGTCCATAATGTAGAGGTGGATTTGCGGCCGGAATCCCCCGGCCATGGGCGCTCTCCCGTGGAGAGCCAATGTTTGAGTGGAGCTAAACCGCAGGGATCCCGAAGCGGTCCCCATGGTGGGTTGCGGTGCAGGTGGCGGGTTACAGGATTGAACCCTGAACGCCGTGGCCCGACGCAGTGTGGCTTGGAGCGGGAACCGCAGGGCGCCCCCGTCAGATCGGGGACGGCGGCGGCAGCAGGGGAGGCGCTGAACGCCCGTCTGCCTGCCGCCGTCCCGCGTTCTGGACGGTTGGCGGGTTGCGCCGCTCGGATCCGGCGGTTACCGGGTCCCGCTCAGTTTGGGGGCTTGGGTGGCGTAAGGGTTGTTGGGGCTGAGCGGGGAGAACTTGCTCCCGTAGGGGCTGGAGGGGTTGTGGATGCTCGTTGCGGAATACGGGCTGCCGTATTTGCCGTGCGGGTTGGAAACGGACTCGGCGTCGTAGCGGTTGGCGCTGAGGCGACCCAGGTAGGTGCCGTCTTCGGCGATGATCTTGGGCGCGTTCTGGGCGTAAGGGTTTGAAACGCTGGTGTCGGAGTAGCGGTTCCCGTAGGGGCCAGACGCGTTGTGGATGCTGGTGGCGCTGTAAGGGCTGCCGAACGGGCTGTGTTTGTTGGAGGTGGAGTCCGGCGCATACGGATTGGCGCTGAGGCGGCCCAGGGAGACTTCGTTGGTTTTGTCCTGGGCGACGAGTGGCGTGGCTGGGGTAAGCGCCAGCAGCGCCATGAGGGGGAGGATCCGGGGGTTGGGGCGGGTGACGGAACGGGTGACGGTCGAGGTAATGTGTTTCATTTCGACCGTGAGATTACCGGAGGGGGACGGACATCCGCGGGGGGACCGGGGGAAGATTTAGGGGTGAGGGGGCAGGGGTCAGGGGTGAGAACGGAGGGTCCTGCGAGGGAACCGCTCTTGCGATGGTTGCGGGCGGGTCTCGATGCTGGGACGCATTTCTGAAGACAGGGGGGGGAGCTCCGGGGCCCCGATGGGGAGGGCGGGCGCAGTGATTGCCTCGGAAATGCCTCCCTCGGCAGGGACCCCGGTAGCGGGGGCGAAGAGAGGGCCAACGGGCTGGCATCCCTTCAGGATGCGACGTTGTTTTTCGTGTGGGATTCCGGGGGTGTCGCTGGGCTCGACCACCGGCTACCGCCTCTGTTTGCTCCGGGAACATGGCCGTTCCGGGCTGCTGCGCGCTCTGGGAACTTGTGCGTCCCCAGCCATCCACACCCGCACCTCCCTGCTTATCCGCACCCATCGCGACTTTTGCCGTGGTAGGCGCGTTCTTCTTGGGGCAGCGGCGAGAGCGAGGACATGGATAGAAAAGCGGCGTTTCGTTATCGCGTGGCCGGTTTCATGTGAATGAAAGCGCCGTTTTCTATGCATGACACTGCCCCCGGATCAGGGCAACCGGGGCGTGCGTGGGTCGGCCGTGAGCAGTTTCATCTGCTGGATGGCGCTCTGGTTGAGTCGGGTGAGGCGTTCGGATTGGGGCAGGGCTTGGGTGATAAAGAGGGCGTTGAGGTTTTCCAAGTTGGAGAGGCAGACGAGCTGGGCGCCGGTGGCTTGATCGCGGATGTTGCCCTGTTCGCCGGGGTTTTGGTCGCGCCACTGGGCCGTGAGGTGACAGAGCTGCAGGCTCGGTGGGGGAAACGCGCTGGCGATGACGGGGGGGCGGTACGCCGCGATGCCGAGAAGGGGCGTTCGAAAAGCCGGTTGATTTTCTTCTGTGATGGGCGTTATTACATTCGTAATCACAATCTTTCTATGGTGCTTGAACTCAAACTTCGCAAGGTCGGCAACTCGGTGGGGGTCGTTTTCCCTAAAGAGGCTCTGAGCTACCTGAAAGTGGGCGAAGGGGATGTGCTTTGCGTGACGGAAGGGCCGGAGGGTTGTCTGCGTATCAGTCCGGCGAAGGCCGATTTTAGTCGGCAAATGCAGGCCGCGCAGGACGTTGTTGCGCGCTACCGCAACACCCTCAGAGAGCTTGCGAAGTGAAGCGTCCGGAATGGATTTTGCGTGAAACGGTGCTCGCCCTGCATGAGCAACTGCTCGCTGAATTTGGCGGCTCGGATGGGATCAGGGACGCAGGTTTGTTGGACTCCGCATTGAGCCGGCCGGAAAACCTGTTCGCATACGGCCAGCCAACCGTCTGCGAACTCGCATCGGCATACGCGTTTGGATTGGTCAAAAATCATCCGTTCGTGGATGGCAACAAGCGGATCGGGTTTGCGATTGGCGCGATCTTTCTCGAACTCAACGGACGGGCATTTATGGCGGCGGAAGCGGATGCGGTGATTCAGACGCTGGCCCTTGCCGCCGGGGAGATTGGAGAAAAGGAATACGCCCGCTGGCTGGAGGCCAATTGTGAGGGGTG